>JAADHW010000353.1 GCA_013151695.1 Gammaproteobacteria bacterium
TAAGAAGGCTGGCTTTGGAGAACCCGTACCGATTAAAACAAACCCCCGCCGTATGGCGAGGGTTTGTTGGCAGTTTAGTCCGCCAATTGGCGGGTTTTTACTTACGATGCTTCTTGATTAGATCGCGTAGACAAGTCGCACATACCACAAACGTCCGCGTGGATCGTGCACCTTCGGGTCGTACCCAAACTCGTTGGTGTTTCCCGCAACCCCTGGTGGTTCTTCATCTGTGAGGTTCAGAGCACCCAAGGTTACAGTTGCTTCTTGATCATCAAAGAAATTAAACGAGTAGTTGAATTGCGCATCAAAGACCCACCACGCGTCAATGCTATCTGCAGTATCTTCATACTCATCGATGTAACGCATGATGATGTTGGCACCCATATTGTCTCTGTTCCAGGCAAACATCGTGTTTGACCGAATTTCAGGTATAGAAGAAGCGAGAATGCTGTCTTCATTGCGTCTACCGGCACCGTCGATGGTTGGACCACCGGCATCTACCTGTATGTCAAAACTGTTGACTATGGTGGTGTTGTTGAGAATGGCAAAAGAACCTATATCGGTCTCCCACGAATAGCTGGCTTCGATATCAAAACCATCAGTTTCAGCAGATGCCGCATTAAACCTATCGACAAAAATTCGCAGCGGCGTACCAGTCCCGGGGTCACGGAGAATTTGTGGATTTGTCAGTGGTGCACAAGCCGGCGTCTGCAACATGGCGGGACCACATCCAGCTGCGGCTAGTGCCGCGGCCTCTGCAACAATCAATGCCTGCCCCGATTGTGAAACTATTCTATTTTCGTATTGTACGTTGTAATAGTCCAAGCTGATGACTAGGTTATCAATTGGGTTTATGGTGATGCCCAAATTGAACGTATCTGCCTCTTCTGGAGCCAGATCAGGATTAGCCGACGCGGTTTGTCCTAAGAAAACTAAAGAGCCTGTTAATGGGTCTTGCGTGGGGTTTAACGCGGTAGAAGTCACAAACTGCTGAAACAAGGTGGGCGCTCTAAACGACGTGCCGTAGGTAAACCGAAGGGAAACCTTCTCTTCTGGCGTGCGATATAACAGACCAATTTTAGGGTCGGTTGAATCAAACCCAGTGTCATAGTCTTCGTATCTGATCGCCAGTTGGGCTTCCAGAGAACCGGCATCGTTGTCAAAGACCGGCAAAAACATCTCAACAAAAAATGCGTCTATTTCGCGATCTGCGGAAGAATCTGCATCGCCAATCAGAAACACTAAGTCAGAGCGGTTGGCATCGTCAGAGAGATCCGCTTTGCGGGATTCTTCACGCCGTTGAATACCGATCGCAATACCTGCGGTGCCGCCACCCATTTCAAAAAGATCACCTGTAACAACGGCATCCCAAGTGACCAGGTCTGTTTCGGTACGGCTAGCGTTTTGTGAATTAATATATTCAAGCATTTCCAGTGAATTAAACGTGGCATCACCAGGTGAGGCGGTCAGTGCGCTACCAAAGGGATTATAGTATCCGCAGGAGCCCACGCCGGCCGCGCCGGTGAGAGGGTCACAATTGAAGCCACCAAACCCTTGCAGAGCCAAAAAGAGGCGAGATCCCGCTTGATCATTTCCGGTGGTTGAAAAGGTATTTTCAGAAAAAGTATAAGCAATATCGTAGTCCCACTTACCCGAAGACCCGAGAAGGCCAGATAGATTTAAACTGATTTTCTTGGTGTCGTGGTCTGCGGTGTTCACTACACGGTTTTCACCTGGCTCCCCAAAGCCGTCACCAATTGCACGGAAGCGTCCAGCCACCGTAACGCCAAAAGGGTTACCGGGGTGATCAGCGCCAATCACCGGAAAAGCAAGGAGAGGGAAAGAAGGTGAAAAGCCCCCTGCTATTTCATTTTTTGACCAGCCAAATTCACTACGAAAGTTAATATAGTCGCTCACCGAATGATTCACTACTGCATATGCCTGAACTCGCTTTTCGTCAGGTACCAGCGAGAAACTTGGACCGAATTCAAAGAAGCACAAAGAAGAGCCGCCACCAGTTGGCACAACCCGAGAGCCTGTCGCAGTGCCACAGGCTGGGTCTGCATTAAACACACCAGGCACAGCTGTAGGTATCGTGGGAGAAGGCCCAAGTAGGAGATACGATCCTGGGTTGCCAAAAGTTGATTCAGTTTGGGTGGGCAAATCACGTTCGCCTAAGAACAAACCTTCGCGATCAAAATAGGACAATGCCGCAACAATGTGTGTTTGGTCGTTACCGCCGCCCCACAAGATAGAAAACTCTGAGTCGGATAAATCATCACTTTGCGTCGTTGCTTGATAGTTAGCCCGAAACTCCATCCCTTCGAATGTGTCTCTGGTTTTGAAGTTAACCACACCTGCTACCGCGTCAGACCCATAAATAGCGGCCGCACCATCTTTTAGAATTTCGATATTTTCGAGCATGATGGTAGGTACTAAGGAGTTGATGTCCGTGAACGTATCGCCACCATTCGCGGTTGCGCTTGAAACTGTTTGACGGCGGTTGTTGATGAGTACCAAAGTAGACCCTAGCCCTAACCCTCGTAAGTTAACGTTTGCAGTCCCCGGGGTGCCACCTTGGGTCAAGGCATCTGCCTGATTTTCAGAACCTGTATTACTGGGGATCCAGCGAAATAGTTCTTGCGTGGTGACAATACCAGTATCGTCAATGCTCGCACGATCGATGTTAGTGATGGGTGACGCGCTATCTCCCTGGCTTTTTTTCTTGATATATGAGCCAGTGACAATAATTTCTTCGATGACTCCTTCATCGGCATAAACAAGCTGCGTCCCCCCCAAAACAAGGGCAGAAGCAACAACGATGGGTAACAATGAGTATTTCAATTCGTTTCTCTCCAAGAAAAATTAGTGGCCCAAAAAATGGGCGCGATAGGAAGCCAGAATGTTAAAAGAGAGTCAAACAGAAAGTACCATTTTCGAGCGCCCTGCTTGTTTGGTCTTTGTTTGAACCCATGTTTGAACCTGACAATATGTTTGTGCCTGAGATCCCCCTTTGTTATTGATGGTGTTTCGAGGAGCTTACTGCCGCTAATGGTCTGTGACTTGCGTCTAGAATGAATTGATCGACTGTGCCAGATTACACAAGCTCGACGCAAAGACTCTATACACGTTTAAGGTGTTCTGGTTGAAAAGGCACAAATCGCCAAACCAGCCACCTCCACACTCGACTCGTAGTAAGCGGGCTCAATTAGCATGTATCTACATTATTGATTGAACATAGTCAATATTGAACGTAGTCAGTAATAATACTTTATCAATATGACCACAGTCAATAAAATTAGCTCGCACCTAACTAAAAAACCAAAGGTCCCTGACATAGTGATTGTGGTTCTACGGCTGCTAGGCAGTATGGCCGCGCTGTTGAGCATACCGGGCATACTCAGATCTTTACGGAACTCAACCATCCACTCATAGAGCACATATGCGAAATCGCGATTCGGTTCACCCTCCGCACCGTTGGGGTTGGGGTTTAGACAACACCGCAACGAAATCTGCTGCAATGATGCGTAAGGGTTTCTGTATGCTGGGTAATCGCAACAGCTTCTAGCAAGGGGAACGCAACCTCCTCATCTGACATACTCCCCCAGCGTAAACTACCCAACTCACCCGTGGGAGGACCCTATGACACTATTTTTAGACCAGTCTGTGATTCAACTCAACAACGGTATTCAAGGCGAGATGTGGACGGTCAAGACCGCAAACCCAGTGAACTTTTACCAAGCGTTATCTGCTCCCAACAAGGCGCCGAAAACCACTATCTATGCTCAAAATTTTCTTCCCAAGGGGATTGAAAAACCACCTGCAGTCATCATCGTGCCGGGCAGTATGGGCGTTGCACCATCACATGTGCTCAAAGCAGAGTTGCTCACCCAAGCAGGCATCGCGGCGTGCATCATAGACCCGTTCGGTACTCGCGGAGTTTCTTCGACGGTGTCAAATCAAGCACAATACTCCTTCGCCGCTAGCGCGTGGGACGTACTTGCCACGCTCGATCAATTAACCCACCAAGCTCATGTGGACCCATGTCGAATAGGCGCTCAAGGACATAGTCGCGGTGGATCGGCGGTACTCTCAGCTGCTTGCATGCAGCGCCTGACTAAGTTCGAAACAAGATTGTCTGGGGTTTATGCTGCATACCCGTGGTGTGGCCAACAGTTTCTTCTGCCTCAGGTTGACAACACCAAGGTACGATCGATCATCGGCGATCAAGACGAGTGGACATTGCCGCAACAAGTACAAGCACACATGCAAGCCATACGTCTTTGTGGTGGCGATGCCTCCTGCCGTATTGTTGCGGGTGCGCACCACAGTTTTGATCGAGAAACCCCAATCGAGATAACCGCAGACGCCTCGGTCTCGCCAGGCGCCCCTACGATCTACCTCCAAGATAACGGTGCCTACATTCATCCAGTAACAGGAGAAGCGAACCCTGAAACCAGCGAGCGAGAACTCATGTTGTATGGAATCAAGGCCGGATATGGCGTACGTGGAGCGCGTATTGGCACATCTGACAACCTAGTCCAGACCTTCAATGAGGATATGATGGGTTTTTGGCGAGGCTGCTTGCAAACCTAGTTATTAATATTAGGCATAACAAATCCGAACCTGGTTATTTCGCCTAGAACGAAACAAGGACGCTATACTCTATTCTGCATGTTTGAACGCACGGCTAGTCGGATCGACAATCTAGTGCAAGCTGCCCCAACTGGATTTACAAATATCATTTGATGCCTCCTCTTCCCAACAATGCTCATCGTGGTTCTCTCAGGTGCTGCGGGACTGAATGGCACGTCAGCGAAGAACAGTATCCATAAAAAACGCTACTTCCTGTTTCCAGCCGGTACCACTCACCACCACATCTACATCAATCACTTTGCGCATGGGCGTATCGCGGCGTTTATATTTTCCGGGAAATTGCCCGGTATTGTAAAACTGCCCAAGCAACCTCTACCGCAAAAAATCCCCAAAACACCCCGGCGATATGGAATATCAATAGATAGATCAAGATCAAGGTTGCCATGAGGATTCTAGCAACTACGTCGTAGCCACCATAAAGGCGATTCGGTTGCCGAATCCTTAATGCGGAATACATGATTGCCAGGCAGGCCATCATGTTGACAAAGAGCAGAGCCGTTGGTGAAAGCATCGGTACTGCACCGGGGAGTGACAGGAACTCATTGATCACCTGCAGTTTCTGTATCACCCAGCCCGCTATACCGGGAATGGCAAACGGCGTAAGTAATACGACATCATAAATGCCGCTCGCTCTGACGACCGGGCTGTTAACTTCTTCTTCCACCATCGCTAAGATTCTCCACACATTGTCAAGTTGCCGACTTTCATTGCGTCCCAGTTTCTCTGGAAACGTCCATATATAATAATATATACGTATTTAGTCAGATCAAAAGCAATATTTTTGCTTAATGTAATAATATGTGTGTTCAAGAGGGTAGCAACAGTATCGTGACTCTGCCTTGTGCTCCAGGACGAGCACCTTGCGACGAACCTACGATCCAGCCGGCGCGCCGACTAAATTTGACCAGCTGTAGGTTATTAGCACCTCATGGCCGAGTACGGTTGAATCAAGATGTCCACACGTGGCCTGGTTCGGGTGATTCGCCATTGATAATCGCAGATGACCAGCTCACATGAAATTCAAACAAGGCGAACGCTGCTTCACCCGCGCCAATTTTTATTAAATCTCCAATTTGATGGTAGTGATTGGCAAACTCCTGAGCATAAACCTCAAAATCAACGTAGTTTGGTAGGTAAGTGCACCAGTACACCACCTGAAGCCTGCGCGTTGCTTCATCAATTTCCACCAGGCCGGTAATTGAGTTAAGTACTTTGTGGAAGTTAAGCAGGGTCATAATAAAGCGACGAGGGTTAGCCTGATATACGGATGAATCTATACCGGCAACGGCTTCATCAATTTGGGAAATTAATGTCAAATCGGCTGCCAGGAACTTCGGAACTTCAATAATCGCCCGCCTGCCGAGCCAACAATATATGTCCCACCAGCGCACAATCTCTCCCGGGTTCATGGTCGGTATGCGAGCACCTTTGAGAGGAAGCAGTTCAACCAACCCTTCGCCTGCTAGATAGTGCAGAGCCTCTCGTACCGGTACGACACTAACACCGAGATGTTCCGTAAGGTGTTTTGCATTTATTCTCTGCCCAGGCACCAAGGTGCCATCAACCAAACCTTCGAGGATGTGGGACAAGACAAGATCGGTCGCTTGTCGGCCGGTACTGGTACGTTTCAGGAAGTGTGGAACCCCGGTTACTTTGTCGATAGCGCTCACATACCCCCCCACAATGAACTGTTTACGTAATTTCCAAGACAAGGCTTGCTTGGCGTAACAATTTTTATAACGATCCATAGGTGGGTTTTATTATAGGATAATAATGGTTTTGGGCGCATTGCTAGCATAATACCTCGCTTTATTATAATATTTTAAGACCTACCGCGCTTTATTTGACAAAAGCGCGTTATCAAAATTGATGCCAAATCAAGCGGGATTGTCTAACGGGGATTGTAATGACAGAAAAGTTTCCAACGCACATGATGTCATTAGCTGACGTCGCAGATCAGCTCAAATCCGGAACTATATCCTCCACACAACTTACCAAGACAATTTTGGCTCGAATCAGCGCCTGCGACCGTCACTATAAAGCTTATGCCCAGGTCATAGAATCAGAATCGCTACAAGCCGCCGCAAATGCCGATGAGGATATGCGGGCTGGAAATTATAAGGGTGTACTCCAGGGTATCCCTGTGGCAGTGAAAGATCTCTTTTATATGGAGGGTACTGACACGGCTGTCGGATCAAAAATATTCAGTGGGTATGCTTCGACAAGCAACGCAGAGGCCGTTAACAGATTGCGGCGGGCTGGTGCGATAATTATTGGTAAGCTGAATATGAGCGAATTTGCCCTTTCAGGTTATCACCCGGAAAAACAAGTTCCGATCAACCCCTGGAATGAGAACTTTTGGTCAGGGGTATCC
>JAADHW010000180.1 GCA_013151695.1 Gammaproteobacteria bacterium
CACAAATAAAAGCGGGGCGACGATGCCGATGAACAGAGACACTCTAGCACCGTGCATGAGCCTGGCTAACATATCACGACCAAGATAGTCTGTGCCTAGTGGATGTAGGGGCAGTTTAAAGTTTGTGCCCATGGGGTGGTTTTCAAACGCACTGATCAAATTGCGTTCACGCGCTTCGTCAGTGGTAATCACGCGTGTCACCGTGCCTTGGATGGTTTCGAAGTTCTGCATTTCTTGTCCATGAGCATCTAAGGCGACCACTGAGTAGTAGTAGTTTATGGGGCGCAAATCTAACAAGTCTTCGAAATGGGTGTCCGTGGTCTCTTTAAGAGGTAAGCCAAGGGCTCTTTCTGTGCCAATGCTGAAAGGCGTTCGGTAAATCCTGTACTCGTGGGCCGTGGGTATTTTATCCCATTGCAAACGAACGTATTGAGTTGAGGGTGGCTCTACAAAGCGTAAGCCTTGTCCTGCTGAAATAGGCATGCCGGTCCAGGGCTTGTAGGCTTCTACTAAGGTGACGGTTCGGTCTGCTCCAGGGGCTTGGGAAATTTGGTCAACGTCTTGTTGCGCAGGATCGACATCCCAAATAAAGGGCCCCAGGAAGGTGAATAGTACCAAACCAATGATCAAGTAAAGTGAAAACAGCGCGCGCCCATTTGCCTTTAGTCGAATCCATGCGTCTTGCCAATAAGACAAAGAAGGTCTGGTCAGACCCTGGTTACTGCTTTGACCGCGCGGTAACACAGAAAAAGCATCCTCGGGCAAAATTGCAGGTGAAGAAGATTTAAGTGTTCCCTGCGCCATGTCTATTCGAGCCTTACGCGGGGGTCGATGAAGCCGTAAATAATGTCGACCAAAATGACCATGAAAACTAAGAATGCGCCGTAGAAAACCGTGGTGCCCATGATCACGGTATAGTCGAGTTGTTGTACTGCTTGCACAAAGTAACGTCCTAAGCCTGGGATAGCGAAGATAATTTCGACCACAAAACCACCAGTAGTGATGCCTGCAATGGCCGGTCCTAAAACGGTAATCACCGGCAAAATGGCATTACGAAGCTGATGGCGGGTGAATATTTGTGTAGGGGGAACACCCTTAGCCTTGGCGGTGCGGACAAAATCTGCGCTGACAATTTCTAACATTGATGAGCGCATGAGGCGGGTGAGGTAGGCCATGGTAGATAGGCCCAAGACCATGGAAGGAACGATCATGTGCCACACTGTACCCCAGCCACCAATGGGTAGTATTGAAACGCCAGTCCA
Organism: Gammaproteobacteria bacterium; assembly: GCA_013151695.1. GTDB lineage: Bacteria > Pseudomonadota > Gammaproteobacteria > Pseudomonadales > Azotimanducaceae > UBA4421. Next base: position 1,263 of record JAADHW010000180.1, read on the forward strand.
GCCGTTGAGGTTGACTAGCGAAAGTTGTCCTAACGCGGCCACCACGAAGCTTGGCACCGAAATGCCGAGAATGACAAGAAACATGATGATAGTGTCGGGTAGGCGGTTGCGATACAGGGCTGTGAGTGCCCCCCACAAGACGCCGCCAATACCCGCAAAAACGATAGCCAGAATGCCCAAGGTGGCAGAGACGGGAAAGTGTTCTTTAATGATGTCGTTTACTTGGCGGTTTTCTTGGGTGAATGAAATACCAAAATCGCCTTGCACAATACTCTTTAGGTAAATGCCGTACTGCACCATCAGTGGCTTATCTAGCCCGTATTTGACCTCTAGGTTTGCTCTAATGCGTTCGGTCAGGGCTTTGTCGCCTGACAGTGGGTCTCCAGGCACGGCGTGCATAGCAAAAAAGGTCGCCGTGGCGATAAACCAGACGGTGATAATGCCTTGAAATATTCTCTTTAATGCGTAGCGACCCATGCAGTTTTTTGTTCTTCTAGCCCTGTTTGTACGCAATTATTAAACGTTTTCACCGACGTTTACCACAGTCGAATCAGACATTTGTTTGTCGACTATGATTTGTCCGGTACTAAATAGGCATTGGTAAAATCTATTTCCGCACCAATGATCCTTCGCTTCAAATTTTTCAATTGAGGATGGACAACATAGGTGACACCGCGTTCATACATAGGCAATAAGACCACATCATCGAATGCAAGTTGCTGGATTGCGCCGAAAGCTGCCATGCGTTCGGCAGCAATCACAGAGTTTTGTGCTTCTTCGATGAGCCTGTCCATTTCCGGGCTGTTATAACGACCGCGATTATTTAAATTGTAGGACGCAAACAGGTCGCCAAAAGTGAGTGGATCGTTGTAGTCTGGCCCCCAACCAGCGAGTACCAAGTCGAACTCGCCAGCAGTCATTTTTGCCAGACGTTGTTTAAATATTTGTTTGTCGATCCTGATGGTTAGGCCAAGATGCTTTTTTAAGACAGCCTGGGTCCATTCTGATTGGATATTTGAAACGGGGTTATCGCCGGTAAGCATGATAATTTCGGGTATCTCATCCAGTCCTAGCTGCTGCTTTGCCAATTCCAGGTGTTGCTTGGCTTTATCAATGTCCAACACCAGTGCTGGTGCGGGATACTCCTTACGTAAGTAGTCTTCGACCCCCATCAACCAATTGGGGAACAGCGATTTTCCCGGAATGTAGCCTGGCAGTTTGGTGACCTTATAAACCAACTCATCCATGTCCATCACCAGTTGCATGGCTTTGCGCAGATGAATGTTTTTAGTGACACGATCTTGCCGGTGATTGAATTCTAGGAAAAATACGGTGCCATCTTGTTCGCGGTAGATATGCCATCGCTTTTCTAGGGCGTCGTCTAAGTTTTCGGCCTGCAACTTTGTGTAGGCGATTCTATTGTCTTTAAAAAAGTTTAACGTGGCTGTGGCATCTGAAGTGATATAGGCGATATTGATTTTATCCAGGCCTACTCGCTGTTGGTCCCAGTAATATGGGTTTCTCTCCAACAATAAACTTGAGCCGTGCACCCAACTGGTGATGACAAAGGGGCCACTGTAGAGTAATTGGTCTGCCTCGGCGCCAAATTTCCCCTCAGTGGCGGTGTAGAAATCTTCGCGTACGGGCAGGAAGGTGACAAAATTGACCATTTTATCGAAAAAGGCCACTGGGCGTTCAAGCGAAACCACCAAGGTGAAATCGTCTGGCGCCAAGACCCCTAGTGCTGAAACAGGCAGCTCACCTTGGTTAATTGCACGCCCATTTTTGATGTGAAACAGTAGAAACGCATATTGAGAAGCGACATCGGGGGCAAGTGCAGTTTGCCAGGCAAAAATAAAGTCATGGGCGGTAATGGGTTTACCGTCACTCCACTTAGCATTTTTTCGTAGCCAGAAAGTGGCGTGGGTTGGCGTCACTTCCCAGCGTTCGGCTATGGCGGGCTCAAGTTTGTCGTCCATACTCATGCGCAGTAAGCCTTCCATGACATGGCCGAGGATAATGCCGGAACTGGCGTCAGTGGTGACTGTCGAGTTTAGCTGAGGGGGTTCTTCGGCGATGGCAATGGTGATGGAGTTGGTTTCGAGATCTACCGCTTGTGCCGCTATGGTGCTGGAACCTACCATGCTGGCGAGAACTTGCAGCCCCCACATAAGCACTGCAATGATCACTACAGCGCCACAGGCAAAGACGAGTAACTGGCGACCTGCTGATTTGGCAAACGCCTCTTCCGTATCGTCGCCGGTAATAGAAGGGGTTGTCTGGCTCATAGGCTTGCGCTAAGTCGTTACTTGACGCAGAAGGTTACCTACAACTCGCTCCAAATGCATAAGAGAATTACACTCTTCTACTTGATGAGAATAAGTGCCATAACGACGCATTTCTGAATCGCCAGTGTTCCAAGACACGCGCGATTCTGGGTTGAGCCATATCACCCGTTTGCTTCGATCGTAAATTTCCTTCATCACCTCTACATGGGTATCGCCGTAATTGTTACGTGCATCGCCAAGGAAGATGATGGTGGTACGGTTGTCGACGTCGTTCAAACAAAGTTTCTTGAAATCGAGCAGTGCTTGGCCATAGTCGGTTGATCCGCCACCATAGTCGCGTAGGGCCTTGGCGATGGCATCTTCGATTTTGTTACGGTTAAAAAGTTCGGTGACTTCCGCTAGGTCTGAAGAAAAGGCAAAGCTTCGAACTTTTGGCATCACCTCATCAAGGCTGTATAGGAACATCAACATGAAGCGTGCGTAGCTGGCTACCGAACCTGACACGTCGCAAATGGCAAACACTTTGGGCCGATCCACTTTTACTGACTTCCATTGCAAGTCGAATATAGCGCCGTCGTATGCCATGTTACGTCGTAAGGTGCGCGGCACATTCAGCGCCCCTCTTTTGTACACTTTCTTATGCCGCGAATGCATAGTGGTTAGCTTCTTCGCCATTTTGTAGACGATTTCTTGTATGAGGCGAAAATTACGGTGTTCGATGTTTGAGAGTTTTACGGTGCGCAATAGTTCTTCGCGCAATTTTTTTCCGCTCACATCAGCATTGAGTAGAAACTGTTTTTCCACGTAGTCACGGGTTTGCTCGCGTAACCAGTCGCGGCGTCGCTTGAGCTCTTGTCCAAGTCGACGTGAAGGCACTGCTGGGGCCTGTCGAAGATCGCCAATTTCTTGGTTAAGGTCGGCAAGACCCATGGCGTCCATGATACGTCGAGCGAAAAGACCTTTTTGCGTGAATATTTGAATGTCACGGACATTGGTTTCTTCGCCCGCTTTTGACATAGCGATGCTGAGATCAACTTTCGAGTTTTGCATAAGAAGTTGGCCTAACGCGCTGTTAGCCTGTGTCATCTCGCCAGGTCCTAGGTCTTCTTCGACTTCCTCTTCATACAAGTAGTTACGTCGGGCCTTACTCTTTTTCTTGCGTTTAGAGGAAGCTTGTCCGGGTTCGCGTTTACCACCTGTGCCACTACCTTCGCCACCCTCAGCAGATTCGTCGCCCGAATTATCTTCTTCGCCATCTACCCCGGCTTGGGTGTCGCTTGTTTGTTTTTCACCGCTAACATCATCAAATTTAAAGAATTGCTCAAAGCAGCTGTCGTAGGCTTCTTTTTCATCAATGGTTTTAGGTAACACCAGTGCTAGTGAGTGTTTTAAGAAGGCGCGGTCACGATAGCCCACCAATTCCACCGTGCTCATAGCATCTAACGTTTCTGCTGTTGAGATACGTATGTCTGCCATGCGCAGTGATCGTATGAAATTGGTGAGGGTCCGATCCATTTGAATGTTGGCCGAGGCTACTTGTTGATCTTGGCGGTTATGCTATTGATCTCGCCGTCGATGTTCTCGATGTCTTCTTGGAATTTGAGTATGACATTCAGCGTGCTTCTAACTAACTCCGGATCTAGTGAGTCTGCGTGAAGTAGTAATAGCGTCCGAGCCCAGTCAATGGTTTCAGAGATGGCGGGCGCTTTCTTTAGGTCAAGGTCTCGCAATTCATGGATGAACTGTACCAGTTGCCGCCGTAGTTCCGGGGGAACATCAGGTACGCGCGCGTGAATAATTTTTTGCTCAAGGTCGATATCTGGGAACGGAATGTATAAGTGCAAACATCGTCTCTTCAGTGCATCTGAGAGTTCTCGGGTATTGTTTGAGGTTAGAAATACCATGGGGGGCTCTCGGGATGCTTTCACAGTGCCAATTTCAGGGATTGATACTTGGAACTCAGACAAAATCTCTAACAGCAAAGATTCGAATTCGTGGTCTGATTTGTCAACTTCATCGATCAGCAATACACACCCATCTTCCTCTCGCAGGGCTTTGAGTAATGGGCGAGGTTCTAGAAATTCTTCTGAGAAAAAGATATCGCCAAACTCGTGCAGGCGTTTGACTGATTGCGTGAAACCTTTGGCGCCATCTAACACTTCATCTAACGCTTCTTTTAGGACCTGGGTGTATAACAGCTGTTTGCCATACTTCCACTCATAGATAGCCTTAGACTCATCAAGGCCTTCGTAACATTGTAATCGAATGAGCGGCAGATCGAACATTTCTGCAGTGGTTTTAGCCAACTCAGTTTTACCTACACCGGGAGGACCTTCGATCAATACTGGCTTTTTTAGATGAAAGGCCAAATACACAGCGGTTGCGATTTGGTCACTGCATATATAGTTATATTTTTCGAAATGCTGTCTAATCGAAGTTACGG
>JAADHW010000068.1 GCA_013151695.1 Gammaproteobacteria bacterium
GGTGAATATCGGAGATTTCGGTGAGGTTTGTGTTGCGATCAAGCAATTTGGCCAAAGCTTGATAGGTAGCCACAGTGACGGCTGCAGATGAACCTATACCGAGTTTATGCCCTGCTTGATAAAAGCCTCGGGAATTAATGTTTAAGCCAAATTTATGTGGGTACTGGGTATAACCCCATTGACCTAGGATAGTCTCGGCAATTTGGGCTATTGGCGCGCGACTAAAGCTTGGGCCATATTTGTGCACGCTTGGGGTCAGAAAACCTTCGCCACTGAAGTACCAAGCCTGGGTATCTGCTTGCAGCGTAACCTGCGCGTAGCGATTTACCGCCATTACCATAGCCGGTGCACCGGCGAGAACTGCGTACTCACCCCACAGCACCACTTTCCCCGGTGCGGTACTAGTAAAAGTATTCAAGGGACAATCCGCGCGCCTTCTCCCATGGCACAGCAAATTGTCTCAAGTACGTTGGGGATTTTGTCTAGGGCGCACTGTACTGTCTTTCGAGCGCTGGGCAAACAAATCGCTTTCACTTGCGGACCCGCATCTACGGTAAAAAAAACTGCTGTGCCTTGGTCGCGTAGTTGGCGAATCACTTGCATACATTCGACGGTGGCACTGTTCCAATAAGCAAGTGTTGGATGGCTGGTTAGCATGACACTGTGCATTTTTAAACAACTCAGTTCTGCAACAACTGCGAGTTGCTCAAAGTCTTTTTCGTTGATTGCCTGGGTTGCATTGGCATAGTCGTCGCCACTACTGCTCACCCAAGTTTGATAAAAGGGCGAGGTCAACCGAGATTGTTCCATGCCTTGGCTGCTCGCCACTGCCTTTACCTGCTTGCTGGTAATGGCCACTACAGTTTCGAGTGGCCAGTGACTAAGTGGCGCAATATTTTGTGCGCACCATACAGGTGGTAGAAGTGCCACAAAACCTCCAAACATAGAACGCGCAGCGCTAGCAGAACCTTGCCGAGCCCATTGCGACATGAGTTCTGCATTCATGCCCAGATTGGCATGCTGGTTGATGGCGGTCATGAGAGCGGCAAAACCAGATGCTGAAGAGGCCAGCCCGGCACTGGTAGGGAAGTTGTTTTCACTGACTATCTTTATCGGAGAAATGTCGAACTGTTCACGCAACATGTTTAAGAACGCAGAAATTTTTGCGTCTTGCACGTGCACGTTGTTCAGCCAAATTTCGTCACACTCATGATCTTCAATGCTGGTTTGGGTAGTGAGTGAATCCAAAGTAATGGATAAGTTTGGTGTCGCCGGTAGGTTGCCAGGTTTTACCTGCTTCCCCCAATACTTCACCAATGCGATGTTGGGGTGGGCGATGGCTCGGGTCATCAACTTCGCAGTAACAGTGGGCTAAGTGAGATAGTTGGGTGGTGGGGTGAATTTGAAGCCAATGTTCTCAAGTTCTCCCGCGACACCAATAGTGATGAGATCACCGTATTCAGGACCTACGATTTGCACACCTATCGGTAAGCCCGCATCGTTTAAACCTGTGGGTATAACTGTTGATGGTAAGTATGCTACACCGGTTAGACCAGCCCAAAAAACTTGTTCGAAGTAAGGTCGTTGTTGGTTGTCGATCATCAACTTGCGATCGCCGAAGGCGCTGTGATCATGCTCAAATGCGGCAGTAGCCATGATGGGGGTGATCAAAACATCATATTGTTTGAAAAACTCGTGCCAACTCCAGCGAAGATGGTGTCGTAGTTCATTAGACTGCCCCCACGTTTTGAAGCTGGACACTTGCGCGCGCAGCACCTTTGCCCCCTGACTGCTATCGTTGGGGTCTAATTTGGCAACGTATTCTTTTAAACCTTCATAGTCTTCATCAGGCATGCGCATCGCCATGGTGGCTTGCAATAGGTTTTGATAGGTATCATGACTATTTTCTGAAGTGAAACTAGGGCGTGCGTCTTCATCTATGCGGGCGCCAGCATCTTGTAAAGCTTGGCAAACCAATTCAACGCGGGCCTCAACTTCTTGGGCAACCGGAGCTTGCTGGTCGTTTTTCCAAACCGCAACTTTGAGGTCACGCAGCGATCGCCCGCGCCATTCTGGTAGATTAAGTTGCATGCCTCTTGCACTGATTTCGTTAGGGCCTGCCATGACCCGCACAGCGGTATCTAGGTCTCGGGCGGAACGAGCTAGGGGTCCAATAACAGAGATATCGGAGCTAGAACGAATATCACCAGGAGGGGCGTGCCCGCGCATCCACAACATCTCGTAGGTTGGCTTGTGACCAAACACGCCACAGAAATGAGCTGGGTTACGAATTGAGCCGCCAATATCCGAGCCAGTTTCTATGCCGGTTAGCCCTGCGGCAAGTGCAGCGGCTGAGCCACCGGAAGAGCCGCCAGGCGTTCTGCTGTGGTCGTAGGGGTTGTTGGTGGTACCGTATATTTCGTTATAGCTTTGAAAGTCTGCCAGTGATAAAGGTACGTTGGTTTTGCCAAAGATGTTGGCTCCGGCATTCTTTAGCTTCTTGACGGACTCAGCGTCTTCTTCTGCAACTTTATCTCGCCACGCAGGGTTACCCCAAGTGGTCGGCGTGCCTGCAAGGTTGTAAGACTCTTTAACCGTCATCGGTACACCGTGCAGTGGACCCACAGCATCACCTCGGGCGACGGTGGCGTCCATTGTTTTGGCTTCAAGCATTGCTTGGTCGCGGATGTCGACCACTATCGCGTTGAGATCGGGGTTATATTTGTCGACTCTGTCGAGGTACAGTTGCAACAACTCAACAGCTGATATTTCTTTGTTCTTGATTTTTTCGGCGAGGGTTGTTGCCGAAGCAAATGCTAGCTCGGCGTCTGAATCTGACATGAGAGGTTTCCTTTCGGGTTCACCAGTGACTGTGCAAGGTTCACGTCATTTAATCAAGCTTGTGCAGAGTACAGGCTAAGGCTGAGATTTATTGTGTAGTTGTTTCATCCAAGATTCAATTCGATGACGTGCGCGTGGGACATCGAGGGCGATAAAGGCCAAACCCAACGGCAGCATCCAAAAACCCAGAATCGGGAGGAAGCCAAATACACCCCCGGCGATGAAAAGCAGGCCGATGAGGGTTCGGACTCCAGGCGGCACGTGATCGCGCCCCCACTTTAACATGCGATAGGTGAAGCCAGCGATACGCTGACCAAGCTTCAGGGATTGGGATTCAGATTCGGCCACTTACACCATCACAGGAGTATCTTGTGGTGCATCGTGTGCATGAGGGTGCGCGCGCCGAGTAAGATCGGGGTCGATAGAGAGAAATCGATATTGGCCATCATCATGCAGAGTCCGTTGGATACGATTGCGATGCATCATTAAGTGTAAGTGTGCTATGGCCTCACCCAAGGCCATCATCATTTGGCGTGGGTCTAACTTGCGAGCGAATAATACGGGTAACAAGTCTTTGGCAACATGAGGTACAACACAGGCTTCCTCTATCGCCAACATTCGATCTTCATGGTGTGCAGTTAGGCCACGCAACCTCTCTCTTACGCCGTAGAAAGGCAGATTGTGTGCCGGCAGCACCAGTGTATCTGCTGGGGTAGAGAGGAATTTATCATGCGATTCCATCCATGATTTCAGCGGGTTTGCATTAGGCTCAGTGGGATGTACGCTTACATTGGAAGTGATGATGGGCAGGATTTGATCGCCTGAAATCATGATTTTCAATGCGGCACAGTGTAAACACGCATGTTCGGGAGAATGACCGGAACCCACCACAACACGCCATTCGTGATCACCAATGGTTAAAACTTGACCATCTTCTAGGCATTCGTAGCCGGAAGGCATGGTTGGCATACTCATCCCTTCGGCAGAGTGGGCTTGCCACATTTTTTGTAGTTCTTCGAGGTAGTTGTCAGGCATGCCTGCTCTGGAATAGAACATTTGGCCTTGCCAACTTGAACGACGACTTGAACCGTTATTGGCGAAAGATCGGGCTTGATAGTACTCTGCTCGTGTCATGTACAAAGGGCAGCGAAATTCCTCGGTAATCATAGAGGCCTGTCCGATGTGATCAGGATGCATATGGGTGCAGATCACGCCAATGATAGGTTTTGATCCTAATTGAGAGGAGAATATTTCCTTCCAAACCCTGCCAGTGTCAGCATTGCTTAACCCGGTATCCACCACATACCATCCAGTATTGTCTTCCAGCAGATATAAATTGATATGCCCTAACGAACCCGGCATAGGCATCGCGAGCCAATACACGCCCGGGGCAAGTTCTTTTATGGTGCCCACGGGTGGTGGTGTGTTCCAGGGATAGACTAGATTTTCTTGTGTTTCCATAGCCAAACAGTATAGCCGTAACCAAGATTGGCTGCGCGGCCTAAGTGGTAGGGCGTGTTAGGGTATTGTAAACTGAAGCCATGAAAGTGCTGCAAAGACCCAGAGATTTTTTTACAGAGGAAGAAATTTGTTATCTGCGTGAGCTGCCGAACGCAAAGTCTTTCGCGATCTAACTGGACAAACAGGCTGGAAGCAGTATGGATCTATGTTGCATGATGCTTTTCGTGGTAGAAGCCGCGGTGAGTTGCTGCGCAATCGATGCGCCGTATCGGTTCTAACATGCTCATCAACGTGGCTCTTCTTGTTGGTTTTGTTTTAATCGGTAAGTTGTACCTATACTTTGTAACACACGTACTATCCGCGCCAGTTGGTGGGAAAGGGCGTTTATTGCCTCGTATGGTGTGAATTATCATTGTGTATGCGTGAAGTAGGTATTTAGATGCGATGTCCAAAGTGTCCAGGCGAGATGCAAACCCAAACCTATGGGCGCAAGATCACTATTCATCGGTGTTGTGAATGTGGCGGCATTTTTTGTCAACCAGATGTCTTACTAGAAATGCGGCGTGAGCAGATGTCTGAAATTGTTTTGGATTCGGGTGATCCGAAAGTGGGTGGGCGGCTCGACAAGATCGGAGATATCAATTGTCCAGAATGTGGGATTGCCATGGATAAGACCTACGACAAGAACCAAACTCATATCTGGTACGAACAGTGTGGTCAGTGTGAAGGTATGTATTTTGATGCCGGTGAGTTTTCGGATTTAAAAAGCGATACTTTCCTAGATCGCATTAGGGATATTTTTAAGGGCGCGCGTCCTGGCGCCTAGGGAACTACTGATTAAGTCTCAAAAGCTCAGCGATGGTTCATTGGCGGTCCAAATCCCTCAGCATTAAGTTGATACCTTCGGTGCTATTGATCCGCACAAAATGAATATGCGACCACTGGGGGTCCATCATGAATCGATAAACATCTGCTCGTTTACGTTTGTGTTGAGTGACAACCCACCACACCAAAGACTTTTCACCTTTCCAGACTTTGAGTTGATCCCAAAAATTTTCGTAGTTAGTTCCCCATAAAAGTTCTTCGGAACGCCATCTGCGCCAAGATCTAGTGAGCACCCGATAAAGTAGCAGCGGCAAGGGTAGATCCAGCCATATGATGGTTTGCAGGCGAGGCCAGAATGTAGCTTGAGATTGTTTGGTATATGACCCAGCCACCACCCAGGCATTGTTAGCGGTTGCATTGGTGATGCGCTCTATCAACCTGTCTGGGTCTGTCATGTTGAGACCAACCCAGTTTGGTAGCCAGTTAAGCGCGTCTAGATCCACAAAGGGAATGTCTAAGTGCTGGGCGATTTTCTCAGCAGTGGTGCTTTTGCCTGCACAACTGCTACCCCACAGCAAAATTCGTTGTCCAAGTTGAGGTGCGACAAAGTAGGGCACGACATTCAATCAAACAACCGGTCGAATGAGCGTCGCTCATTACTGGTTCTTGCTTCACGAATGCAGCGTGCTAAAACCGGGATGCCTTGTTCAATTTGAGACTCGGTGAGATGACCAAAGGCCAGCCGAATATAAGGTACGTCTTTGTTTTGATAATGAAACGCAATCCCGGGTAAAAACTTAAAGCCGTTCTCGCCAGCTAGCTTGTTGAGCTTAGGTTGATCTACGTCGTCGGGTAGTCTGACCCA
>JAADHW010000187.1 GCA_013151695.1 Gammaproteobacteria bacterium
TCGAGCTACCCACGATAAGTAGACACTTCCAATCCATTTAGGAGGAAGTATGTCAAAGAAACAAAATGCACCTTACAGTGACAAATTCAGGCGCGAGGCTTTACGTCAGTGCGACGAAGAAGGCGTTACAGCTATTCAGGTTGCTAAAGCCCTTGGTATCGGCGTTAATCAGATTTATAACTGGCGAAACCAATATAAGAAAATGTCTAAGTTGAAATCAGGTGAGATAGTCCAATCACAATTTCATACGGCCGATGGGGTCGATTACTCTAAGAGCGAAAGCGATGAAGTACGTAAGTTGCGTAAAGAAGTCGCAGCACTTAAGGAAGAGTGTGACTTCCTAAAAAAAGCGACGGCGTACTTCAGCAATCAAAAAAAGTGAAGTACGCCTTCATCGCATCGTTACTTGGCGAGTATGCGATTGTAAAAATGTGTCGTTGGCTTCAAGTGTCTCGATCTGGATTCTATCGTTGGCGAGTCCGCGAACCTAGCTGCCGTACTCTGCAACGCGTTTTGGTAACCAAAGCCGTGATCAATACCTTCCATGATTACAATCAACGATACGGTGCTCCCCGGATCGTGGTTGAGTTGAACGCAAACAACATTCCTTGTTCTCTTAACCATGTTGCTGAAATCATGCGTGAACGCGGGCTTAAAGGTCGTAACGGTAAACGGTTCAAGTACCAACCCTCACCGGAAGCGATGAGCCAGGTGGCTGACAATCTGTTGGCAAGGGACTTCAAAGCGGATGTGCCCAATGAGAAGTGGGTCAGTGACATTACTTATATCCGTGCCGGTGATAGTTGGGTGTATCTGGCTGTTATTATCGACTTGTTCTCACGACAGGTTGTGGGCTGGGCTATGGATGAGCACATGAAGGTGGATTTAATACTGGATGCCTTCAACATGGCGAGAGCGAAGCGAAAGGTATCTCCCGGCTTGATTCTGCACTCGGATCGTGGCGTACAATATCGATCTTGGGAGTACCAACAAGCTTTGGAAAGTGGCGGAATAAAACCGAGCATGAGTCGCAAAGGTAATTGTTGGGATAATGCAGTAGCCGAGTCCTTCTTTAGTCGGCTAAAAGTTGAGCAGGTTTACGCTGAAGATTACGAAACATTTGGTGAAGCGTATCAAAGTGTGTTCGAGTACATTGAACTGTTTTACAATCGAGTACGTCGTCACTCAGCGAACGGATACAGGAGTCCAGATGAATACGAACAGCAACACTACGCACAACGTGCTTAATTAACGTGTCTACTTTTTGTGGGTAGGACCAGCGGTTCGATAGTGTCCGCACTCGACCTAATCCAGTCATAAATTCCTCTCCCTTCAGACTAACTTTGCCTCTAGCTCCTGAGTGCGAATATAGGCTTGACGGAGGCTTAGTCGTTCCCAGTACTTTTCAAAAGCCGGTCGCTTTTCGATTGAGCCAAATTGGAGGCCGAGTCCAATTTGTGAGCCAACGTAAACATCTGCTGCGGAAAACTCGTTTCCCGCAATGTATTGTTGATGTGAGACAGCTCCTTCAAGCACGTCGATCACCTTTTCGAAACTTCCGTATCCAACAGATTTTCTTAACTCTGTGGGCACTACGAACCCTAACATTTTATTGGTAATAGCAGCCTCCAACGGCCCTGCTGCGAAAAATAACCACCGATAGTAAGCACCTCGTTGGTCGTGATTTGGTGCAAGCGTTGCATCTGGAAAAACATCTGCTAGATACACGCAAATTGCAGCGGCCTCTGTAACAACAGTTTCCCCATGTACTAGCGATGGAACTTTTCCCATCGGGTTGACGCTCAAGTATTGTGAGTCTTGACTAGACGTGCCTGGAGGTACAACAGTTACCTCATAAGGAACACCGACTTCTTCAAGCATCCAATGAACAATACGACCACGCGACCCCGGACTTGTATAGAAATTAAGTGCTGCCATAAGAACCTCAGAATAATGTGATCGATTATACAGCGTCGCTACTGACACCATGTTGTCAGTAGCGTGGTCTACTACACGGTATTTTGGGGCGGTCATGATTTTTCCATGTCTGCACTTGGCCGATAGCCTACATTCTCGCTACGCGCTATGATCGGACAACGTACCTAATTAACGTGTCTACTTTTTGTGGGTAGGACCAAAGAAAAAATGGAGTTAGTTGAATTGAATTTTACAAAGAGACGAATTTTGAGTGGCTCATTAATAGTGTCTTTTCTATATCTGGCTTATGCTCAAAGCCATGTATTGGCTAGTGTCGCAATTAGTTCGTCTGACTACATTCAAATTCAGCCCAATTTATATGTTGATGATATGTTTACAGGCAAAGAGCAAAAACAAGCCATTGTTACCCATACGGAAGCTAGGCAAAGAGTTGCTCGTACCTATGGAGAATTGGCATCCAATCCGGTTGTTATTATTTCGGCTAATTCTAACAGATCCGAGAGATACGGAGTTAAGCAACCGGTGCCAGGTACTACCCATGTGTTACCTTGGGGGCAGTACATCCCACTTAATGATGAAGGTAATAATGTAGATGTTTTGGCTCATGAGCTAGCCCATGCAGAAACTGCACATAGAGTAGGTTATATTAAGTGGATGCTAAGTTTACCTGTATGGTTTATTGAGGGGGTTGCTATGCAGGTTGACTATCGAGAGCGATACAATGCATCAGGAAAAAATCTTCCGTCAATGTCAGCGCTAACCACCGGAAGTGAATTTCATTCTGGTGACATAACATTAAACTACACTGCTGCCAAATATGAATTAGCTTCATGGCTAAAGGTAAATGGTAATCAAGGATTATACGTATTTCTTGATAAAACCAGAAGCGGTGAGGGTTTTGATTCTACATATAAAAAATACGCATCCGGAAACTAACAATAAAGCCCAGCGGGCTGCCAAAAGCGCCGTTTTTATTGTTACTCGCTATCGTTCGATTGTCACACAAAATATCGTCACTTTCGGCAACAGCTGATGGAGGCGTTAGGCATCAAGGAGATATGTCAGTGAACCATCCAATTGTGACCCGCGAAAAATGGATCAAGGAAAGGATGGCCTTACTTCGTCGAGAAAAAACTGTAACGCGAAAACTGGATCTTCTTGCTTTAGAGAGGCAGAAACTGCCATGGGTGATAGTCGAGAAGGCCTACACTCTTGAGACTGCTTCAGGTCCAGTTTCGTTTTCAGATTTGTTCGGGTCGTATTCCCAACTCATCGTGTATCACTTCATGTATGGGCCAGACTGGCCCGCTCCCTGTGACGGGTGCAGCGGCTGGGCAGAAGCATTCAACGGCACACTGAATCAGATTCAATGCCATGACGCGAACCTGATCGCAGTATCGAGGGCGCAAATTAGCATGATCGAAAGGGTCAAAGAGTCTAGAGGCTGGACTTTCTTGTGGGCCTCTTCATTCAATTCGGATTTTAATGCCGACTTTCATATGTCGGCGAAAACAGACACACCTGTTACGGTTGGCGACGAGCTGATCACTTATGACCGAGGCGAGAGCGGCGGAATTAGTGTCTTCTTAAAGAATGAGGACGGAATATTTCAAACGTACTCAGCTTATAACCGCGGTATCCAGCAGATGAATGGTGCGTTTGGGTATGTCGATCTCTTGCCACTTGGGGGTAACTAGAGTTTTAGTCTAACAAATTAATAAAGCCGCTCGCTATCGCTCACTTGGGCACATTGACCGCTAGTCTACATTACTGCCGTAAAAGAGCCTTTGCCGTCAAGCGCCGTACAACCTGGTGTTGAGCCTGTAGAATATCCCCCAATTTGTGCAACTAATGTATAATGTCGGGCATGATTGCAAGGATGTATATCATGCCAAGATACATCGATGCAATGATGCGCAACGCGAATTGGTAATCATATTGCCGTTGCGGGCTCGGCCCCCATCGTGCCAGTTCGCGTCCAGCTAGGAGCGGATAAAGTGCGTTCGTTTGGCGTACCATAACGCGAACCACAATGAGCACGAGCTTAGTCTAGAAATGCCGAATCTTGAAATCCTCATCGCTTTCTTTGTCGCGACATCAGTTTTTGCGTACATTCCTGGGCCATCCATGCTGTACGCGGCTGCACAGACGATCGCAGGCGGTCGTCGGGGCGGACTAACGGCGTCGCTGGGCATCCATGCTGGAGGTTACTTCCACGTCGCAGCAGCGTCATTAGGTCTTGCGGTCCTGTTTGAAGCGGTACCTGTACTGTATAGCGGGATGAAGCTAGTAGGAGCCGCGTACCTTGTTTGGCTCGGGGTCAAGTTCATCACTTCGCCAGAAGCTCCAGGCACTCACTCGGCACTTCAGTTCAATGCGAGACCGCCACAACGGGCCATTTGGGAAAGTGCTATGGTCGAGATTCTCAACCCCAAGACCGCCATCTTCTACTTGGCATTTCTCCCGCAGTTCACTGATCCGTCCGCGTCCGTTCCAATCTGGGGTCAGCTTCTGATTTTAGGCACGGTCGTTAACGCCATGTTTTCCAGCGCAGATCTTCTGTGCGTTTTTCTCGCGGAGCGAATAACGACCGCAATGCGGCGTTCGCCTGAATCCGCCAGGTGGACGAATCGGGTTGGGGGCGGGATCCTGATCGCTCTTGGCGTAAACCTGGCCACTACAAGATAGATGATCGAATTAGGGCGAAACAAACCTTGGAGATACTGGTTGCCACATAATCATGCACGCCGCCGGAACGTTTACCCGCTTCGCGGGCGCACAATCGGTGAGCGCAACCGTTTTTCGGCGGAGGACTAGTGAACAATTCGAATCTCACTCACGTCTTCGAATCCATCGTGGATTCAATTTGCAAGGCATTCTAGACTTAGACGGCCAGCTGCTTTTGCTACTGGACCGAAGC
Source organism: Gammaproteobacteria bacterium (assembly GCA_013151695.1). GTDB lineage: Bacteria > Pseudomonadota > Gammaproteobacteria > Pseudomonadales > Azotimanducaceae > UBA4421. The sequence continues at coordinate 4,859 of JAADHW010000187.1, forward strand.
TACTTATTCTGCACATCTAGTCTTGCGACTAAAATTATTATCGAGAGGGTTGAGTATATTGATTGCAACGCTAGTCCATTTGCAGCCGCAAAACGACCGTCGCCGTCAAGCGCTACTTAGTCTAGTGTTTTGACCTGGAAGGGAGGATATCTATGCGCCAAGCACTTATAACGGCATTACAGTCGAGGTTTCAATCTTACGAAGACATATTGAGTGCAACCGAAGATGTTGACCTCGTGAAGAAGATCGACATCCCGAAACATAAATCCCTAGCAGAACACCTATGGTGCATAGTGGGCGCACGCGAGAGTTATGCCAAATCGATAACAACAGGAAAATGGGAGGGATTTAATTGTTCGATGGCTAACTTTTCTCATTCCGCATTTGTAGGAAGTATTCGCAGTTCCGCAGTTGCGGTTATTATTGCAATTGAGGGAGTCAGTGACTGGAGCGATGAACGAGAAGATCTATTGTTAGCGTTATCGGAGCATGAGGTAATGCACGAAGGACAAATCATACGTCACCTATATGGGCTTACTAAAGAGATTCCAGACTCTGTCAAATGGGCATGAAAAATCGACGCATAACATGAAGATGAACTTCGTTCCGTTCCCTACGGTCACTCCACCTGGCTGCCTAGAGCTGCCTAAATGGGTGTTATGCTGCTTGTTGATGTCTGCGATAACCCTAAATCGCTGGTCATAGACGAGCTACCAATTCTGCCGCTTCCCGTTTCGAACTACAAACGTGAACCTTCATAAGCACTTGGCACTGCGAAGCAGTCGAAAGCTCTAGTACCCGTGAGAATGTACTCTTTCCAGCACCGGCCTTGCCGGTGACGACAATGCGGTTACCAATTATTGGAGGTGTGTCAATCACGCTCACGACACCCAAGTTACTTTCTATAAACCTGACCATGGCGAAGAAATCTGAAGAAGTTCAGCCGCTGCTTATGCCAATGGCTGCCTTTCGTTCGATGCGTTAATATCAAGTAGCGCACGGTGTGCCACATAACATTCAGGTCCAGCCAGTCGTTACCACGTTCCTCATTCGGTCGTGGTAACCTGGCGTATAACTGAGTGTTAGGTGTGTTGAGATCCTTAGATAGCGGCAA
>JAADHW010000188.1 GCA_013151695.1 Gammaproteobacteria bacterium
TTTGTCTAAGCGTGTAAGGTTTGATGGCCGCAATGGATGCTAGAAACAGGATATTGCAGGCGTTCAGAGAACTGGTTTTGTCGGAGTATTTTGACGAGTTTAATACGCAAGATGTTATTGATCGATCAGGTGTGGCTCGGTCAACCTTTTACCAATATTTTAGAGACAAGAACGATTTACTATTGCAAAGTCTTTCGCCGATTCTGAGCGTACTGTCCGACGCGTGTAGAAACACTTGTTCTGTAGACGAGCTTTGTGAGGTGTTGGAACACATATGGGCAAACCGGCAAATCGGGCGTATTTTCTTCCAACCAGCACTTGCAGCCTTGCTGATAAAAAGTTTGACCGAAGCTATGCCTGCAAATGGTTGCCCAGTTCATGCGCACTTTGTTGCTAACGGTATCGTTGGGGTTCTTGGGGCTTGGGTGCGCGGTAGTTTTTCGATGGCCCCACGCGCTGTTGCTGAAGAAATATTACAGGTGGGCGGGAATATAAAAATGATGGATTAGGTGCTAGAAAACGCGATACTTGTCTGGTTCCCTTTGAAGTCTGTCCAGCAATCTTGCTCAAAGTCGTAGAGTTTGCACTTCTTTGCGGTTTCAAAATACCATCGCCACGTGAAATTCTGCACAATGATGCGTTCCGGCAGCGTGTCTTCTAACAATTGTTGCGCGCTTTTAAGTTTGTACAATGGGATACTCATATCCACGTGGTGAGCGGTATGTTCCATGATGTGATGGAACAGGGCACCAAAATGGAATGGAAAAACGAGGTGCACTGTAGTGGAAACAAACGGGGCTGCTTTTGACCAGGCGACTTTGTCGTTGTGCCATTTCACACAAGTGTGGGTGTGATGGACGTATACAATGAATCCAATCAAGGCATTCCACACAAAGAAGGGTAGTGCGAAGCCATAACCTACCAGTGCCCAGGCAGACTGGTTTGTGTACCCTGCGGCAATGACCAAACCAGCAATCCATAAGGCTGCTGTGAAGGTGACAAATATTCCGTCCCATTTGAATTCGGGACGCCGCGTGCCCATGTAGGTTTTACTTGGGAAAAACATGCGTAGCCACCACATTTCGATGAAGTAGTACATCCAAGAGCCCCAGCCACTTCGGTATATGCGTTCTCGCAAACGGCGTCCGGGTGAGAGGCCATGGTATTCGTCTTGGGTCAATGGTGCCCAAACAAAATCAACACCTTTTAAGTTGGTATAGCCGTGGTGCACAACATTGTGACCAACCTGCCATAGGCTATAGGGGGTAAGGGACGGCATCATAGCGATTCGTCCCAATATCTTGTTGAGGCTACGATGCGGGGTATAACTTTGGTGGCAAGCGTCGTGGCCGATGATGAATAACCGACCGATTGAGATACCCGCAGCTGCAGCGCACAACAATTTTGCCCACCATGCTGAGAACGCCACGGTGCCGATAATCAATGCGGCGAACACAATCCAGTCGACTAACAAAAGAACCACAGCTATTACCGTGCGGCGTTCTGCTAGTGGGGCAACCCACGAACGTATCACCTTGCGATGCGGTAGCGGTAGTCCCGCTGCAATGGGCTGTGGTGTGGAGTAGGGCTGTTGAATTTGGGTCATAGAATATTTAGGTGCAACAGATAAGTGTGAGTATTGAGCAAACAGAAACGCAGTGTATTGATCTTAATCAACAAATGCCATGGTCAATGTGTTGCGGCTTAAGCACATGCAACACATTGATTCATAACATAATTATACCCTATCTCTAGTTAGGCGCGTTCTCAAGATCAACTTTTAACGTGCGAGCGGCGAGGTAAAAGTGACACGCTGACCAGAACATTGCGATGGGAAGTAGGTAGATTATCGCCCAGCGCAATGACTCGATGCCCAGGGTTGCTTCTAAATAGGTGCTCAGTAAACCGACAGAAAAAGGTCCCAGTCCGAGGCCAATTAGATTTAGTACAAAGAACAAAATGGCTGACGCCAAAGCTCGCATACGTAAACCTACCAGACCATGCACCATCGCCAGTGTGTTGCCTAGATAAACATTGAATAGAAGACCAGGCACTATAGATGCGATTAGAGCGTGATAGGGATCGTCGAGGGTGAAAGTTAGAACAATGAACGGCACAGAAATAACCCCGGTGATCGCTGGTAATCGCATGTACCAACGAACATCATTACGGGCCAGCTTTTCCGCAAAGTAGCCGCCAAAGAATACCCCAATCGCGCCACCTAGGCCTTGAGATAACGCCAGCCAGGTGCCAAGTTCTCCAGTCGACATTCCATGTGAGCGAATAAAAAACGAAGCTGACCAATTACTAATGGAGTAGCCCGCAAAGGCGTTTAATGCTGCTCCGAAAGCCATATGTCGAAAAGAAAGACGGCTCCATAACAGGGCAAGTACTTGAGTGAACGGAACCGAGTCGGTTACTGTTCGATTGTCAGCAAGGCCGCGTATGGGCTCGTGCATTGTGAAGCGAACGGCAAGCGCAACCAGCAGTCCAGGGGCTCCGACGATAAAGAATGCGACGCGCCAACTAAAAATTTCGTTCAGCCAGCCGCCGAACAGAAAGCCAAACAAAATTCCGAAACTAACACCCATAGAATAGAATGACAGAGCAGTGGCTCGGTTCTCCGGCGGGAACATATCAGAGATCATCGAGTGGGCTGGAGGGCTCCCCCCCGCCTCACCAACCCCTACACCGATTCGCGCGAGCATCAGATGGGTGTAGTTTTGCGCCAGGCCACTGATGGCGGTCATGAAACTCCAAGTGCCGACGGCCAAGGCAACAATATTGCGTCGATTGCTATTATCAGCCCAACGGGCTATGGGGATTCCGGCAGTGACATAAAATACAGCGAACGCAAGACCGGTCAGCAGCCCCAGCTGCCAGTCTTCAAGGAGTAGATCTGCTTTGATAGATTCTTGCAAAATCGCCAGCAACTGGCGATCAATGAAATTAAAGGTGTAGACAAGTGTCAGTAACCCCACCGCGTAATAACGAGCTGATGGGGTCGCGTACGGGTTCGTGGTTTGGTTTGTCATTGCTGTTCCAACTTCTTCTCCCCAAGTTAGTTTCTGTCCAGAAATTGCCTTCCTGACAATTTCCTCCCAACGGTTTCTTGCAGATAACCTTTGCGCTTTCATTCTGAAAGCGCCAAACCTTACGGATTTTGTCTCGGGCGTCCTGCCCTAGTTGGTTCTAGTCCCAAATACTGAGTATTTTGGACTAGAACTAGTTAGCTGATTAGATCTAATTGTGCTTTGCGCGTCAAAAGTTCATTTATACCCCGCCCGAGATCGGCTGCGCGAAAGGGCTTGGCTAGAAAGCTCGCCATGGGATGCCCGGCCACCCATGCTTCAACCTCCGGGTCAGCAAACCCCGAAACCAGCACAACAGGCAAATTTGGATATTTTTGATGTAGAAGAGTGGTCAGTTCTGTACCGCGAATACCTGGCATAACAATGTCTGTAACGACAACGTCAGGTTGCCTTTGCTCTGCCATCTCAAGCGCTTGGGTGCCTTGTGATGCAACTTCCACATCAAAACCGAGTGATTCTAGGCCAATTTCTAAGGCGTCTCTTACCGAAGAATCGTCCTCAACTAGTATGCATCTTTGACCAAAAAATTGGCCTGTGAAGTTTGGGTTAGATTGTTTGGGTTGTTGCATGGGTGTGATGGCTCGAGGTAGGTAGAGTCGGGCAATGGTGCCTTTGCCGAGACTGCTTTCGAGTTCAATCGCACCGCCACCGTCGCGTACAATGCCATAAACGCTGGCAAGTCCCAAGCCTGATCCAGTGTGTAAGGGTTTGGTCGAATAGTATGGATCGAAGGCGTGTTGTAAAGTTTCGTCGGACATTCCTGGGCCGGTATCGATAAGCTTAAGGAGAACGTAACCTGCTGCTGGCACTCCGCGACTTAAAAGCTGAGGCTCAGTTGTGGCTGCAAGTTCTATCAGTAGGGAAAGTTTGCCACCGTTGGGCATAGCTTCTTTGGCATTGGTGACCAAGTTCAACAGTATTTGATCTAACTGGCCGTCGGCGAAGTGAGCATTGACCGGCTCATCTGGACAATCGAGCATAAATTCAACGTTTGGTCGGAGCAAGCTCTCGAGCATAGGTTTGACGCGCCGGATGACTTTGACGACGTCAATGGTTGTTGCTGGGGTGGCTGTTTTACGCCCGAAAGACATCAAAGATGAGGTTAGTTCAGACGCTTGTGTGGCGGCAAGGAGTATAGATTCGCTGTGTTCGCTTCGCGGCATCAACTCCGCGCGTCCGATGATCACAGAAAGTAAATTGTTGAAATCGTGAGCAACCCCTGCGGCGAGGAAACCTATACCTTCTAGGCGATGCGACTGCATCAGTTGTTCTCGCCCGCGACGTTCCTCCTGAATGTCTCGTGCGGCGAAAATCCATAGGTCTTCATCGGGATCACCAGCTTGGGGTATGCCGAAGGCCTCAAGCCACACCCAATGTCCTTGCTTGTGTCTGAGTCGAATCTCAGCGCGAAAGCCCTTGGGTGGCACCGCCAGCACCTTTTCGTATAGCCCAGGCAGGTCATCGGGATGGACGTAGTCGACGATTAATTGCTGTGAAAATTCGTCAGCAGTATACCCTAACAAAACCTTCACGCCTGGACTGGAATATTCAATACCTTTCTCAGAAGTCACTGTGATGCCCGGGAAGGTACTTTCGGCGAAGGTGCGAATTCGTTCTTGGTGTGCCTCAAAGTCTCTGCGGTATTTTCTTGCCTCCTTGACGGCTCTGGCACGGGTAGATTCGACGATGACTGAGGCGGTACCTACCACCAATGTCATGATTGCCGAGCCCAGGCCCAGCGCTTGGGAAAAATCGGTAGGTCTAAAAACTATTGGTCCTAAGTATCCGGCCCAAACGACGCCGATAATTGTCCAAACTATACCTGCGCGAGTACCGAGCATGGCAGATGCGGCCAAAGGGATTGCGCAGGTGGCCATCACTGCATAGCCCCCATCCGGTCCGTAGTCGATCATCAAGAGTGTGCAGATCAACAGTATAAATCCGTGCGCAGCTAGGCGAGTGGACTTGGTAATATAAAAAACTATCGTGACCAGACCATAGAGGGGTAGTGTCAGCGCTATCCAACCCGCAGTGGCGAGGTGTCCGAGGTACAGCATCATTGCCGTCGTTAATATTGTTGTTAGAACGGCGATCATGATGGCGAATAGGAGAAGTTGTGAGAGCCGATTGGCTTCTATAGCTGGGTCGTTTGGGTCGCGAAAGGGCAATGCATCCATGTAAAATTTCCTCCCGCTTATTCATCGTACTGAATGAAATCAGTATGTGAACTAGCCTGACATTGAAAAAGATCATAGCATGAGAAAGTAAAATATTGCGACAATCGATTGATCGCTAGGAATTTCTTCTAGCGCGTAAACTCCTCTACGCGTTTGCGCAGGTAGGTTCTTAACAGTGGCCATAGTAGAACCAAAGCGGCGATGACAAGGATAGAAAATGTGAGCGGCCGCTCCCAAAGAAACGACCAATTGTTGTCATAGATAAGTAGTGCACGACGCAAATTTTCTTCGATCATACCGCCGAGGATAAACCCCAAAATCATCGGGGCCATTGGGAATTCCAACAACCTAAGTATCACGGCGCTGGCGGCAAACAACACCATCAATTGAATGTCAAAGCTATTGAAAGAAACGAAGTACACGCCAATGAGTGAGAAAAACAGAATGAGAGGTAATAAAAACTGAGAAGGTATGGTGAGCAAACGAGCTATGTAAGGTATGAGGGGTAGGTTGATGACCAGTAGCACCACGTTGCCCAGCCACATAGATATAATGACACCCCAAAACACCTCTGGATGGTTGATATACAGAAGTGGTCCGGGTTGAACCCCATAAGCAATAAGGGCGCCTAACAAAATTGCTGTGGTACCTGACCCCGGAATGCCAAGCGCGAGCAGGGGTACAAAAGAACCTGTTGCGGCTG
>JAADHW010000284.1 GCA_013151695.1 Gammaproteobacteria bacterium
CAGCGGTGGCCAAGGTATCTACATTAAGTACGTTTCTCGTGCACTCGTCGCTCACGGTCATAGCGTGGATGTCATCTCGGCTGAGCCATATCCACACCTTGATGACAACGTTAAACTGATCAAGCTGCCCGGGCTCAACCTCTACGCCACCAAAAACCCAACTGCTGCACTAAAATTAAAACACCTGGCCAGTGCAACTGATTTTTTTGAGTGGGCTTCTGTCTTGAGCGGTGGTTTTCCTGAACCTTTCACCTTCGGTCAGCGGGCGTATAAATACTTAAACCAACACGGTAAGAAGTACGACATCATCCATGACAACCAGTGTTTAAGCCCTGGCATATTGCGACTACAGAAGATGGGGTTACCGCTGGTGACCACCATCCACCACCCCATCACCCACGACCGAGACATTGCCTTAGCCCATGAGGATCATTGGGGCATGCGTTTGCTCCTTAAGCGTTGGCATTATTTTCTCACCATGCAAGCTAAAGTGGCGCGAGCACTGACCCATATTGTGACGGTGAGTGAACAAGCCAAACTCGACATCGCTGTAGCCTTCAATGTCCCTCAACAAAGGATTCATGTAGTTCCCAACGGTGTAGATACCGATGAATTTAAACCCATGCCTGAAATTGATCGCTCACCCCATCAGTTGATTACCACAGCGAGTGCCGACCAACCGCTTAAAGGAACAACCCACCTGATTTCTGCTTTCGCAATGTTGCGAGCTAAATTTCCGCAACTGCGACTTACCTTAATCGGAAAACCAAAACCTGGTGGCGCAACCCAACAACTCATAGATAAACACCGCTTATCACCTTGGATTGAATTTTGCCACGGCATCACTACCGAAGAATTGGTCACCCTGTATGCCAAGGCCACCATCGCGGTGGTGCCTTCGCAATACGAAGGTTTTGGGTTACCCGCGGCCGAAGCCATGGCTTGCGCGACCCCTGTGGTAGCCAGTAACGGCGGCGCACTACCAGAAGTAGTGGGTAACGCAGGTGTCATTGTCCCTAAAGGCGATGCCACGGCATTGGCTGGCGCCATCGAATCGCTATTAACCGACAGCACTGCACGAGAGCACTATGCAGCATTGGGTCAACAAAGAATTAGCGAACACTATCAATGGTCCAAAACCGCATGTGCATTATCAGACTACTACCAACATGTGATCACCCGATGAGGGTTCCTACATGAGCTTAGAAACCATTAACCTACAACGTATAGGTATGCGCCCGGGTGATAAAATATTAGACCTAGGCTGCGGTGAGGGTCGGCACGCCATCAGCATGTTTTTGCTGGCAGACGTACACGTTACGGGTATCGATTTAAGTGACAAAGATTTAGGCACAGCCAACAGCAGGCTCGCCGATTTTACCTCGCACACTGTACAGCCTCACAAGAGCTGCATTTTTGCCAAAGCAGATGGTCGAGCACTGCCTTTCCCAGACAACACGTTCGATCAGGTGATTTGTGCAGAAGTGTTAGAGCATATTCCACAATACCAAAAGGTGCTGGGTGAAATTAAACGCGTACTGAAACCTGGTGGAATATTCGCAGCAAGTGTTCCTCGTTACTTTCCTGAATGGATATGCTGGCAATTAAGTGATGCCTATCATGAAGTTGCAGGCGGTCACGTGCGCATCTTTCGCTCTGCCGAGTTAAAACATGCCATAGAAAGCCAAGGCATGCGTCGCTTTGCGCGTCATTGGGCGCACAGCTTACACGTGCCTTACTGGTGGCTTCGATGTACGTTCTGGCAAACCAAAAAGCAAGTACCTATCGTTGAGCTATACCATCGTTTTTTGATTTGGGACCTAATGCAGAAACCTCTGGTCACTCGAATGCTCGACAAACTACTAAACCCAATCATGGGAAAAAGTATCGTCATGTACTTTTGTAACGAACAATGATGCTGCGCGACCCTAGTTTACAGCGCACCGCAGCCTACATTGCTGAACTGGCACTGCCTTCTGGCGGGCTACCCTGGTTCAAAAATGGCATCATCGACCCTTGGGATCATGTAGAAGCCATTATGGGGTTGACCATCGGCGGCTACATAGAGCCTGCGCGCAAGGGTTTTACGTGGCTACAGACTATGCAACGCCAAGACGGTGCATGGTCCGCAGCGTTTGAAGACACCACAGTTGTGGACGATACTCGTGCTGAAACTAATTTTGTCGCCTACGTCGCAACCGGACTATGGCATCACTACCTGGTTACCCAAGATCAGACCTGCCTGGAAGAACATTGGCCGATGGTTCTTCGCGCCCTAGAGTTTGTCCTGTCACTACAATCCCAGCACGGCGAAATATACTGGGCATTAGATACGAACAAAGGTGTGTGTCATGACGCGCTCATAACTGGCTGTTGTTCCATCTATAAATCCTTAGAATGTATGTCGAATATTGCAAAAGTGTTAGATCGAGAATACCAACCCTGGCTTGACGCGCGCCAACGTTTAGGTGTGGCTATACGGCAAAAACCACACCGCTTTGACCGCACCTGGGCGTCAAAATCACGCTACTCTATGGATTGGTTCTACCCGGTTTTAACCGGCATTTATCGTGGCGAACAAGCCAAGCAACGCATAACGGCGCGTTGGCAGGAGTTTGTTGAGCCGGGGTTAGGTTGTCGTTGCGTGATTGAAGAGCCATGGGTTACCGTTGCAGAAACTTGTGAGCTAATCATGGCTTGTCTGGCAGCAGGTAGCCGACCAAAAGCACAAACACTGTTTGACGACTTACGGCGTTTCCAACTCGAAGACGGCAGTTGGTGGACTGGTTACGTGTTTCCTGATGATGTCCATTGGCCAAACGAACGTCCCAGTTGGACGGCAGCGGCCATCTTATTAGCTGCGGATGCCTTGCTGGGTTTGACACCAGCACAGCAACTATTCACTTCCCATCAGGACTAATGCGCTGTAGTACGCCAAGCGTCTTAGTCATACCGCAATCTTCAAAAAGCCCAGAAGCCAATGCCAATTGGAATATTTCGTAAGGCGCTTGCCCGCCGTTTGCAGGATTGGGGAAAATGTCATGAATCAGCAGATAACCACCTGGCAAAATATGCGGAACCCAGGTCCGATAGTCTAATAGGGCGGCTTGCCTACTATGTCCACCATCGATAAATACCAGCGCCAGCGGCGTGCGCCAGTATCGTCCAAGCTGACCACTGCTGGCAATCATCGGTATCACCACGTCCTCCAACTGCGCCTTAGATAATGTGTTTCTAAAAGCAGGTAACGAGTCCATGCGTTCACCATCGGGGTCGTATAACTGTGTGTCATGATACTGCTCACCGAGTTGATGTTCTTCCGAACCGCGGTGATGATCTACGGCATAAACTTGGCCACCGGCTGGTTTAACTGCGCAGCCGAGGTATACCGTTGATTTGCCACAGTAGCTCCCCACTTCTAAACAGGGGCCAAGGTGGCTGACCAGTTCAGCGCTTTCATATAAACGCTGACCTTCTGCTGAATCTAGAAAGCCCTTAATTGAATCAATGTCTACGCTTAGGTTCATGATGGTCATGAACCGCCAATACCAAAGAAGATCAACACAAACAAGATTGGAGCAACCCCAAGCACATACGCCAGCAGATTAAGAGCATCATTCTGCGGTTTGCTTTGACTCATGTTAAGGGGGCTCCCAAGCAACAGCCAAAACCCACCACCCACTATCAACGACCCTATTAGCGTCAGCGTTAACACGCCCATATTTGCAGCCTCCAGCAAGTCATGAAATCAGGACTATACTTCACAAATTACCCCAGGAATGGGAATAAACATGAAAACAAATGTATCGGCCGAGGTTAACCCTCATCGCCAACTCCTCAAATACTGTCGAGTACAAAACCGTCAAGGCGACTGTACAGAGCGTTTTATAGATCAGCATACCTTTTATCTGTGGCGATTTTTGATGCAACAACGACACCATTTTTCAATTGTTCATACCGAACCTTGCGTGTGGATACCTCACAAACAATGGCCCCTTCATCAAAGTTTGTTTGATGGTGCACACTTAAACACCTCGGTCTCTCGCCTAGAGTTTGAATGTTACGACGCCAACTCAGGAGTTACGGAAATTCGAACGCGTTTTGTTTCCACACAACAGTGCACAAAACTCAGTCCTTTGCTACTGCAACACCTCTGCGGTAACGATGAAATCGCAACGTTACGTACAGAGCCTGGTCGAGCCATTTCTACACGTATCACCGCCGCCACCGAACCTACTCTAAGGCCGCATGCCGAAGTGGACTGGGCCTACTAGCTCATCGAGTTGCGGCTGAATCCAGTCGATCCATTCACACAACATCGGCCGAGTTTCTCGCGGATCGATGAGCTCATGTACGGCAAAAGATTCCGCCCTGGGAAAGGGTGAACGCGATTGTCGTAAGTGATCTTCTAGCTCTTTACGCTTTGCTTCGGGATCAGGTGCTGCGGCAATTTCCCGGCGAAAGGCAACCGCCACACCACCTTCTAACGGCAAGGCGCCAGATTCCACAGACGGCCAAGCCAACACATAGTTACCCGGCGCATAGTGTGCTGCTGTCGCCACACCAAAACCTTTGTGTACCTGGATGACCGCCCACGGGATAGTGGATTGTGCCGCGGCCGCAACCGCCGCCATGCCAAATCGAATGGTGCCTTTTTGTTCAGACTCCGGACCTATCATAAAACCTGGCTGATCTATAAAGTTTATGATCGGCACATGGAAGGTGTCGCACATTTCAACAAAACGTCGGTACTTCTGTGCGGCCTCGGCGGTCATCGCGCCTGCGTAAACCTTACAGTCATTTGCTAACACCCCCACCGGCTGGCCATCCAAACAGGCCAACCCACATATCTGGCTGGGTCCAAAGTCTCGGCCAATTTCAAAAAAACTGTCTACGTCGACCACCATGTTGACGATCGCTCTCATGTCAAAGCCTGCATTGCTGTCCCGGGGAACCGCCGTCAGTAATTCCTGCTCCATTCGATCAATCGGATCATCACAGCTATAACGTGGCGTGCGCTGCCAAACGCTGCTAGGAAGAAAGCTGAGAAATTTTCGAATCTGTCGAAAAGCATCGTGTTCATCCTCCGCTAAATTATCCACAATGCCGCTGCTAGCATGCACCTGAGCCCCACCAAGTTCATCCTTGGTCATGCTCACACCTAACGCTCGCTGGACCAAGGCTGGCCCACCGATAAGAACTTGCGCAGTGTGCTTGGTCATTACTGCAAAGTGAGAAGCCACCAACCGACCTGCTGGAAAGCCTGCTACTGCCCCCATGGCCCCACTAGCAACAGGCACTTGGGACATCGCGTCTGCAATAATCTTAAATCTAGGTTCTGTGAAAACCGGCTCACCAACCGTGCCACCTTTTTTTGCAGAACCTTTAACGCTGCCACCACCACCTTCTAACATGCGAACTAACGGAACTTTATACTGCACGGCTAAATGTTCTGCATAAACACTCTTACGTAGCCCAGCAGCATTAGGCGAGCCCCCTTTTAGGGTAAAGTCTTCGCCACCGACTACAATGCGACGCTGGTCTATTTTTCCAAAACCAACAATATAGTTTGCCGGGACATATTCTTGGACCTCGTCATTATCGTTGTACACCGGACTGGCGGTAGCTCGGCCATGTTCACGGAAGCTATCAGCATCCAACAGCGCTTCAATGCGCTCACGAATCGTTAGCCGCCCTTTAGAATGCTGCTTAGCGATAGCCTCCTTGCCACCCTGTTGCTTCGCAAGAAAGCGACGACGCTCTAGTTCTTTAACCTCAGATTCCCAGCTCATGCAACTACTGCGGGTCTGAAAAGTTTGGCGGTCGTTTTTCGAAGTTTGCTTTCACCGCTTCAATTTGATTTGGCGAACCAATCAACTGCATCTGTAAGACAGACTCTAACTCCAACCCGGTGCGTTCATCTGCGTGCCAGGTGGCTTCTAACAACTGTTTACCTGCGCGAATCGCGTCTGGTGACTTGGAGGCAATTTGCCGAGCTAATTTCATCGCGTAGGCATGTGGATCCTCAACAACATGTGTCACCAGTCCAATGGCCTTAGCCTCTTCGCCGTTCAAAACCCGACCTGTAAATGTGAGTTCTTTGGCCACATCCAATGGCACAAGATCTCGCAGTGTTTGGCTTAAGCTCATATCTGGAATGAGCCCCCATTTAATCTCCATCACGGACATCTTCATGTCTGGCGCAGCCACTCTAATGTCTGCCCCTAACGCAATTTGCGCACCGCCACCATAGGCAACACCGTGAATCGCGCAGAGCACTGGCACCGGTAGTCGTTTCCATACATAGGCTGGTCTTTGTGCAAAATTCTCCGGGCGATCATCTCTCTCGAGCAGAGTGTCGGCACCTTTATTTTTACCCTTATCGTCTGTGGATCCAGCCAGGCCAGACATACTTTGCATATCCAAGCCTGCACAAAACCCTCGGCCGTTCCCAGAAAGCACAATGGCTCGAACATTTTTCGCTTGAGCCAGCTTTTGGGCTGCATCAATAATGGCCTTAAACATTTGCGGATTGAGTGCATTATATTTTTCCGCGCGATTAAGTCGAACATCCGCCACCCCGTCGGTGACCTCAATGGTCACTAATTCTGCAGCGCCCAATTCACTACTCATACCGCCCCCATAAGAAATACATAGCCGCAGGATGCTATCACAATGCGGTTAAGAACTGGGACGTGGCTTGGACCCTACCACCCAAATCTTCCTATCTTGCATAGCTGTACCTTACTTGGCCTGTAATAGGGCTTCTTTGGAGAACCCAGCAAGTTGTTTGTACCGTGCAGCAATTTGTGACCGCTCGGCCAAAGGCAGAATATCATTGATATCGGTAAATCCGTGGGGTGCTCGTTGTTCGGCAAGCTGCATCACTTGTTCTGGTCCGTTGCCTCGATTAGCGCGTACGATGGCTGCCGTGGCAGGCTGTCGCTCAGCTTGATAGCGCTCAAAGGCAGCAACAATACCATCATCAGCACCACCACCCACGCTTGCCAGTGCACGCGTAATGGCAGCCGCATCGAGAATGGCTTGGGATGCACCATTAGACCCTATGGGATACATAGGGTGCGCTGCATCGCCTAGCAAGGTGACCCGACCAAAGCTCCATCTCTCGATGGGGTCTCTGTCAACCATAGGAAACTCATAACACGTTTGTGCATCCTCAATGAGTTGCCCGATACCCAACCAAGGAAACTGCCATGAGGAAAATTGCTCAGTGAAGGCCGCAAAATTTCCTGCTCGATTCCAATCCTCACGCTGCAGCAAATCTGTTACGGGAAATCGAAGTTCCGCGATCCAATTAGTTAACGACCGGCCTTGTTCAAACTGAGATTGCCCGACTGGATAGGCAACAAACTTCTGCTCTTGATGCCCTGCCATAAACATTGACCGGCCAGTTAAAAAAGGTTCGGTTTCCATGAGCCCACGCCACAACACAGCGCCGTTCCACAACGGCATACCTTCATCAGGGTAAAACTGTGCCCGCGCAGTAGAATGAATGCCATCTGCCGCGATGATGCCGCTGGCCTCAATTTCTAACAAGTCGCCTTGCTTAAGTTTGAATGTCGCACGAGCCACATCGTTGTCCCCAACAACGCATTGCAGCGTCATGCCGGTGTGAACACGATCCTGGCCTATTCGCTGCTCAACCTGCGCCAGCAGCGACATCTGCAAATTACCCCGATGAATCGATATTTGAGGCCAAGGGTAACCTGCTGCGATGCCGCGCGGCTCTTGCCATATCTGCTGCCCGAATTTGTTAAAAAACACCAGTTCTTGGGTTTCAATTCCGTCTGCGAGAAGAACATCTAACAAATGCAGCTCATCAAGAATTTGACAGGCGTGGGGTAACAAATTGATGCCTACCCCAAGAGGTGCAATTTCGCTTGCAGCTTCGTAAACTTCGACGTCTAAACCACGTGCATGCAAACACAGTGCAGTGGTTAAACCGCCGATACCTGCGCCAACTATCATTATGTGAGCCATTACCTATCCTACTCATAACTGACTTGGTGAGGAACTGCCTCGCAAGCTCACGGCGTTGCCGCTTTTGGTTTTATTGTAAAAGCGATGCAAAAACTGGCTAACAAACCATACGTAGCTGCAAAAATTAGCTACCTTCTCTACCTACAGTCAAAAAACGTATCTCAATGAATATAATGCGTCTAATCCGCCAACATCCACTGTTGATTGCAGACCTGCGAGATCTTGGGCTCGCAGATACTCAAGTAGATTGCGTGGCACACTATCTCTCATTGCAGCTGTGCCAAGTTAAACATAAGCACTTACCTGAACAGTTAAGCGAACGCGCGGAATACAATTTGTGTTATGTTCTTGAAGCATTGGATACGCGTACTTTTACCAAAGCGATAGACACAAAGTTGTTGGCTCAACACACATCCCTCACCCCTGCATTTGCACAGTCAATTATATTGATGATTGCGCCCTGGGTAGATCGATTTAAGCCCAAGGTAAGTTCAGGTAATCTAGCGATATGAACATTTGGTTACTGGAAGATGATCCAGCACAGGCGCAGCTACTTAACGGTTGGTTGTGTTCCGCACAACACAAGGTGCGCCACTTTGAACTGGGACAAACGGTGGTTGAAAGCCTTGCAGAAGGAGGCTTTGATTTACTAATCCTCGATTGGGAACTACCTGATATCAGCGGCATCGAGGTACTTAACCGCGTGCGCAATGAAGTTTCATGGCATGTTCCTGTGTTGTTTGTCACCCAGCGCGAATCGGAATCAGACATCGTCAGTGCTCTGTCCAGCGGAGCTGATGACTACATGGTCAAGCAAATTTCCCAACCAGAGTTCCTGGCACGGGTTGATGCCTTGGGTCGTCGCCTGGCGGGTGAAGAACTAGACTTCGAAATTGGCCCCTATACATTTAAGCCACAAAGCCAGTCTATTCATCTGCATGGTGAATCCTGTGATCTTACAGCTAAAGATTTTGATCTCGCATGGTATATGTTTCGTCACATCGGGCGCCTGCTATCTAGAGATCAATTGTTACGTGATGTTTGGGGAGTATCGGGACTAAACACTAGGACTGTAGATGTACATGTGAGTCGTATCCGAAAACGTCTTAACATCTCGCCAGAGAGAGGGTATCGAATTAAAACCATCTACCAGCACGGGTACCGCCTCGAACAAGTATGAAGCGAATTTGCCTCACAGGTTTACTTTGTTTGCTTGCCTTGCCTGCCTTTGCTGACGATTGGGTATATACCCTGCGACCAGGTGACGACCTTTGGAGCATTGCCGAAAAGTTCTGCGGCAGCGGCAACCATGCTCAGGAACTGGCTGCTCATAACAATCTAACCAGCCCCAACAATATTCGCGCAGGGCAAAGAATAAACATCCCGACCCAATTGCTGATTTTTCAACCAAGTTCGGCAACCATTGAAGACATCTCAGGTGAAGTAGCCCTGCAACGTGACCCCTCGAATGCTGCGCAACTGGTTCCAGCGCGTAAGGGCGACATAGTAGAAATGGGGGCGAGTCTTGTCACCAAAGAAGGTGCCGTATTGGTACGCTTCGCAGATGGCTCGTCCTTGTCTATTCAACCTCGCAGCAAGGTTCTGTTTAACAAACTTACCTCTTTTGGACCCGCTGGCATGGTCGATACGCACCTACGTTTCAGCTACGGTCGAGGCAATGCAAAAATAAAACCACAAAACACGGGGGCTCGTTTTCGCATTCAAACGCCTGAAGGAATTGCAGCAGTAAGAGGCACTGAGTTTAGAGTAGGCCACCAAATAGCCAATAATTCATCGATTTCAAACACAGAGACGTTGAGTGGCCAGGTGAGCTTTATCCGTTCTGGTCAAAGTACCAACTTACCGGCTGGTTTTGGTGTCGTTGCTAGCCCAGCCGGGGTAATAAAGGAGGCACTACTTCCCGCACCCTCTTGGGCTGGAAAGTGGGCTGGAAACTACGCCTCGGTGGTTATGCAACAAAGTATTTCTTGGTTAAGTGTTGTTGACGCTAACCATTACGTGGTGAGTTGGGCTAACTCAACGGCGCCTGATATTGTGTTCGCGCAATCTTCCACTCAAAACACACACACATTAGTAGAACAAGTGCCAGGCAACTATCTACTTTCCGTTCGCGCCGTCTCCAACAACAGCATAGAGGGGCTTGATGCGTTGGTGCAGTTAGATGTTAAGGCAGTTGCCCCAGAGCTGACTTCTGTAACTAACCTCACTGCTGGGGCAACTACCTTCAATTGGCACTATCCTCAAGCCACACGAGAATTTGAGCTAACGGTTGACGCTGAGCACTGGCAGCACAGCAAGTCGATTTTGGTAACCGCTCAGTCCCACGCGCTACCCCTCACTGCTGGCGTATACAGTTGGCAGGTGGCCGCGGCTGAATCTGCAGTGTCTACACGCTCTACATTCACTCTGTTACCCAATGTGCCCACAGGGCTCACAGTAGATCGTCAGGCCATGGCACTAGCCATCAGTTGGGTGGGCGTTGACCAGGCAGAAAGTTACCGGCTTTCGATAAGCAACAGCAACACCCCTGAAAAAGCACCAATCACCATTGAGACTGACGCGACTGATGCTACCGTCATGCTTACCGACTACGGCAAGTACACTGTACAACTTGCGTCAATGCAGAACTCATTGCACAGTGGGAATACCCAAACAAATATTTCGGTTGCACGTACCCCCTGGTGGTTACTCCTGTTCGCGATTCCATTACTAGTCCTGTAACGCCGAAACATTCGGCCAATAACCCCCAAGCCCGATTCCGTGCGGAGTCTTTGGGTTTGCTGGTTGTCGCTTGCCTGTTTGTCGTGTTCAGTCAACAAGGGACTTGGTTTAGCGCCTTAGATAGGTTGATATATGACGCAACCTTGTCACGACTCGCAGCACCCGCTCGAGAAGATATCGTCCTAGTGAGTATTAGCGATGACAGCCTGCATCAATTTGGTCCTTGGCCTTGGCGCCGGAGCCAACAAGCACAGTTACTTCAAGCCATTGAGTCTTTCAATCCAAAGTTGATTGCCTTAGACATTGTCTACGCTGGCGAAACCGACGATGACATCGAATTGGTAAAAGCAGCCGCGGGCGTCGATCACTTAGCTCTGCCTGTAATGATTGACTCGCTCGGACAACGCCGCCAACACATTGAAGTGTTGCCTTTTGCCGACCTGTTAGAGCAAGCAGACTCGTTGGGACACGTGCATATGGAAATGGATGACGACGCTATTGTTAGGGGTACCTACCTCTATCAAGGGGTTCAACAAGCCTTTTGGCCTCACCTCATGGTAGAAGTTGCTCGTCACCTCGGCTCGGTGAACTTGCCAAGCTGCCAAAGTAATATGGACGATGAGGAGCCACCAAACTTACTGTCCCTATCCAAGTGCCTGTACATACGAATACCCTTCGCTGGCCCTCCCTCCACTTATCCGCAAATTCCTGCAAATTTATTGCTACAGCAATCAGTACAAGACAATCAGGCTCTTAGCCAGGCCCTGCAAGATAAGGTGGTGTTGGTAGGGTTAACCGCCATCGGTGCGGGAGATTGGGTGACCAGTCCCACCGGCGGTGAAGCGGGACCTATGTCGGGTGTGGAATTTAACGCGAACTTACTCAGCGCGCTCACCTTGAACACAATCATCACCACGCCACCGGCGTGGATTCTCAATTTATTGAGTGTTCTATTTGTCAGTTTGTGCAGCTTATCACTACCTCGACTGCGACCGACACAAATGCTCATTACTACTTTTGTACTCGCATTAACACCTATTGTGGTGACCATTTCATTGCTAAGCAGTATTTGGCTTTATTTACCCCTCGCTAACGCCATTATCGCGGTGATTATCATCTACCCCGTTTGGAGCTGGCGGCGTCACGTCATAGCATGGTCGTTCATCGAAGATGAACTCGACCGAATAGACCTTGAAGAGCGTAATTGGAAGGCACGAAATTTTTCATCCAACATCCCACAAGACGTTGACACACATCTACAACGCCTCGAAAACTTGCTCGGCACACGTATTCTATCCAACC
Organism: Gammaproteobacteria bacterium; assembly: GCA_013151695.1. Taxonomy (GTDB): domain Bacteria; phylum Pseudomonadota; class Gammaproteobacteria; order Pseudomonadales; family Azotimanducaceae; genus UBA4421. The sequence continues at coordinate 12,046 of JAADHW010000284.1, forward strand.
CCGAAACCAATCAGTATTCGGTAGTCCGCGATACACCCCTTAGTCGAGCAGAGCAGGCTCTATTTCAAGATATCACTCACAATTTAACATCCTCAGAAGACACCACTACGCTACCAGGGGAACGTCTTGCCGCTCAAATTGAACGTCTAGAATCTCGAGCCAAAGGCGTAAGGGAAGGCAGAGAAATAGGTTTGGCAGGGCTAGGACGTATGAGCAACGGTGCCCTAATCATTTCTGCAATTGGCGAAATTCAGTTTGCCAACGAAGCCGCCATGAAGCTACTGAACCTAGCCACACCGGTAAACAACGACATTTCAACCACGCTCGCTCAAATTCAACCACCACTAGGGCTGAGTTGGAATGGTATCCAGCATAGTGTTGTACTGGAAAATAAGTCTGTCGTTTTTGAGGGTCATACCGCCAACCAAACCCCAGTATTGGTCGCGGCAGAACCGTTGGGCACGGCGCAAGACTCACCTTATGCACCGTTTTGGGTACTGACCTTGTCCGATCTTGTAGAGATTCGACAGGCACAGGCACAACGAGAAGAAGCCCTAGCCTTTCTATCACACGACATTAGATCACCCTTAACCTCTGTGCTGGCGCTGATCAAACAAGCAGAGCAAACAGACATCGCAGGTACCCACGACACACCCATTACCAAGTTGCTTGAAGACATCACTCGATACACGCAAAAAGGCCTGTCTGTTTCCGATCAGTTTCTACAACTTTCGCGACTCCAGTTACACGGCCATTTTGAAGTATACGAGCTGGAACTAGAGCAGGTTCTACGCAACGCTGTGGAGCACGTTTTCTTCCTTGCCAAAGAAAAAAATATCCAGATTACACCTCATGGATTGCTTGAACCACAGGCGCTGGAGAATTCTGCCTATCACGATGGGATCTGGATGCAGGGTAATGGCGAGCTATTGGAACGAACGTTCGTGAACTTGTTGGGTAACGCCATAAAATACAGTAACCCAGACACGCTCATCCAAATTTCGCTTATAACAACTGGGCAGACGGCCGAGATCACCTTCATCGACCATGGCCATGGAATCCCTGCAGACGAAGTCGACAAAGTTTTTGACCCCTACTTTCGTTCCGCAAAGCGCGAAATTGCGAGTAACCGAGGCGCCGGTCTAGGTTTACGCTTTGTTAAGACAGTAGTAGATCGCCACGCCGGAGTAATTTTAGTTAACAGTGAATGGGGGGTAGGAACAACATTTATTGTACGGCTACCCATACTCGAACTCCCATCCTAAACACAACCTTACATCAATTTTCAATCACGGCGACAACTTGTTCCTCTTTCACTTGTTCTTGTGTTGCCACCAGAATTTCGCTCAATACACCCGAGACAGGCGCTTCCACGGGAATTTCCATTTTCATAGATTCCAAAATCATGATCACATCCCCAGCAGAAACCGTCGCGCCCACTTCAAACAATAATTTCCACACATTACCTGTCACTTCGCTTTCTACATCATGTCGCGCCATTCAACTTTCTCCTGGGGAACTTTTGACTAATACTCGATTTAAAAGACCAGTATCCACACGCCCCGCGAGGAAATCGCTGTCCTGCAATACGCGCTGTAACAATGCCTGATTGGTTTGCAAACCTTGAATCTCAAAAGCCTTTAGAGCAATGAACAAACGCCCAATAGCTTTCTCTCGGGTATCTGCATATGCAATTATCTTAGCTAACATGGCATCATAATAAGGCGTGATGATTTGACCTTCTTGGTAGCCCGTTTCAACACGAACACCAAACAAGTTAGGCGGCCGAAATACTGTTAACCGCCCAGTAGAGGGCAACATGGTTATCGAGTCTTCAGCATAAATCCTCGCTTCAATAGCAAACCCGCTCGCACAGACTTGCTCAGGCAGTTGGCCACCTCGCGCTAAACTCAATTGTTGCCGCACCAAATCTAAACCAGTGACAGCCTCGGTTACCCCATGTTCCACTTGGATACGAGTATTCATCTCCAAGAAACCGAAGCTACCGTCCCGGGCAAGCAATGTTTCAACAGTACCGACATTGTTATAACCGATGTTCGCACACACGTCCGCAGCTTGTTGCGCTCTACGTAAAAGTACCTCCCTATCAATACCCGGCGCAGGACTCTCCTCAATTAGTTTTTGGTTACGTCGCTGTACAGAGCACTCGCGTTCAAAGGCATGTATGGCGTTACCGCACCCATCTCCCAATATTTGATATTCGATGTGCCGTGGCTGAGCAATCCACTTTTCCAAGTACACGCCAGCATCAGCAAAGGCATTTCGAGCGACAGCCTTCGCTCGTCCTATGGCATGGCCTAGATCGCTTTCTTTAGCCACTAGTTCCATGCCCATACCACCGCCGCCACCACTTGGCTTGACTAGAATCGGATAGCCGATGTGTTGCGCCACAGCTAGGGCTGAGTCTATATCTTGCAACAACTCACTACCGGGAAAGATTGGATAACCATTTTCTTGCATCAGCTTTCGAGCGGTTACCTTGTTGCCCATAATTTCTAACCAAGCAGGATCAGGCCCAACAAATACCATTTCTTGCTCTATAACAGATTGTGCAAACACTGCATTCTCTGCAAGAAAACCATAACCCGGGTGAACACTGTCCGCATTGCACTGACGAGCAATGTTCAACAGCGCACTTTGGTTGAGATAAGTATCGGCCGGGCTCAAACCATCTAAGGCAAAGGCTTCATCCGCCTCGTCGAGATATGGCGCTTGAGCATCGGCGTCAGAATAAACCGCCACACTGCGAATACCTTCATCTGCACACGCACGAATAATTCGACGCGCAATCGCGCCGCGGTTAGCAATCAATAGTTTTTGCAAAAAAGTACCCTTACAGCCAAACGCATATCATTCCGGGCTTCCTGCTTGATACTGAGCAAACTCTTGCCAGGCTTCCACGAACCCACCCAAACCACGCTGAGACGTTGCTGATGTTGACCTTCTTTGCTCAACAGCTGTAACGATTGCCGCTAAGCCCTCTATGCGATCAGCAGCACTCCAGTGCAGTTGATACATTTGAACTTCGCGATGAGGTTTGAAACCCTCAGGAGTCACCAAGGGATCTTTGCCTTCAATATTGGCCTGCAGTTTTGTTGCCAACCTCTTTTTACCCATTTGCTCAAACAAGTCGCTACACTGTTCAAGCATCCACCGTGACCAAACGTCTGGCCTGTCACAGATTAGCTTGTAGGTTGACCAGTCCACCTTGACACTTACAGACTCAATTGCGAGCCTGTAAGCAACCGGTAGGCTTCCAAATATCGATTAATACTTCGTTCCACTACTTCCTCAGGTAATTCAGGACCAGGTGACGTTTTATCCCATTCACCAGCCTGTACTACAGTTTCCAAATAGTTACGCACCACTTGTTTATCAAAACTAGCTTGTTCGCGCCCGGGCTGCCAATCGTTAGCTGGCCAAAACCGAGAAGAATCTGGGGTAAAAATTTCATCTATCAACAATGGCTGCTGGGCACCCGGCACCAAACCAAATTCGAATTTGGTATCAGCAAGAATAATGCCGCGTTGTGCTGCATAGTCACGCGCATGGGTGTACAAACTCAAAGTAGTTTCGCCCAGCCATTGCATGAGCTCTTCGCCTACTACCGAGGCACCCTGAGCAAAACTGATATTTTCATCGTGACCATCTACAGCCTTGGTTGATGGCGTAAATAGAGGCTCTGCGAGTCGATCACTATTCTGTAAACCGGCCGGTAGCTTTATGCCGCACACCGAGCCAGTGGCTAAATAATCTTTCCATCCACTACCCGTAATGTAACCTCGCGCAATGCACTCGATGGGCACTACTTCGGTCTTCTTACACAACATCACCCGATTCTTCAGCACACTACACTCATCTGCTGACAAACCTGGTACATCGGCAACATCGGTGCTGATTAGGTGGTGGTCAATTTTTTGCGGCAGTTGGGCATCAGAAAAATAATCAAACCAAAACTTAGAAATTTGGGTAAGCACAATACCCTTGCCAGGAAGCCCATTGGACAACACTACGTCGAAGGCACTGATCCTGTCGGTTGCCACGATCAACAACGCCTCTGCACCATCAGCCAGAGTAACATCATATAGGTCTCTAACTTTACCGGAACGTTTGTTGGGTAAAGATAGATCGGTACTTAAAACTGCTTTTGTCATTTTTTCCTCTATTAAGCGGTGAGTCCGCCGTCGGCCATGTAAACAGATCCGGTAATAAATTTGCTGTCATCGCTGGCCAAGAACAGCATCACCTTGGCAATATCGTCAGGTTGCGCGTAACGGCCCATGGGAATAGAAGCTTCGATACTTGCTTTCGCCTGCGCCGCCGCTCCCGGTGCCATGCCTTCCTCTAAACTACGCATCATGCGCGTTTCAACCGGCGATGGGTTCACCGTGTTTATCCGAATTTTCTCTCCCGCTAATTCTTTCGCAGCAGATTTCATAAGTCCTATTACGGCGTGTTTGCTAGTCACGTAGGGGGCTATCTGGGCGCCACCTTTCACTCCCGCAATACTTGAGGTGATGATGACACTACCGCCACCACGCTTTTGCAGGGCGGGTATGGTTGCTTTTAGACCTAAAAACGGGCCCTTAACGTTCACTGCCATGACTTGATCGAAACGGGCCTCGTCGTAATCCACAATAGATGCAACATCTCCTTCAATACCTGCATTTGCCACAAAGATGTCTACACCACCATAACGTTGTGTTGCTGTTTCAACCATGGCTAGGTTGTCCTGCGCGTCAGTAACATTCACTACGCAATAACTCACATTGTTGCTGCCAATTTCCCGACACACCTGAACGAGCGCCTGTTCATCTATATCAGCCAGCAAAACCTGCGCACCTTGCGCCACAAACAACTTCGCGACAGCAGCGCCGATACCCCCAGCACCACCGGTGATGATTGCAACCTTCCCTTCTAACCTATCCACCTTGCCTCCACTCAGCGTTAACTAGTCGGCCCTGTATAAAGTTTAACTTATTGCGAGATATATATTTTGGATCAAATTTTCAGTACTGGTTTTGCCAGGTAATGGCGCCCACGGCGCTATTACCTGGCAAAATACAAAGGCCGACTTGAGGGCCATGGGTCCCTCCTTCGGAGGGAGGTCCTCGCGGGCGAAGCCCGGCGTGAGCCGAGTACTCGGCATGAGCCGAGAATGAACAAACAAAAACCACGTTTTTGTGCCGCGAATTGAGGCGTTCCCCTGAAAAAGTCCAGGGAAGGACTTTTTCAGGGACGACTAACTAAACGCTCGCTCGAAATCCTCGATCAGATCATCAATATCTTCGATGCCCAGGGAGACCCGAATTAAGGAATCATTGATACCCATCATCTTTCGTCGCTGTGCCCCCATTTCGTAGTAAATGGTATGTGCTACGGGAATGGCCAGGGTGCGATTGTCGCCTAAATTGGTGGATCTGATGACCACTTTAAGCTTGTCCATGTAGTCCCACAAATCTACGCCATCGCCAAGCTCAAAGCTCAAAACGCCACCATGGTGCCGGAACAAATCACAGCTACGTGCGTGTTCTGGGTGATCTACCAGACCTGGGTAAAACACCTGGCCTATTTGTGCATGTTGATGCAGGTACTCGGCCAGTTTTTGCGAATTTGCGCACTGCCTTTCCAACCTTAACGCCAAGGTTTCTGAACCTACTGAAATATGGTGGGCAGATTCCGGTCCTAACGAAGCACCAAAATCGCGCAGACCTTTCTTCTTAATTTGTGTGATACCCCACATTTGCGCATCACCATTTTGATAGTCCTGATAAATATTTTCGAAGCCCTGCCAGTCGAAATGTCCCATTTCTGTAATGGCACCCCCTAAGGCATTGCCATGGCCACCGATGTATTTGGTTAAGCTGTTCACCACCAAGCTAGCCTTTACCTGAGTGGGTTGAAACAAATATGGCGAAGTCATGGTGTTATCAACAATATAAACTAAACCTTTGTCAGCACAGAGTTGGCCAATTTCTTTTAAGGCTGCAACTTGGGTGCGCGGGTTAGCAATGGTTTCCACAAATACCATTTTGGTTTTCGGGGTGATGGCATTTGCAACCGCCTCCACCTTTGTCGCATCAACAAAGCTGATATCTAAGCCTTGGGAGCCGAAAGAATTAAACAAGCTGTTGGTATTACCAAATAAGAACGCGCTGGAGACAACATGATCGCCGGCCCTGAGCAAGGCAAAGAACACCGTGCCAATGGCTGCCATACCAGAACCAAAACACACAGTTTTAAGTCCGTTTTCCATTTTGGAAACTTTGGCTTCTAAGGCGTCGACAGTGGGGTTTATTTGGCGGCTGTAAGTATGCCCAGACCGCTTTCCCTGGAACACTGCCGCCAGCTCACGCGTATCCTCATAGCCGTACGCTACCGAGGTATGGATGGGTTTATGCACAGAGCCATGCTCGATAGTGCCTAACCGATCATTGTGCACAATCTGCGTCGTAAAACCTTTCATCGCAAATATTGGCCAAGCCAGAGGACCGCGAACTATAAGTCAATTAAGCGGGAAAACCCACGCCCTTTGGGCCCCCACACTAGACCGTATACCTTATTACCGTAGGGAGGGAGGGTGGCTGGCTATGCTTGTGCTGCAGCGAACAGAGGCAAACCTTCCAAGACTTGTTGAAAGGAATTTTTCTTCAACAATTCAATTAAATCATTTGCCGGAACCGCCGGTGAAAAAATGAAGCCTTGGACTTCTTCGCAACCTTGCGCTTGCAAATATTTCAACTGAGTTCGGTTTTCAACGCCTTCTGCAATTAGGTCTAGGTGCAACCCGCGCGCCATAGCTACTATGGCATCTACAATGCTGGCACCACCTTGTTCAGCCCTAATTTCACAGACAAAACTGCGGTCAATTTTTAGCGTGTTGATCGGGAATTGTTGCAAATACGACAGGGACGAATAACCCGTACCAAAATCGTCGATGGCAATACGCACGCCTAATTGGCGCACTTCCTTTAACTTGGGAATGATAATTTCCAAATCTTGCATCAAGGTATTTTCGGTAATTTCTAGCTTCACAAATTTTGGTGCTAAGCCCGATGCGCTCAAAGACTGAACAAAGCACTCTACAAAGCCATCTTGCTCTATTTGAGTAGCAGTCAAGTTCACGGAAAGTTGAATTTTACCTAACCCGGCTTTGTGCCACGAAGCAACATCCTGGAAGGCTTGTTTTTGTACAAGCTCATCAATTTGCCGAATCAGACCCGTTTCTTCCGCTAAGGGTAAAAATTCGCGCGGCTCAACCAAACCACGACTAGGATGGCGCCACCGTACCAAGGCTTCAACCCCAGTGATATCACCAGACTGCAAGGAGACTTGGGGTTGGTAGTGAACTTCAAATTCGTTTTGGGTGATGGCATTGCGAATTTCTCTTTCCAAACTCAAGCGGCTGAAAAATTGGTGGTTCATCTCCTCAGAGAAAAACTGATACCCATTTTTCCCCCGACCTTTGACGTGATACATGGCGATATCGGCATTTTGTATCAGCACCTCACCCGTAGTACCTGCCTCAGGGTACATCGCAATACCAATGCTGGCGCCAACAAACAATTCATGGCTATCAATGACAAATGGTTCGTTTAACCGATCTAGAATTTTCTCGGATATCACCACCACGTCATCGCGGGTACGAATTTCAGGCAGCAGTAAGGTAAACTCATCCCCTCCATGCCTTGACAAGGTATCGCCTTGACGCAAACAGCTTTGCAATCGTTTCGCAACAGCCTTCAACAATCGATCACCCATGCTGTGGCCCAGCGTATCATTAACCAATTTGAAACGATCTAGATCGAGGAACATCGCGGCCAGCTTGCGCTTGTTCCTCTGTGCATGCGCAATAGCCAAATCAAGACGGTCTTTCAATAAGGCGCGATTGGGCAAATGAGTCAGCAGGTCGTGGTACGCCTGAAAGTTGATAACCTCTTCCGCTTCTTTTCGCTCGCTGATGTCGCGAGCGGTACCATACGTGCCAACAAAATTTTCGCGGGTTCGTTCGTTATTGTCCGCGTAAATTCCCATGGCCGTAAGCTCAAACCATACAGATTGAGTGCGAGCAGGATTCGCTCTTCGATCCTTGTGTTTGCTCTTAAATCTAACTTCAACATTACTGACGGCGCGAGTGCCAGTACGGCGTTCATTAAAAAGATTATTAACCGCTTCAACATCCACTTCATCGACCAATTCAGAAAAATGGCAGCCGAGTAACTCTGCCTTCTGGAACCCTAAAAGTGGCCCTATGCGGTCATTCAGAAAACTAAAGCAACCATTGCGATCTAACATGTAGACGACATCTGGAGAGGCATTCACGATAAACCGGTGTAACTCTTCCGATTCTTTCAGCTGCCCTTCCATGAAATCGTTTTGCTTCTCAAGTTTGACCTGACGCAGGGCTGTTTCCATGGTCGCAATCAGCTCGGCAGCTTCGTAAGGTTTCTTGACGAAGTCGAAGGCACCACAGTGCAACGCATGCTTGACCCCACTGAAACTGGAGTCACCACTGACAACAATCACCTTGCATGAGAGCTTCTCACGCGCAATGTGATCCAGAATATCGTGGCCGCTGACACCAGGCATGATGAGATCCAGCAGAATGACATCATAGTCATTCTTTTCCAGCGCCCGTAGGGCAGCTTCGCCACCCAGCGCTTGTTCTGCATCGTATCCGTAGAGTGTTACCAGGTGATGCAACGAAGTCAGCAGCTCTGGCTTGTCATCAACCAGCAACAAACGAGCTGTATGACAGTCACTGGCTGGCCGATTCATTAGCTTGGCAAACGACTCCCGAGGGTTCAGGCTTTCACTCATAGACTGCTTAAATAAGTTTCTTCGCGCTTAGTCCTACCTATTTGAACAAGTTTCTAGCGGTGCGTAAAGTATTGATTTGGCGTGAGTTCTCCACGCCACCATCAGCCAGCGTCAGATGTCCATTCAACCACATAGGGGGTCGGCCATAACTCAAACACCCGAGACAAAGCCGAAAGCGCCAAGGCATGCTTCAATTCTCCCGACTGTACGGCTGCTGTTACGGCAGATTTTTTCATTAACTCGACACTGATTAATTCGCCCTCACCCAAGTCCTGGTCTTGGATTTTTCGCACATCCCGGGCCAGCCAGTGATGGCACAAATTATTGTGGATGGCTGGGTTAGGCTCTACTGCACCTAAATAAGTCCATTGATCGCAGGCATACCCAGTTTCTTCGAGCAACTCACGAGCTGCCGCCGCGCGGGAATTCTCACCCGGGTCAACCATACCGCCAGGCGTTTCCAAAGTGGTATAACCGACTCCAAAACGAAACTGACGAATCATTACCAAGCGATCTTGGTTGTCCAAAGCCACTACATTGACCCAGTCGACCGACTCTAGAACCAAGCGATCAAAAAGTTTTTGGTTGCGAGGATTACGCAATCGATCGATACGCTTTTCAAATAAGATAAGACCCGCATCAGCATCGTAGCTCGATTCGACCAGCTGCCAATCTAGTTTCGAGTTCTCTCTTTTATTCAATTCGCGATCTCTTTGCGGTTTTGTTGATTAACGATAGCCCGTGAGTTCCATATATCCTTGGCCAACCCGTTGGTCTGCTGAGTTTACCGAGACAATCCCTTCCCAGTATACCAACCCTTCATCGAATAACTGATCGTCAAACATGGCTTCAATGTACAATGTCTGTTGCGCAAGCTGCCCACCCAGATCTAGTCTCCACGCTGTTGGCCAGGCGATGTTGTTGGTATCTTGCCAATACCGGGTTGGGGTCAATTCAAAATCTTCTACGCCAAAATGAGTCTGACGCTCGCCCTCTACAATCACCCCGTGGTCGTAGCTGTCGCGCCGATCATCCTCACGGCGAAGCCGATAAACCATCAGATCGCGACCGTCATCTAGCTGCAACGCAAACCAATCCCACCCCTGCAGATGATCACCCAAAACCGAGGTGCTCCATTCGCGATCAAACCAAGTCCAACCCTCAACGTCTATCACCTCACCTTCAATTTCTAACTGGCCTTCGGTTCGCATTCGAGGCATTGAATAATAGTAGCTGGCTTGAAGTGGACCTTTGCGGGATAACCCCTGCTCACCTTGACGAATTAATCGCTTCGTTTGAGTCAACTGCAGATCGACGGCAAAGGACAAGTCGCTGCCCGTTAATTGCAATTGCCACGGCGTTTGTCGAGTTTGCTCCAAACTCCAGTCTTCGATGAACGCTTTGAAATGAGGCTCAACCCCAACACCAGCACTGTGCGGATGGCTACGAGCCAAGCGCATGGCGTGGAGGTGCTGGCGTTGCGCCACGTCGCTGACCGCCAAGTGGGCAAGATAGACCTGGCCACTCTGCCACAAACTCGCGCCTGTAGGCGCAGGTGACAGCGCCTGGCGAAACAACGTGAACTGTACGCCATAGTCTTGGCCTTGGCTGCTGTGTAGTACTGACGTGAGATACCACCACTCGCTTCGAAAACGTCTGTGAGGCCCGTGATCTTGTGGGAATTCAAAGGCGATGACATCACCGGCGACAGCAAACCCATTCGTATCATTGTTATCAGCCCCCAGACCACCGACAGAAGTATTTGCGCGCAAACCTTGCAATGTAATACCTTCAACGGGTGGCGCCTCGGCACACCCACCAACCCCTAATATTATGGCGCCAAGCAATAAAACGAATGGCAGAAACCTGTCCAATTTAGCCGCCAACAACACCTTCCTCCTGCCGACCTACCCTTAATAAGCCACCCAGCACTGCCGCAAGTAAACCCCACATTACCGGCCCCAGAATCGGCCAAAGCGACACTTGCATAGTCACCGTCCACCCAAACGCACGGGGATTAACAACATGGCACAGTATCCAACCAAGCCCCCATCCTAAGGGCAGTGCTAACAAGATGGCACATAATCCAATGCCAAACCCGCGAGCTAAATCGACGCCCAGATTTTCCCAGCGATTCACACCCATGGTGGATAACAGCTTCGCACTCACGGTCTGGTTTAGCCTAAGCGCAGTTATCGCAATATACAGACCAATACCCGCCACCAGAATGGCTATGGCGATCAGAATTGAGGTAATAGCAAAGGTCCGATCAAACGTCTCCAGCGCCATTTCGCGTGTAGTTTGTTGCGAGCGAATCTCCAATTTGGGGAACTCAACCCGCAGACCCTCTACCCAAGCCAGCGCATCGTCACTCATACTATGCGCTAGGTTAAAATTAACTGCATCAGGCGTGTTCGCGCCAACGGTGTTGGCATCACTGACAAGCTGCTGAACCACGACGCGTGGCAGTAAATCACCGAAGCTCGCAAAGATGCCCACCACAATGTATGCATTACTTGCTAGATTCAGTTCGTCGCCTATTTGAAGATGTAATAACCGGGCAGCCTGCTCCCCCACCAAGACCTCATTCGCCTGTAGCGAACGATCTATACCATATCGACGCGCCTCGTACTGGTCTAAGCGGGTGACGCTCACCTCCACCGGAATTCCTTGAATTCGCATCTGCGTTTTTGCATACGTTTGTAGGCGTTGCAACTGCGGTGCTCCTTCTACAGCTGCTTTGAACTTCAAGAGATTTGACGCAGTCCCAACCACACCCCAGTCATAGGCTAGCCGCCGCTCTAACATGCGATCAAAGTCTGCACGGAAACTATCTACCATTAAACCTACACCAATAGCTGTAGCAACGGCCAGAGACAAACCTGCCAAAGCAACCGCCAAATCTCGCGGAAACCAAATAACCTCGCGCAAGCCTAAGCGAAGAAGCCATGAGCCCCTTATGCGACGTGCTTGCTTTCGCACTGTATGTAACAGTGGTGATACACTAGACGCAGCAAACAAGCTGAGCACAGCAATACTCACAAAAGCACCCACCAGACCACTGGCCTCAACCAGTACACCAAAGAAAAATACAGCCATACCGGTCATTCCAAGCAAGATATACGTGGTTCTCGACAGACCACTGTTTGAGCGCGTATTTTGTACATAGGCCCACCACCCACCTATAAAACAAACTAACCAAGCCGTTCCTAGGCTCTTGATCACAATCCAGAAATCAATCGGTAAACTTGGTGGTGCTTGGGGAACAACAATGGCGTAAATTTGTTCAGCGAGAAATTGGCCAAGGTATAACCCACTAACACCAGACACCATGCCAAAGCCCATCATCATGACCAGGAATCGGTTGCGTAAAGCAGTGTGTTCGACACCCAGCACATGCAAGCGTTGAAATACTGGCCAAAGTCGACGCAACCAAGCCACGGCAACTTGATATATCAAGAACCAAGCCACCAATAAAGCCAACATACCTAAAGCGCTGACATTAAATAGTACAGATTTACCGAACTGATTCGCCGGGTGCTGATCTGCTAAAGACTTCACTTGCCAACCTACAATTTGCGGCGGCTTAAACACCGGCATACCCGCACTAATCCCCGGCAATAAGTGCTCGGACAAATCTCTAATGGCTTTGGTGGGATCGTGATAACGAACACCAATATACGAGAGTTGATCTTGATCCCAGCCCAGAAGCTCTTGCGCTACGCCAATATCACTAACAATTGTTCCCTGTGGCGCGTCAATTACCCCAGCCAGACGATGGCTGTATTTTTCCCGCAGAGACTCATCAACCCAAACCTTTTCGAGCAATGAGCTACTGCGTCTCCCATCGTCTTTAGAACTCTGCTTCGGAGATTCTTGCCTGGGAGGTTGAAGCAACAAATCAACCCCTAGGATACGAACCGGGACGTTATCAAGCAAAATACGCTCGTCCACGAAGGGCGCAATAGCTTCAATCTCCGGGTAACGACCATTCCTCCAATGTTGGCGGAATTCGAAGTAATCTTTGGCCAGCAGCTTGTCTCGATGAAGAAAATAGCTATAGCCAGACAATTCGTACGCTACCAGCTTGTCCAGTTGATCTGCCACAGTTCTACTAATGAGGTGTACGCTGACAATTGACGCAACACCCAACGCTATACCAAGGATCGTCATGGCAGTAGACCAGGGCGTAGCCATAAAAAAGCGCCAAAGTGCTTTGGAGATCACCTCATCTCACCACTTTTTCTTACCGCTTTTTTCTCACCATTTTGGGGAGCACCACCCATTTCAAACTTCACCAAGGTGTAGCCTGAGCCCAGCGCGGGCTGCCACCTCTTCGCTATGCGTGGCCACCACTAGGCTCACTTGAAAGTCTTTTGCCATGGCAAATAGTAGATCTGCAACAAGCTCAGTATTAGCTTGATCAAGATTACCCGTAGGTTCGTCGGCTAGAATTACAGCTGGCTTCATCAACAGTGCTCTGGCCACAGCCACTCGTTGTTGTTCACCGCCAGAAAGGACGTGAGGGAATTTATCGGACCTATCTGCCAAACCAAAGTCATCCAACAGTCGAGCGCCATGTTGAAACAGATCTTTGCGCTTATTCAACTCTGCAGGTAGCAACACATTTTCTAGCACAGTCAGCGTAGGTATAAGATTAAAGAACTGATGAACGTAGCCAATGTGTTGGCGTCTAAATTTTGTACGCTGAGATTCATTGAGCTGGTGCAAATTGTATTTCTGGCCTGCGGCGGCTAATTCAACCTCGCCACTGTCACAC
>JAADHW010000371.1 GCA_013151695.1 Gammaproteobacteria bacterium
GGTTCGCAAGTTGGGTAAGTTGGTGATTTGTAACGTTCCCCATCCACAAGCGATGAACCAGGCGTTTAGCTGGGCTCAGTTGAAGAAATCTTGGTACATTTTGTTTTTCCAAATTCCAGCTTTGCCGGAAAAATTGTTCGCACGCAATGATGGCGCTGGGATAGCAGATGTGATGCGCAACTCTGCAGTGGATAAATCTCGATTTCCTCAAGAAGTGGGTGAGGTGTATCGGTCAAACGCTATGCAACCTGGCACTTTGACCGCCATGATTAACTACTATCGTGCCTTGGTTCGTGGTGGCGGAGCAAAGCGACAGCGCGATCTGGGTTTTCCGATTATCGAAACGCCGACACTGATGGTGTGGGGTGAAGATGATATGGCCCTAACAAAGGAAACCACTTACGGGACTGAAGATTATGTGCGTGACTTTACCATCAGATACCTACCCAAGGTCTCTCACTGGGTACAACAAGAACAACCGGAAGTGGTTAACGCTATGATTTCAGCCTTTCTAAACGGGGAGGCTGTTCCTGAACTTGAGTGGGAGGCTAAACTGGTCACTTCCGAGTAAATCTCATGTGCTGCGCGTGTCACTAGGGCGCTGGGCTATCATTCTAAGTTGATGGATTCGCTCATCGTCAGCGCCTAAGTATTCAGTGAGGACACCTACCACAAACCGCCAATCTAAGGTTCCAGCAATTTGCATTTCTTCTAGGTCAGCCCAATCTTTGGTGCTATTGAAGAACGCTTTGAACACAGCGACATCACCACAACTCAAAAACGGCACCTTGTGCCCGGCAAAGTCTTCAAACCTTATCCTGCTTTGTACTTCAATGTGGTACGGGGTGCTGTTGAGAAACAGATCGAGGGGGGTCGCTTGCCAAAACAAGCGTATTTGAGTGTCACGGATGAGGGTCTTGAGGTCGGCCTTTGTATAGCTCACACCTTTGGGCAGATTGCGCAATACCTGTTCAGCCTGGTGTGCGTCGACAAACAAGTTAATGTCGATGTCAATTGTGCCTCTTGCCGCTTGTGTGCACCAAGCCAGGGCTAGTGCGCCACCAAATGCGTGGGGAATGTTGGCCGCGGCTAAGGTTTGATGGCAGATGATGATCTTATCGACGAGACTAGACACGGCTTTCGAACTTTGGAAAGGTTATATTTTTCAAATGCTTAGCGGGGAATTGTTCCGCCAATTCGAGTACTTGTTGTAATTCATCCCCTCGGGGCATGCCGTGACGCTGCCTTATACGGGGGTGCACTGTGATATCAACAGCGTAACTGCAAGCTTCTAGCAGTCGGATAAAAACTTGGATAGACGGTGACTTCGAACCCTTTTCATAGGCATGTAGAGTGGCGTGAGAGGTGCCCCCGCGCCGTGCTGCTTCGCGCAAACTCAAACCGGCTCGCAGCCGCGCCGTATGCAACAAGCGTGCAGGGTAGTTCGTGTCAATTTGGTCGGGTGCTGAAGTTAGCTTTGTAATAATGGCCATGCCTATATAGTAGCATAGAGTGGTATCTGATTGGATACCATATTGTTGGTCGCGGTGAGCAGAAACTGGTTTGCTAGCATATGTTTCTCCTCATGGCTAAGCTCGATGAACTGTTACTAAGGTGTTTGAGCCATTCTAAAAACAAAAGACTAATTTCGTTTAACAATGTTGAGATAGGATTTAGGGGAATTATAGATGCTGACCAAAGGGGACGACTATCCCATTCATCAAACCGCAGAGCCCATTGCTTATACAGGGGCTGCTCGGAACTTCTACGACCGGTACTTTTTTAATGGTTACCACTTGGGTGAAGACGTTTTTTTCGCCAGCGCCCTGGGTGTTTACCCCTATGTGAATATCATGGATGCCGCGTTTAGTCTCATCATTGATGGCGTACAACACAATCTAATCACCTCACGCATATTGCATATGGAGAGGATGGACACACAAGTGGGGCCGGTGAAGGTGGAAGTGATAGAACCCCTTCACCAATTGAGAATTGTTGTAGATGACAAAGATCACGACATATTTGCAGACCTTACTTTCACTTCGCGCATGGCGGCTCATGAAGAACCTCGGTTCACACGTAGAGTAGGCACACAGTTGGTGATGGACTCAACGCGCTTGACGCAAAATGGTGTGTGGGAAGGCAGTATCAAACATAAAGGCCGACACATACAGGTAACGCCTGAGCAGTGGATGGGTACCAGAGACCGGTCTTGGGGTGTACGCAGTATTGGCACGAGTGATCCTCAACCTAACCCTTATAGTCCGCAGTTAAGTCAGTTCTACTGGTTGTGGGCACCTATAAATTGGCAGGATGGTGTTAGCCTTTATCACTTAAATGATGATGAATTTGGTCATCCTTGGAATACCAGTGGTGTTTTTATTCCTACTGATGGTGAGGAGCAGGCCATGGCCAAAGTTTCGTCACAGATCGACTACATTTCAGGTACCCGGCACGCGCAACAGGCCTGGTTGCGGTTTGAAGATCGAACCGGGGGTGTCTCCGAAATAGTAATGACACCACGTTACCATTGGTACATGAAGGGGGTTGGATACGGGCATGCAGAATTCAGTCACGGCACCTACCATGGTGAGCTTGATAGCCATTACGAGGAGTATTCGTTGTCTGAGATGGATGATGGCGCTAATTTACATATCCAAGCGATCTGTGATGTGAGCATGGAAGGAGATTTGGGCAGTCGAAAGGGCCGCGGCGTGTTAGAACAATTGGTCGCAGGACCTCATGCACCATCCGGTTTTACTGGTCAAATGGATATGGCACCGTAATTTACTTAGAAAAGAGATCAAATAACAAGCGAGGCACCATAATGAACTTAACTCTCAATACCTTTACGGCGGTTATAGTTGGCATGTTAGTGGGCTGTGGTGATGGGTTGCCAGAAACTCAAACACCTGAGCATCGGCATGAACTAATCATTTTGTCTACCGCGGAGCAAGATACGCTCAATTTGCCCTTTGCTGAAGGCGTGCAGGTTGGAGATATTCTGTATTTATCCGGACAAATTGGTGTGAAAGAGGGCACTCTTGACCTTGTTCCCGGGGGTATTCAAGCAGAAACGCGCCAAACCTTGGAAAACATCCGTGCCATATTGCAGCGACATGGCTCGTCAATGAACAATGTGATTAAGTGTACTGTTTTCATGAAAGACATGGCGGATTGGCCGGCTATGAACGAAGTTTATGTGGAAATGTTTGCTGGACATCGCCCGGCGCGTAGCGCATTGGGTGCATCTGGATTGGCATTAGACGGTCACGTAGAAATAGAGTGCATTGCTTTGGCAGGAACTGGTTAAGCTCACTACAGTTGGGCTAAAAACTCCAGCATATATTGGTTCACCATTTGTGGTGCTTCTTGTTGGGTCCAGTGTCCGACATCTGGAATGAGCTTGTTGATTCTCAAATCAGTAACATGGTTTGGCAAACTCTGTAGTGCTTGAGCTGCCATGATGATTACACCGTCTTTTTCTCCTGCCACAAACATGGCAGGTTGCGCTATGGTGGTGGGTGCTGCCTCGGTGAGTTGCCAAGTTAAATTTAGGTTGCGGTAATAATTCAATGGGCCGCGAAATCCGCTGGTGGTAAATTCATGGGTATAGAACTGTAGGTTTTCTTCACTCAGCCAGGCGCCCATTTCTTGCGGGTCAAGTAAATCTGAAAGCAGGTCCGCATCAACAGGTTTCGTTGCCATGAGGCTAAGATCGTTTTGTGCACTTGCCATATGGTAGAACTTGCGTAAAGCGCTGCGTACATCTTTTTCGAATTCTGCTTCAGCCACACCTTCAGCTTGAAAGTACAACTGATAAAAGAACTGATCTTTGAAGATTTCCTGCAACATGTCTAATGGCGGAACTTCACCACGTGGGCTGAAAGGTACCGACAGCGCACCAACTGCGGTGACCTTGTCTGGGTGGTTTAGCGCACAACTCCATGCGGTAGGTGCCCCCCAATCGTGACCAAAAACGACTGCCTTTTCATATCCCAGAGCAGGAATTAGACCAATGATGTCGTTCACCACATTAACTTGGTTATACGTTTCAATTGCATGGGGTTTGTCTGAACTTCCATAGCCGCGCATATCTGGCGCGACAGCGTGATACCCAGCATCTGCCAGGGCCTGGAATTGATGGCGCCAAGAATACCAAGATTCTGGAAACCCGTGACACATGAGTACCAAAGGACCTTGCCCTTGCTCAGCGATGTTTAATTCAATGTCGTTTGTGGCAACACGGCGTTCGGAGATGTTTGGGAATTCCCTAGCTAGAGTCATGTAGATTGCCTGTGCAAACGTTATTCAGATTGAGCTATGTGAACATGCTCGCAGTTAAGATTCAAATGTGGGTTGATTTAGGTTCTAATCGAATGGTAATTAAGGGGTATCGTATCGGCGTCAAGTTTGTTCGTAGTGTTGAGCGTAATGGGCGCGTTCCTGTTAGAACTAAAATACTTCAAGGTGTTGGCATTGTCCCAGGTTCGTTGCTTGAGTTCGCCTTCAGCACCTTTTTACTGTTGTTCTACAACCAAGTTTTGGGCCTGTCAGCTTCGCAAGCATCGCTAGCGCTGCTGGTTGCACTAATCGTCGATGCCGTAAGTGACCCAGTGGTTGGTTCGTTTTCTGACAATATCCGACATCGCTTAGGGCGTAGGCATCTTTTGATGTACCTAGCAATCCTGCCCTTCAGCGGTAGTCTATATTGTTTGTTTAATCCTCCTCCGCTCGATCAAGGGGAGTTATTTTTCTGGCTGATGCTGTTTGCGGTAGCAACCCGATTGAGTTTCACTTTATTTTCCGTACCATGGAATGCTCTGTTTGCAGAGTTGTCAGACGACTACAAAGAAAGAAGTGAGTTAGTAGCCTATCGATTTGCGGTGGGTTGGGTGGTTGGTGTTATTTTTACTTTCACTATTTATGCCCAAGTTTTTACCGCCTCGGAAGAATATCCTCAAGGTCAGCTGAACCCGGATCACTATCCGCTATTCGCCTTGCTGCTGATGTGCACCGTATTTGTTGGTGCTTTCATCACCACTCATTTCACCAGGGATCAAATTCAGTATCTTCGCCAGCCGGCCAGTAAGCATCGAAGGTTTAGTGCAAAAGTTCTGTTTGAAGAGATTGGCCTGGCGCTGCAAAATGCAGACTTTAGAATACTGTTTTTAGTTGTTTTGGCCAGTGCTGTTGTTACCGGCACGAATCAAGCTCTACAAATATACATGAACACTTACTTTTGGGGCTTTGGTGGCGAAGCTTTGAAATGGATGTCCTTTGCGGTTGTGGGTGGATTTGTTGCATTCCTTACCGCAGTACCTTTGCAAGGGCTGCTCGACAAGAAATACGTTTTAGTTTTAAGTAATATCGGAACCATTGTCGCCACAGCTATTCCAGTGACAATGAGATTGTTAGGCATAGCGCCGCCCAACGGAAGTTCTGAGCTGATAGTGCTCGTCGTGTGCTCGACTATCCTTATCAGCTACTTCATTACCGTTAGCATCATCATGTTTGCTTCTATGGTAGCTGATACCATCGATGTGCAAGAACTGAGAACTGGGCTCAGACAAGAAGGGCTGTTTAATTCGGTCATGACTTTTTCAAGCAAAGCAACCACAGGCGCAGGCATTCTGATCGCCGGGCTGTTGTTAGATTTTGTTGTAGGTTTACCCCAGGGCGCCACAGCGAGCGCGATAACGCCGCAGATGATCTTTAAAATTGGCGTTTTAGAAGCCTACATTGTGCCCATATTTAATGTGGTGTCGCTTATATTAATCTTGAGATACACATTAACTCGCGAACAACATGCAAAAGTACAGCGTCAACTAAAACTCAATAACTTGTAACCTTATGATGTTAGGGTGGCAGCCAGACTGGAGGTGAAGGTTGAGGTGAAGGTGAAGGTTGAGGTGAA
>JAADHW010000374.1 GCA_013151695.1 Gammaproteobacteria bacterium
AGTATCTAACCAGCTGCCCAACGGCGATTGAGGGCGGAGATAATCGCCACCAAACTCGAAGTGATGGTATTGCGACTGATACCAATTCCATAACAACGTGCGGCACTGTCATTGTTCTCCACAGCTAGAATACAAATAGCCTGGGCATTGGTACCCGTATCGAGTGAATGCTCATGATAGTCGACGACCGACACTGGCTCATTCAAAGTTTCAACCAATGCGTTGACAAAAGCCTCTATTGGTCCTGACCCCTCTCCAGTAATCGTCACGATGCTGTCGGAAATTTCAACTTGAGCAATACAGCGCTGGTCTTGGTTCTTACCACTGAGCAGGTCGTAGTCAATCAAGCGGTAGGGTCCCTTCTCCACTGTATAGGTGGCGATGAGCTTCGCAAATATCTCATCGGGTTTGACTTCGCGCTTGAGCTCTTCAGTAAGGTCTTGTATCACACTGCTGAACTCAACCAATATTTCACGTGGCAACGCGACGCCATAATGCTCTTCTAGCAAAAAGCCAATGCCACCCTTGCCAGATTGGCTATTTACGCGCACGGTTTCTTTATACGAACTGCCTACGTCCGCCGGATCTATCGGCAGATACGGTACCTCCCAATGGTCACGATCTACCTGTGCCATACCCTTACGTATCGCATCCTGGTGAGACCCTGAGAAAGCAGTAAATACCAATTCACCTGAATAGGGATGCCTTTCTGGTATGGCAAGCTTGTTAACCGCTTGTACCACTTCACGAATTTTCGGCATACCACGAAAATCTAGCGTTGGATCAACCCCTTGGCTAAACAAGTTCATCGCTACGGTGACAATATCGCAATTGCCGGTACGTTCACCGTTTCCAAACAAAGTACCTTCCACTCGCTGTGCTCCAGCCATCAAGGCCAGCTCAGTTGCTGCAACCCCCGTGCCACGATCATTGTGTGTATGTAGGCTAATGACAGCTCTATCGCGGTCGGGAAAATTGCGCGAAAACCACTCCACCTGGTCTGCATAGACATTTGGCGTGGCCATCTCTACCGTAGACGGCAAATTAATAATCATCGGCGCTGCGGCTGTAGCACCCCAGGTATCTGCGACCGCGGCACAAATATCCACCGCAAAATCGAGCTCTGTGCCGGTAAAAGACTCCGGCGAGTATTCGAAGGTTATCTCAGAGTCCAAGCTTGCGAGCCCATTGCGTACAAGAACAGTACCCTGTACCGCGAGATCGATCACCCCCTGCCTATCCAAATTAAAAACCACACGTCGCTGCAGCTCCGATGTGGAATTATAGAGGTGGAAAATAACACTGGGTGCACCTTGAAGAGCTTCAACCGAACGCGTGATGGGTTCTTCCCGTGCCGGGCACAGCACTTGAATACTGACCCCATCAGGAATTCTATCTTCATCAATGATGCGGCGTATGAAGTCAAAATCGGCTTGAGATGCAGCCGGAAAGCCAACCTCAATCTCGCAGAAGCCGATTTCTAACAGCAAATCCCACAACCGCATCTTCTCATCAACATTCATCGGATCAATCAATGCTTGATTGCCATCCCTTAGATCGACACTACACCAGCGCGGGGCCTTATCTATCACTTGATTGGGCCATTGACGATCTGCAAGGTCAATTGGTTTAAAGGCTTGGTATTTTTGAAATGGCATTGCGCCAATGGCGCGCCCTGAAATGTGCTGTCTGCTCATCGCACTTTCCTCATCTGTTCTTGCATAGTTACCCACCACACATACTGCGCTTGGGTAGTTTGGTTTGTTAGCTTTTCTAGGTTGGGCTTAGCCCTGAGGTATTAGATATTATGCCGCGAAACCGGCAGCAGCAGACCTGCTAGTAGACCCAATAAAATATTGCAAAGAGGTGCAACACGATTCGCCTTTAGCGATCGTGTGCTCCGAGACTGTTGCTCGGAGAGAGTTGCAAATTGTGCCTTTGAATGGTTCACACCCGCACTATAGGCAAACAATGCAGTTTTGCCAAGCGCATAGGTCAGAGGTCATCCGGTACGGAATATTTAAAACAGAATGTATCTTCATTATTGTTGACAATATTGCCAACAATAATTACCGTAATAAATCATCAAACCTGGGGAGAAAGAGTCATGCGTGGAATAACTTCGGGAATCCTTTCGGGAATCATAGTGGCGGCCGTGCTGATGATACCTGCCCCACCAACACTGGCTGAAGTAGGCATATCGATAACTGAAGAAATTGTTGTCACTGCGCGCAAACGCCAAGAAACAGCGCAAGATGTTCCTGCATCAGTCTCTGCCCTCAGCGGCGATGCATTAGATGACTTGGTTATCGACGGAATGCAGGATGCACTGCGGCAAATACCTGGGGTTTTGCTGATCAGTGCCGGGCCAGACTACCTTAGTGATATTTCTATTCGCGGCCAGGGTGGTGGTCGAGTAGGCTTCTCCGAGACCGCCACCGGTATCTACCGCAATGGCATCTATATCGCCGGCGGTGGCTTTGGCGGACGCAGCTTTAACCGCTTGGACCTATTTGATGTGGAACGTTTTGAAGTGTTTCGTGGCCCACAGGGCGCACTTTATGGACGCAATGCTGTAGGGGGTGCTGCCAACATCGTCAGTCGCAAACCCTCAGATATTCAGGAGGGGCGAATACGATTAGGTTATTCCGACCCACAAAGAACCCGATTTGAAGGGGTAGTTAACATGCCGGTATCCGATAGCTTCGCATTGCGACTAGGCGGGTTTTACGACAATCGCAACGACGGGTTTATAGACATTGTCGATGGTGATGATGGCATTGACGAACAGCAATTCATCGGCGCCAGAATTGGTGCTCGCGCCAAGTTAGGCGAAACCGTCGATGTAACCGTAACTTATGAGTACTACAGCAGTGAGGCCCCTGGCTTTGCTCCGCTTGGTTTTCGCGCAACTACCTTCAATGGTATGCCACTGGATCCAGACAGATTCGAGCGAGTCATGAGCGACATAGGTGGCGTCGAAGTCAAAGAACATATCTTGTTCCTCGACGCAACCGGCGAGATGCCGGTTGGAAACTGGCATCTTAAAGGCAACTATCGTAACCGCGACGGTGACCGACGTGGAGAAGATCTAGACCATTTTATCGGCTTTCAAGGCATTAGCTTTGGTCCGAACGAGGTGGTTCTCTTTGCTAATCAGAGTGAAGATTTTGAGAGGTTTGGCCTCGAATTTTTTGTAACCTCTGCTGATGATGCCTCGATCACGTGGATTGCTGGCGTCGAGTATCAAACTTTCGAAGATGACGTACTCACAACAAATCAAGGCAACGCGGTGATTCCCCCGCTACGGCGCATCTTAAGAAGGGATAGTTTTCTGGAAGAGTTAAATTCTTGGTCTGTTTTCGGCGGCATGGAATTTCCATTGAGCGAGCGGTTAAAATTGGGGCTGGAAGCGCGGGTTCAACGCGATACAAAAGACTTCTCCTTTGATCGCACACCCTTCGATGCCACCTCATTAGTGACTCCTTTTACCCTGAACGACAAGAATACCTGGACGGAGTTTACTGGCACCGCAACATTAAAGTTTGACCTAACCGATACACAGATGTTGTACGGGCGCATTGCCTCGGGTTACCGTCCAGGCGGTTTCAACGTAGGTATTCCTGCTGATATTCCCGACGCACAAGACGCTGTTCCGTACGACCCTGAATCTGCACTGTCTTACGAAATTGGACTAAAAAGTGTTCACCTCGACGGTCGGCTGCGTGCGGGTCTCGCCATCTGGTACATGCAAACTGACGATGTGCAGATTGTCACCCAAGCCAGCCCAACGATAAACACATTCATATTGCAAAATGGCGGTGATTCCGAATCCTGGGGTGCGGAATTTGAACTGAGTGGTGCCATGGCGTTAGGCCCGGGCAACCTCTTTGGACGTCTAGGACTGGCACACAACGACGGCGAATTCCAGAACGGAACTGTTGTGTTGCTCTCTGGAGTGCCAACAGACATCAGTGGCAATAGGCTCAATCGCACACGAAACCTCACCGCCAACCTAGCCCTCACCTATTCCCAGAGTTTAAACAACGGCTTAACCGCATTTGCTACGGCATCCGTGGTTACGGAACAAGGCGGTTTCGAGAATTCGTCAAATACTCGCCAGCTCGACAATTACAAGTTGATTGACCTGCGGCTTGGCCTAGAAGGTGACCAGTGGCGAGCTTCCCTGTATTCTCAGAACCTCACGGACGAGATCTATCGATTGCAGACCATTTCAAGCAACCAATTCTTCAATTCGTTGCGTGTCTTTGGTGTAGATTTTACTTGGAACTGGGGTGACTAATAGGTTGAACGATTTGCTCAAAGCCTCAACACAGGGTTCGACAAACCCTGCGGAGCGCATTGCAAAAGAGCTAACACTCATGATCCGGTTACAGGAGCTTAACCCCGGCGAGCGCCTTCGCGAGCAAGCTCTGGCTGATCACTTTGGCGTCAGTCGCGGGCCGGTACGCGAAGCCCTCAACCGGCTTGCCACATCGGGGCTGGTGCATCTCATCCCCGGGAGAGGTGCAGAACTTCCCCGCTTAGAAGATTCTGAGGTTCTCATCAATTCCCAGGTCACCGGAATGCTCATGGGACTAGCCGCACGTAGAGCAGCAGAAACCGGCACAAGTACGCAAAAGCAGGCTTTCGTCGAAGCCCTTGGAGCGTTGCAGGAAGCTGTGGAGAGTGGTGTTTCAGGGCGTGGCTTTCTACATTTTTCCGAACAGTGTTTGATGACCATGACCGCTGCAGCCAACAGCAAATCATTAGTACGCCTCATCGATCAAGTAGTGTGCATGGGGCCTGCAATCACTTGGGCTGCCTTGGCGGTGAGTACATTGCCATTGCGACGCCAACGGTTAAAACAGTGGGTGCGAGTGCTCGAAGCTGTTCAAGACAACGATGGCAAACGCGCTGAGCGCGAAGCCCTTGCGATTCAAAAACGTGACCTCAAAGCCGCGCTGAGGATAACAATCAGTTAGCGTCATGACACAATTACACAAACACCCGCAGATAAACTTGTTGCTCGCGATCTTGCTGATGCTGGTAAGCAGCACCGGACAGGCTGCTATAGAGCATTACAACCCACTTAGCCCATTGACGCCCCATCATCAAGAGCCACTCGACCTGGTGGTCGACAGCCAAACGGGGACGCGTGAGATTCCCATATGGGTCTACCTTCCAACAACACCACATACTGCAGCAGTGGTACTGTATAGCCATGGTTTAGGCGGTTCACGCAAAGGCAGCTCTTATCTCGGCAAACATTGGTCGCAACGGGGTTATGTTGCAGTATTTGTCCAGCACCCAGGCAGCGATGTTTCTATCTGGAAAGGAAAATCAGCACAAGCGCGGCAGGCGGCGTTCACCAAAGCCGCCACCGCAGAAAATTTTTTGCATCGTGTGCGCGACATACATTCGGTGTTAGATCAGCTAGAACGCTGGAATGTCGATGAGGCTCATGCACTGGCCGGGAGATTGGACCTCACGCGTATCGGCATGTCAGGCCATTCATTTGGGGCAATCACCACTCAAGCCGTTAGTGGCCAAGCAACCGCCTCGGGATTGTCTGCATTTACCGATGACAGAATTAGAGCTGCAGTTGTCTTTAGCCCCAGCGCGCCTCGCCAGGGAAACGCTACAACCGCATTTAGCAATGTCCAGCTACCTTGGATGTTGATGACGGGTACAAAAGATTTTGTCCCGGTAGGACCCAGAAACATCAAAACACGACTTGCGGTGTACCCAGCTCTGCCACCAGGGGGCAAATACGAACTTGTCCTGCATAGGGCTGAACATTCGGCATTTACCGATCGCGTTCTACCTGGGCGCTCAATTAAAAGAAATCCTAACCACCATCAAGTCATACTTGGACTCA
>JAADHW010000339.1 GCA_013151695.1 Gammaproteobacteria bacterium
CATCTTTGGGTTCGTTCGAGTCCAGATTGGGAAACCATCGAAGGAGACTTACCCCAGCACGATACGGTGCCACCGAGTTAACCGTTTGGCCGCGAGCGCCTTGTGCACTGTACCAGGCAGTCCCCGAGACTTAACGGACGAGTTCCGCCGCGGTCATGAAGTATGTATCCGTGTACTTGTTTATACTAGGTGCACGCGGATCTGTTCGCCGCGCCTCAGTGAACGCCAGTATGCGAAATCCCGCAGATAACTGGCCACCGATCAAATCTGTAAGGGTATGACTCCATACAAATACCATTCCTCGTTCAATGGCGGCTGCTCTCTCTTCATCTGACAATACCTCAATTTCTGCGAACGGTAGTTCGTTCACTACCTGCAATCCGATATCAGGTTCTCCCTCGTTCTCTTCAAACAGGTTTACCAAAGGGTTAATTACACCAACAAGCAATCGACCATTCGGACGCAAAACTCGCGCGCACTCTCTCCATATCACGTGAACATCAGGTACATAACATGCAGCAACCGGCAAGAAGACTAGATCGAATGATGCATCAGCGAAGCGAGATAAATCAGTCATAGAGCCTTGCTCACAACTCAAATCGAGGCCGTGTTCAGTCGCGAGACTACGGTCTTTCGCAAGCATAGAATCAGATAGTTCAAGTGAGGTTACATTGGCCCCGGCGGCTGCGAGCAAAGGTGCTTGCTGTCCACCTCCCGACGCCAAACAGAGAATGTCTTTGTTCGTTACGTTGCCATCAACATCAAACCACGCGTGTGGTACAGGCGTTCCACCAGCTAGCTGGACTTGCCAATCACCGGCCCGCGCTCTGGATATCGTTTCTGAATCGACAGGAATGCCCCAAATAATTCCACCATCAGATAAGCGATTCCAAGCTTCTCGATTGTGTTTAATCATATCCATAACTGAATCTCCGAGTTGGCTAACGACACAAGGGTAGCTGGGCGAGAAAGTAAATACAGTGCACAGAGACCTCCGAGAAGTAAACTAGGTTAAATCTTTAGACACTTGATGCGCCTGTTGGCCGAGGAATTCACTGTATTCGTGCGCACGCTGTGTAATGCAATAGGCGGCTTCCGGTAATGGCTGGGTTGAGGCCTCGTATATTCACCACACCCTCATTGATCATGAAATCAAAACGTGGCTTCAGGTGGGTGTCCACCAGCCAGTGCATCATTACCCCAGTAATCACGCACAATAATATTTTGCTTAATGTGTCAGAAACAACATCCTATTTCTGACACATTTACTGTATAGTACGTACTTTGGCGCTGCGCGAGCCATGGCGTCTAATACATAGATATATAAGAAGCGCGTCATGAATTCGATTACACAACAAGTGTTAGCCCATGTGACTCACCAGCCCGAAGGCACGACCGTATCGGCCAGGGAACTGTTGCATCTCGGTGGCCGCGACAGTATCGATCAAGCATTGTCACGCCTGCTGCGGCGTGGTCAGTTGTTGCGCGTCGGTCGCGGACTGTATACCTGCCCTATCGAAACCCGATTTGGTCGCCGTCCGCCCAGTGCTGAACGAGTGGTCCAGGACATTGCGGAACGCACTGGCGAAACCGTAGTCCCTAGTGGCGCCGTGGCCGCCAATCAACTCGGCTTGACGACGCAAAACCCCATGCACCGAGTGTATTGGACGTCTGGCAAATCTCGTACGCTGCCCATCGGGGCCCAGCGCGTGTCCTTCGAACACAAACCGCCATGGCAACTGTCAGCACCCCACTCTACTGTGGGACAAGCGCTGCGCGCGCTGAGTTGGTTGGGTGAAGCCACAGCATCCGTCAGTATGGCCGCGTTGCAAGCGCAGCTCAGTACTGAAGAGCAACGAACGCTAGCCAGACTGGGCGCTCGGGGGCCGAGTTGGTTGGCCAAAACTGTTGCGCCGCTCGCCGCGCATGGCTGATTCATTTCTCGAACTTACCCGCGATGACCAGCGTGATGCCTTGGCCGTGGTAGCAGAGGGTCTCGGTCGTCCGCCAGAACTGCTCGAGAAAGATGTTTGGGTCGTGTGGGTGTTAGACGCCCTCAGCGGTTTGCCCGATGCTCGAAATCTTGTTTTCAAAGGCGGTACCTCCCTGT
The DNA here is from genome assembly GCA_013151695.1 of Gammaproteobacteria bacterium. Taxonomy (GTDB): domain Bacteria; phylum Pseudomonadota; class Gammaproteobacteria; order Pseudomonadales; family Azotimanducaceae; genus UBA4421. The sequence continues at coordinate 2,111 of JAADHW010000339.1, forward strand.
CCAAAGCGTATGGGGTGATCCAACGTTTTTCTGAAGACCTTGATTTGACCTACGACATTCGAGCGCTAGGTGCCGATTTGGTGGAAGGCCATCCAAATGCCCTTCCACCGAGTGTCACACAAGCCAACAAATGGAGTAAGGTGTTACGTATGCGGTTGGCGCGGTGGATTCATGAGGATCTTTGTCATCACATGCACGCCCGAATTGGTCAGTTGCCAATCACATTAGAACCTGCTGAGGGTGAGCGCCTGTTGGTGCACTACGAGCCGTTATACACGGGCACGGATTACGTCAAACCCACGGTGGTGATGGAATTTGGTGCCAGGGGTACCGCAGAGCCTAACGCGGTGTGTGAAATAGTGTGCGACGCCTCACGCGCATCACTGGATCTTGTATTCCCGCAAGCCCAGGTACGCACCATGAGCGCGGAGCGCACATTCTGGGAAAAACTAACAGCAATCCATGTGGCTTGTATCCAACAGAGGTTTCGCGGCAGCGATCGGTTTTCTCGCCATTGGTATGACTTGGTACAACTTCACCAGGCAGGTATCGCTGAGAATGCGTTGAACGACATCTCAACTGGCGAATCGGTGGCGGCACACAAAGCCCTCTTTTTTCGTGAAAATGATCTCACTAACAATCGGATTGATTACGCAGACGTGGTATCTACAGGCGCACTACACATTGTTCCTGACGAACCTTTTCTGTCTGAGTTGAAAACCGACTTTGATGCGATGTGTTCAGCGGGATTGATCGAACAGGCAGTTGATTTGGATTTTGAGACATTGATGCAGGCGTGTCGATCGCTTGAGGAATTGATTGGAAAGCTTTGAACATGATGCCTGAGGATGCGGTCGCGGGAGTTGCCGTCCGTAGTTTTGACGGTGCTAATACTTGGGAGTACTTAGACTGAAGGCGACACGTAAGTTGCGATGGCGTAGAGAATCAGGGAGGCGAAATTGAATCAAACAGTGCCGTTCGTTACTTCAGGCTCATACCCAACACGTTCGGGTAATCAGATTCGCCCATTGATCGACGGAATTCCAGCATTTCGTCGAATCTGCGGCGCGATTGAAACGGCGCAGCAATGCGTTTGGGCGACAATTACTTTTATGTGGCCGTCTGTGGAAATGCCGGATAATTATGGGACGCCGTTGGAAGTGTTCGAGCGCGCAGCGCAACGTGGCGTGGACGTTCGACTAATCTTTTGGCGACCCGAAGAGCGAATGGAGAAACACAAGCGCAACGCCTTTTGGGGCCCTGAAGAGCATTTTGACATGCTCGCGCGGGAATATCCGAGTATTAACATCCGATGGGATCGAGGCGCGCCCGGGTATTGTCAACATCAAAAAACGTGGCTAATCGACCCTACCGACGTTACTGGAACCAGTTTTGTGGGCGGAATCAACCTGAATCCCCATGCATTTGTAATGCCTGGCCATAGTGGGCGTGGTGCCCAGTTTCATGATGTCTATGTTGAGTTAAGCGGCCCAGCGGTAAGCGACGTGCAACATAACTTCGTACAACGCTGGAACGAAGCGAGCGAACGAAGCCGCGAAGACGGTCGCTGGGGTGAAAACTCTGCTGGTGATCTAACTTTTCCTACCCACCTGCCAGATGAATGCGGGACGGCTCAGGTACAAATTCAACGCACTACTCGCCGCGGACTTTACGAAAATGGTCATCCGGCCGCGGATGGGGGGCGGCCTTTTGACATAGCCGCTGGTGAACGTACAAACCTAGATCAGTATTGCTCAGCTATAAGAGCCGCGAACCGGACAATCTACATGGAAAACCAGTACGTCGAAGTAACGCCTATTGTGGAGGAACTCGAAAAAGCACTGAAACGCGGTATTGAGGTCGCGATGGTGCTACCGATCACGCCAGATTTACCAGTAGGTGGCACCATCACAGACGAACGGAGAGCGTTTCTCGATCTCAGGGCAAAACTTGATAGCTACGACAATTTCACCCTTGCAGGACTTGCTGCACTTGGTGAGGACGGAAGCCGACAATCGGTATACGTTCACTCGAAAGTCCTACTCATCGACGACAACTTCGCGTCGATAGGGTCATGTAACCTCCATCACCATTCGCTATACGGAAACGGGGAGCTCAACGCGGCAATCTTCTGCAGTAAATCCGTGAAGGCCATCAGGGTCGAACTTTTTAACGAACATGTGGGTGTAGATACATCTCCGATGAACGATACGCATGCGCTTCGAACCCTTAAGATGACTGCTCGAGAGAATCGAAAACTACACAAAGAAGGGGTGACCAGCTGGCAAGGACTGGTAGTTAGTATGAGGGCTGCTGCCTATGGCCAGGAAATTCAGTTTTGAAATGTGTAAAAAGCGGCTTGTGACCGACAAGCCACTCGTGCACTGCACACCCTCCCTGAAACCACCTGTTGTTAACTCCCTGCGGACTTTATCTATACCCCATAAAGACACACTTGATACTGGTTATATATACAGTTAACCTGATCGACCCCGTAAATAAAATCGTGTCGTGTCAGCAAGTACATCAGCAAAACTAGAGCTACTTAAACACCCCAGCCTCTGGCGGGCTGGCCAGTTAGTCGCTCAGCAAATTCAAGCACAGCAAGGTATTTCTACTGGCTATGCTCAACTTGACAGCTATTTGCTGGCTCAGGGTTGGCCTGTGGGTGGTCTTGTCGAGATTATGCTGCCCTCTGCAGGCATTGGTGAACTGCGGCTACTCATGCCTGCATTACAATCCTTAAGCCAACAGGAGAAGCGCTGGCTGGCCTGGATCAACCCACCATTCATTCCCTATGCCCCTGCACTTGTCGGCATGGGTATCGATATCGACAAAATTTTGCTGATCCGCACTCAAGACCATAAAGATGCATTGTGGGCATTAGAGCGCGCATGCAAATCAGGAACATGTAGTACAGTTTTTGCTTGGTTAGAAGAAAAGCAGCTCAAGTTAAAAGATACACAACGCCTACAACTTGCAGCCAAACAAGGCCGTACGCTTACTTGTTTGTTTCGACCAGACAAAGCACAAAAACAATCCAGCATGGCTGAGTTGCGACTGGTTTTACGCAGCAATCGCGAACCTGGAAGTGTGCTTCTAGACATTATTAAACGGCGTGGCGGCTGGCCGGTTATCGGCATAACCCTAGCTGTGGCAGAAACTACTGCGTCTGCGTATCGTCAAGATGAGGAAATACAAAAACAACTCAGTTTATGGCGTGCTCAACAGGCGGGTGCCCAGAACAAAAAACCCCAACGTAATTATCTGCCACCTGTAAGCTTCCCCCTTGATGATACGCGGCCCCCTCAGCCCCCTACCCTAGCGCCTCCAGTACACTGAGGCCACTATGTTATGGCTTGCCTTACATTTCCCCCGCCTGCCACTAGAGATATTTACCGCACGTCATAACAATCCACAAAGCGCTATTGTTTTACTGCATAAAAACCGGGTTTTTATGTGTAACCCAACAGCTAAAGACTATGGCATTGCAGTAGGCAGCACATTGGCAACGGCATGCAGTATCGAACCAGAGGTTGTGCATGGTTATCGTGATATTGAAGCAGAAGCTACTCGGCTTAGTACCTTAGCCGACATTCTGTATCGCTTCAGCAGTTATGTGAGTGTGCAACACCCCGACTGTATCATCTTAGAGATTGGCGGCAGTTTAAAATTGTTTGGTTGCCATCAGCAATTAATGGATGAGGCCATCAAGTTGGCCAGTACATTGGGGCATGACGTGTGTGC
>JAADHW010000211.1 GCA_013151695.1 Gammaproteobacteria bacterium
GGAGGTTTCGGTCGGCGAGGTTTCGAAGGCAAAATTTTGGCGGCGCGGTATGCGCGGGAGAATAAGGTCCCGTATCTAGGTATTTGTTATGGCCTGCATGCCGCGATCATTGATATTGCGCGCAATTGTGCTGGCTTAGACGGCGCTCACAGTACCGAAATTGAGGATGATCCTAAACATGGCGTTATCGGTTTGATTACCGAGTGGACAGATAAGCAAGGTGCTGTGGAACAACGTCACCAAGACAGCGATCTTGGCGGTACTATGCGTCTGGGTGAACAAGCGTGTATTCTCAATCAGGGTACGCTGGCAGAGCGTGTATACGGCGCTGCGGTGGTCAAAGAGAGACATCGGCATAGATACGAAGTCAATAACACTTACGTCGAACGGTTGGAAGCTCAAGGCATGGTGGTGGCTGGCCGGTCAGAGGATGGAGAGTTGGTCGAGATGATTGAACTGGCTGATCATCCCTGGTTTCTTGCTTGTCAATTTCATCCGGAATTTACCTCGAGCCCACGTCGAGGCCATCCGTTATTTTCGGGTTTTATCGAGGCCGGTTTGGCACATGCAGCTCAAGAAGAACGCAAGCGCGGAGCCGCTGATTAATGTGCAACCTGACCGGAATTAGAAGGACTACTTATGCAATTGTGTAACTTTGAAGTGGGTGATCGCCAACCGTTTTTCCTCATCGCGGGACCCTGTGTGATTGAGTCTGAAGCGTTGGCGATGGAGTCCTCCCAACTGCTCAAAGAAATGTGTGGCGAGCTAGGGATCCCATTCATCTATAAAAGTTCTTTTGACAAAGCCAACCGTTCGAGTATCGATAGCTACCGTGGGCCTGGTGTGGAACAAGGCTTGCGCATTCTACAACGCGTGCGAGAGGAAGTAGGCGTACCTGTCCTAACTGACGTTCATGATGACTCACCCTTGGATGAAGTGGCATCTGTGGTCGATGTTCTACAGACACCGGCCTTTTTGTGTCGACAGACTAATTTTATACACAGTGTCTGTAAACAGGGAAAACCTGTGAATATCAAAAAGGGTCAATTCCTAGCACCGTTGGAGATGTTGCAAGTTGCCGATAAAGCCAAAGCGACTGGCAATGAGCAGATAATGGTGTGTGAACGCGGGGCGAGTTTTGGTTATAACAATTTGGTTTCTGACATGCGCAGCTTATCTTGGTTGAGACAAACCCAATGCCCAGTGGTATTTGATGCGACGCATTCGGTGCAAACGCCGGGTGGCGGCGGTAAGGTGTCTGGTGGCGATCGTGAGATGGTGCCGGTACTGGCGCGAGCAGCTTTAGCTGCGGGTGTGGCCGGGGTGTTTATGGAAACCCATCCCAAGCCGGATGAAGCGTTGTGCGATGGTCCGAATTCATGGCCGTTGGCGATGATGAAAGCGCTTTTGCAGCAGCTCAAAGCCATTGACGACGTGGTTAAAGAACAACCTTTGCTGGAAGACCAGTTAACATCCTAAAAATTGAAATCAGTGAATCAATGAGAAGTACATGAGCGTCATTAAATCAATTAGTGCCCAAGAGATATTGGACAGTCGGGGGAATCCAACTATAGAAGCCCAAGTCATCACTGATGACGGTGCGTGTGGGCTTGCTGCTGCGCCTTCTGGTGCATCTACTGGTAGCCGCGAAGCGCTGGAACTGCGAGACGGTGACCCACATCGATACTTAGGCAAGGGTGTGACAGTGGCTGTGGGGAATGTAAATGGCGAGATCGCTAGTGCCTTAGTGGGAATGGACGTCACTGCGCAAAGCGAGCTGGATGCCAAGCTAATTGCAGTCGACGCGACAGATAATAAATCTAAGCTCGGCGCTAATGCCATGCTCGCAGTGTCTTTAGCCGCTGCAAAAGCTGCGGCACAGGCACAAAGTGTGCCCTTGTATGAACATATCAACCAACTCGCCGGCACTCCCAAAATGCAAATGCCAGTGCCGATGTTGAATATTCTCAATGGTGGGGAGCACGCAGATAACAACGTCGACATTCAAGAGTTCATGGTACAGCCGGTATCCATGGCGACATTTAGTGAGGGTTTACGGGCTGGAGTTGAAATTTTCCACCATCTTAAAGCGGTATTGAGTGGTATGGGTTTGGCGACTGCTGTCGGTGATGAGGGAGGCTTTGCGCCAAATCTTGAATCAAACGCACAAGCCCTGGATGTCATTGCAGAAGCAGTGCAGCGTGCAGGTTACACTCTGGGCACCGACATTACCTTGGCATTGGATTGTGCAGCCTCAGAATTCTATGTAGATGGTTGCTACAATTTGGCTGGCGAGGGCAAGGTCTATGACTCAGAGGGTTTTGTAAACTATCTGGCGGATTTGTGTGATTTGCACCCGATAGCCTCGGTCGAAGACGGCATGGATGAATCTGATTGGGCCGGCTGGAAGTTGCTTACGGATAAACTTGGGCGTTCAGTTCAGTTGGTCGGTGATGACTTATTTGTCACCAATACCAAAATTCTAGCGCAGGGTATTGAGCAGGGTGTGGCGAATTCCATATTGATCAAGTTCAACCAAATTGGCACGTTGAGTGAAACTTTAGCCGCAATAGCAATGGCGAAGGCGGCGGGTTATACCAGTGTGATATCTCACCGCTCGGGTGAAACTGAAGATACCACCATCGCAGACTTAGCTGTCGGAACCGGGGCGGGACAAATTAAAACCGGGTCGGCGAGTCGTAGTGATCGAGTGGCAAAATACAACCAATTGCTCCGCATAGAAAAAATGTTAGGTGCTGATGCTATTTACCACGGACGCAGCGCCTTAGGTGCTGGTGCCTAAATGAAAAAATTGTTCGCGTTGTCTGTCGTTTTGTTGCTCTGGTTACAGTACACGCTGTGGTTTGGCCAGTCAGGATACTTTGCCCGCGAGCGTCTCGATACACAGCTGAGTCAGCAGCAAGGTAGGCTAGGGGTGCTGAAATATCGCAACCAAATACTCACAGCGCAAGTGCTTGCCTTAAAAGCCAATCCCAAAATGTTAGAAGCGCAAGCACGCCGAGACTTAGGTATGGTCAAACGCGGCGAGGTTTTTTACCTGGTACCCGACCATCAACTCTAGTTTGGCACCCACACCTGTTGCGACTGTCGAACCTGGCATAAGTGGTGTTATAAAGCGAGAGCTTGCTGATTGGCAGGTGAACGAAAAGCTAGACATAGATTTCACCGATGAGGGTGAGCACGCTTATTTCCTGATCGAAAAAACCGCAAGAAATACCTCTGATGTGGCCTTTGAAGTAGCCCAATTTCATGGTCTGCAAGCTTATGAAGTGGGCTATGCGGGTAGAAAAGACAAACACGGGCTCACCCAGCAATGGTTCAGTGTGCCGCATATCAGCAACCAGTGGCCGCAGCTAATTAAGGGTACGCGATGTCTACAACAACGACGTCACATCAGAAAGCTTCGACGTGGGGTGCATACCCAAAACAATTTTATCATTACTCTGCGGGACGTGGTGGGGTGCGATGCTGATACCTTTACTCGCCTAGTAGGCGCGCTGAGTGCTGGCTTCTCCAATGCCTTTGGTGTTCAACGGTTGTCTAGTAGCAATGTCGAGCAAGCTATGGCGTGGATAGCTCAACGGCGCAAGCGGCGCATCAGTCAAAGTAAAAAAGGTTGGATGTTGTCCGTTTTAAGGAGTTTTCTGTTTAATCAAGTGCTTGAGTTACGGATTGAGAATGATACTTTTAACACGCCACTGTGCGGAGACAACTTGCTCAATGGTGTGCCCACCGCGCCGTTATGGGGGCGCGGGCGCTCATCTACTCAAGGTGAGGCGTTAGAACTAGAAAACCAGGCCCTGGCTCCGTATCAAGAATTGTGCGAGATGTTGGAGTATGCGGGGGTCGATCAAGGCAGAAGAGGATTGGTGTCATTTCCACAGAATCTTCAAGTCACACAGATTGACGAAACGACTTTTCGGCTAGAGTTTGCATTGCCGCCAGGTAGTTATGCCACCGCGATGCTGGCGAGTATTTTAACCGTACATGATGATAGCGTACGCCATGTCTAGATTTGATATGCAGGGTATCGGCATGACGTCTCAGCGTACGCGCGATCGATTGGTTGCACGTTTGCGTGATAAAGGCATTCGTAGTGAATTGGTTCTGAGCCAAATGGCCAGTGTCCCGCGTCATATTTTTATCGAAGAAGCCCTTGCGCATCGGGCCTATGAGGATACAGCGCTCCCCATTGGCCATGGCCAGACTATTTCTCAACCCTTTGTTGTTGCGTTGATGACGCAGCTGCTGATTGAAGGTAAACCAAGTAGAGTTTTGGAAGTGGGCTCGGGATGTGGTTATCAGACAGCTGTGTTGGCGGGTTTGGTAGACAAGGTGAGAACCATTGAACGCATTCAAGCGCATATGCCGCAATGTAAGGCACGATTGGCTGCCTTAGGCATCAAAAATGTTCTATTTAAAGTGGGTGACGGGTATGAAGGCTGGCCTGTGCATGGACCCTTTGATGCCATCATGGTCACTGCCGCTGCTCCAGTTTTACCACAACTGCTATTGGAACAGCTTGCTATCGGCGGACGCTTGATCATTCCCATCGGCGGTGATGAGGTGCAAGAACTCCGGGTGATCGATCGTACCCAAGACGGCTATCGAGAAAGGGTCGAAGAACACGTCAGGTTTGTGCCGTTGATGAAAGGAGTTGCCTTAGGTTGAGCCTCGCCGACTTGAAATCAGATCTGAAGATCGGTTTGCGGGGTGTTCTCATGGGTATTGCGGAAGTTGTGCCCGGTGTGTCGGGTGGCACTATTGCCTTTATCACCGGCATCTACCACACGCTAATCGAAGCCTTATCGCGCTTCGGGGTGGCGTCATTTGGCTACCTCAAAACCCCCAAGGTATTTGTTGAATATCATCACCTGCGTTTTTTAGCCGCACTTGGTATCGGCATGATATTCGGCATTGCCTTGTTCGCCAATTTGATGCGTTATCTATTGATTCACCATCAACCCTTGGTGTGGGCCTTTTTTTTCGGGGTCATTGCCATGTCGGTGTGGGTGATCGGTCGACAACGGCGCGGTATTAATATCGCCACCTGGGGTAGCGTTGGGCTATTGCTTAGCATATTGCTGTTGTCACTTCCGGCTCGAGAAGGTGGCGTCACCTTAGTACACCTCTATTTCGGTGGCGCGATAGCGGTATGCGCTTGGATTCTACCGGCCATTTCAGGTAGCTACGTGTTGCTCGTCTTAGGCATGTACGAAACCGTCATCGCTGCTGTTGCCGATCTTGAGTGGTCTGTGTTGATGGTGGTGGCGGCGGGCTGTGCCAGTGGTTTGCTGGTGTTTAGCAAAGTGTTGGCTTGGTTGTTTTCAGTTTATGAGGATTATTTATTGAGTCTTTTGTCCGGCTTTATGCTGGGTTCTCTGGTCAGGTTGTGGCCTTGGCAAGCGGCGCAGGGTAGTTTGTGGGAGCGAGTCATGCTACCGGCCACGTTTCAACAAAAAGTAGGGGCTGACAGCCAGTTGTTGTTGGTCATCCTCATTGTGGGATTAGGAGCCGGTTTGTTGTGGTTGCTGAGTCGTATTCCTCGCACATAGTTAGTTTTTGTCCCAAAAGTGCCGTCCAGGCATTAGTTAGCGGTTTGCGAGCTGGTGTTGTCCTTGTGGTTTGTGTGAGCCTAGCCGGTTGCTTGCAATCGGGACGACCAGTGGTTGCAGAACGCTCGCCAGTGAATCTTGCCGCAGAGAAGAATCCCCAGGTAGCCCGGGAGAGGACATCTGCCAAGCAGCCGCCTATACCAAAACGCACCGCGGTGTCGCCGCCTTCAGCTTATTTGG
>JAADHW010000388.1 GCA_013151695.1 Gammaproteobacteria bacterium
AGTCGCAAAGACCAGGCCACAGCCAGCGGTAGAGATCTCGCCCACCAATTCCCGCTTTTGTAAATCTACAATGGTGACCGATTGACCGGGCGTGAAGTTATAAATGGCTAAAAAACGTTCGTTTGCCAGCAAGTTTGTAGTAGTGGTTTTAGGCATACCTGATACGCGCTTCGCAGGAATTTCGATTTCTGCAATGACACTCAGTGTTGCCGCATCATAGATTGTGACGACATCGGTTCTTTCGCCACCACGGGATCCACGCGAATAGAAAGTCTCTATAACATAGTGTTCATTGCGGCTTTGGCTGCGTTGGTAGGACGCGATAAGGCTAGCCGTCATCATACCCTTATACTGATCGCCAAGAGTGTCTGCCAGTGGGTCAATCACTAGAATCTCGCCTTCCGACATATGCATGAATGATACGTCATGGAACATTGCCCAGTGGTCTGGATACGGGGTAGGTAAACTCAGCACACCGCCAATCGCTTCTGGTTCGAATTCGGCGGCAGCGGTGACGCAGGTAAACATGACTGTAAGTGCAATACTTCTAGCTAGTTTATTCATTCTGTTGCTAATCCTAAAATCACTGCGGTGGAACAATTGTAGACGCCACTGTCGGTACCGATACACCAATTGATATCGTTGTTGGCTGCGGGGCGGTACACAGGTCGGTCATCTTCGTTGCGATTACAGAGGCATCGGCCACAGCTACTTTTGCCGCAGCAGTCGTTGTAAGAGATGACGTAATTCAAACCATCTGCCGGGTTCCGGCAGGTACCTACCCAGGTTATCGGCGACATTTCAGTGCCAGGTGGGCATGCGTTTTGTGAACCTCCACAGCAACTGCAGAGAAAGCCATCGATACCGCAATATCGCCAATAATCACAGGTGGTGGGATCACCTGGGTCAGCAGGGTTGCCAGTACTTTGGCTAGGTACGGTGGGAGAACTCGCTCGCGCGACTGGCAACAGCGGAATGGCTGCGGTGCCTGCCAGTGCTGCTCCCAACAGACCAACAAATCCACGGCGTGAACTACGCTGTGCAATGCCGCGCGTGGTGTGTTCGGTAATTTTACTCAGGCGATCTAACAAGCTCATCAATGTCTCCTCACCACAATTTTAATCAATAGCGTGCACCATGTAAGGTGTATCACCTAACGCTGTAATGCTGTGCATGTATTGTCCCGTTTGCGCCTCATATATATCTAAGGCTGCCTCTATATTCACCACCAACAAACGCGGAGGATCATCAGCAGTACCTTGACTCACTGCAATACTGACTCCAGGTGTTTTTAGTTCAGTAGTATTGGTGCGCTTTTGTGTCGCGACGTCGTACTGCCACACATGGGAGGCAGGATCTTTATGGCTACCGTTGTAGCCATTAGGGGTCATCGCCACCCACAGTTGCCCATTTTGGTGTGTTGCCTTGCCATGCCACGCGGCAGGGCGCCAGTTGTTATCGCGTTCTGCCTTATTTGCGAGCCACCAACGCTCGCCTATGCGTGGATGTTTGCCATCGACATGAATGGGCTGTACTTCGCCTTTGTAGGTAATGAGATACCATGTATCGCCGATACGCTCGGCCTTTTCAGACAAAGGATCGTTGTCAATGTCGTTAAAAGTTTCGCTAGACCAGCGGTTAGATTCATTGCCTTGATCATCTAAAGTGATGTGGACCAGACCGCCATTCCCGCATAGTGTGAAGAAGCCGCGAGCGTTGTCGGGATAGAGCAAGGTGCAACCAGGAGTTTGAATTTCACCGACAACTTGCTCACTATCTAGGTCGATGACGGTAACCGAAGTGGCTGGATTCATATTGAATACCAGTAAGAACTTGTCATCGTCGGTTATGGCGGTGCTGGACTTTTTGGTGACAACATTCATGCGCTTGGGGGGCAGTTCTATTTCTGCGACTATACCGAGGTTTTCAAAGTCGTAGACAGTGATCAAATCTTCTCGAGTACCGCGCGCGCCTCGGCTGTGAACGGTTTCGCCGACATAAAATTTCTGCCTTGGGACGGAAAAGTCGATGGTGGCAAATTGCCCCGCACTCATCATGCCCATAAACCGTTGGCTGTGGGTGTCCACCAGCGAAAACTTGGAGTCGATTAGGCCGCTAAAAGCAAAGTCTTGTACTACCGCGTAAGTAGCAGGGTAGGGTGTTGCGATGCTCTTAACGTTGGGAATGGGTTCTGGTTTTAGTTCGGCTACAGTGATGCTAGCACTGATTGCGAGGATGATCGCAACAAGTCCGGTTGCTACTCTTCGTGGATGTTTTGTTGGTACAGTAGGTATAGTTGCCACACGATTAAAGAAGCCGTTTACTTGCATTGCCACACTCATTCCCTCCCGAAATTTTCCCAATAAAGCCGACACAAAATAGACTCACAAAGTTCTGGCACTCAGGTTTGTTGCAGAATATAGTGCGCCCGTCCTAACTCTGCAAGATGATCTTGCCTGCTTTACATCAATTTTTTGGGATGCATTTGCTAGAAGACGTTCACGAGCGGTCGGATACAGAGGCTGAAGTTGCCAATGGCCGTCAGCGTCCAGGTACCGCGACATACATTACGGGCAAGGCAACGGCGGGTAAAATACTCGATGCCGCGGCAAAAATAGTCATTAATCTGGGGATGGCAAAGTTGTCTATGCGCAGGCTAGCGCGCGAGTTGAAGATGTCCCCTGGCAATTTGCACTACTATTACAAAAACAAATCCGACTTGCTGGAAGATTTGTCTGAATACATGCTGAACCCTTACCTGCAGGAGTTCGAGCGTCTTCGGTTAGATTCTTCGCGGTCTACCCAGGCTCAGTTAGTCGCGGTGATTGAATTTGTAATTGACGATTTAGGTCGTCATGAAACGACCTATTTTTTCCCGGAGCTTTGGGTGCTTTCGCTGCGTGATGAGTGGGCGTGTAAGACTATGGAAGCCATGTACAATGCGTATCGGTCTGTCTTGCGTGAGATCATTGCAGCCATGCGAAAAGATTTACAGCCACAAACGGTGGCTGATATTGCCTTGGTTATTTCATCTTCTATCGAAGGGCATACTGTATTCATCGGACATGGGCGGCCACATGCGGCGCGTGCTTCCTTTGTAAAAAAGCTCATGGTTGAGCAATTTCTTAACATGGTCCGAAACGCTACCGATTAGGGTGGCAGGATCTAAGGTCTTAAAGGGGAGATATATGAAAAACTTATCGATGTTGAACCATTTCAATCGATACCTCGCAGCCTTGTGTGGCAAATTTGTTGTCGTGTCGTTTTTGCTTGCGATCGCCTTGCCAAGCTACGCGGCTGTTATAGAGGAAATAATTGTTACCGCACAAAAACGCGAACAAAACGCCCAAGAAGTGGGCATCGCGATCAGTGCATTAACCGGCGATCAGATGACGCAGTTGGGGTATAGCAATGCTCAACAAGTGACAGCGCTAGCGCCCGGTGTACATACCGTCCAACCTAATGGTGAAGCAAATTATTCGCTCGCCATACGCGGAGTGGCTAGTTCAGATTTCACCACCAATGTCGAAAGCCCAGTGGCCATCTACATGGACGAAGTCTACATAAGCCAAATGTCTGGTGCAGGATTCATGCTGTTTGACATGGAGCGGGTTGAAATTCTTAAAGGTCCGCAAGGCACCTTGTATGGCCGCAACGCCACTGGTGGGTTAGCCCATTATCTGTCGCGTAAGCCATCTGAGGAATTGAATGGCTATGCACGCCTTACTGCCGGTCGTTACGACCAGATTAAATTTGAAGGCGCTGTCGGAGGATCTTTATCTGACACTCTCATGGCGCGACTGTCTATTGCCACCAACGATCATGATCCGTATGTCGAGAATCGCATTGGCACAGACCTAAATAATGGCAACGAACAAGGTGCACGATTGCAGTTGCTGTGGGCACCTAACGATGAGTTTGATTTGTTGCTGAACGTACGAGGTATGAATCAGGACATCGACACAGGTTTTTTCGAGAATGTGAGTTCGGTCATTGAAGGTCGCCTTACACCTAACGTGGTTAACCCAGTACTGGGTTACATCGACAACGATGGTGACGTATATGCTGGTGATTATGATTCACCGGGGTTCAATGATCTGGAAACAAGAGGGTATTCTGCGACCATCAACTGGGATTTCGAAACTTTCACGTTTACCTCGATTACAGATTTCTCAACCGTAAAACGTGACTACATCGAAGACTCAGATGCATCTCCGGTGCCGCTATTCAACTTTTTCCTCAATACTGACGCGGAACAATTTTCGCAAGAGTTCCGTTTTGCTGGGGATACTGACAACATGCATTGGGTTGCAGGGTTCTACTATCTTGACCTTGCCATTAATGATGCAAATGGCGCTGAAACCGAACCTTTTATCGATCCAGACAATGATACGCCGGCGATATCAGGGCTCGACAATCCTTATGAGATGAACACCGAGTCGTATTCAGTGTTTGGTCAAGTGGAATATGACTTGTCCGAAACGTGGACTTTAATTGCTGGTTTGCGCTGGATCAGAGATGAAAAAGATATGGACTACCAAATTAACGCAGTGGACTTTATTCCGGGTACTAAATTTCGTAATGGCAATCCCAACATACTGGCAAATATCGCAACCTACAGGGGCTCGCGTGAAGATAATGAAATCGCAGGCCGCTTAGGACTCAATTGGAACCTAAGCGATGATGCGATGATTTACATGAGCTATAACCGCGGGGTCAAAAGCGGCGGTTACAATGCTCCTGTATTTCCCTTAAACCCTCCGTTAGGATATACCGATGATGTCATGAGCTTCGACCCAGAGCAGCTTGATGCTTTTGAGGTTGGATTTAAATCCCGTTGGCATGATGGGCTGATGCAAGTAAACGGAGCCTTTTATTACTACGACTACCAGGACTACCAAGCCTTTCAAATCATAGGAATTGATACTATTACCACCAATGCGGATGCAGACTCCATAGGTGGGGAGCTAGAAATATTAACCAACCCTATTGCCGGTTTGGATATTATTTTTGGTGCAGCCTACAACGACATTGATGTTGATCTGGGTGACGGCAGTCCAGAAACGACATCGGTTCAATCACCACGTTGGAATTTAAACGCCTTAGTGCGATATGAATTCGAAGTAGGCGCCGGCACGGTCGCGTTGCAATACGATGCGGTATATCGCTCTGAACTTTTCTTCTCCCTCACCGGTGCAGAAACCGTCACAGAAAATGGTTATACAGTGTCGAACGCTTCTGTCATGTACACCGCTGAAGACGAGCGTTGGAGTGTGATGGGATTTGTCCACAACCTCACCGGCGAAGAGTACTTGGTGCAAACCTTTGATCTGTCTGGTCCGAATGTATTTGGTATGACCGAGCAATATTACGGTCGACCACGTTGGGCAGGCGTAACTTTTTCATTAAACTTTAACTAAACTTGCTAGGTCACCGCGCTTTTAGGGTGACCTGTATCGACTCAAATCCTCTGAAGCGGGCACGCCTTGCCCGCTGCGGAGGATGTTGCATCGACACGCTGCAGAAGCGATCAAAAAACCGTCCTATTGCAATTTGACCTTCAAGTCGGGCAACACTTAAGCCCGCACAGGAATGGATTCCTGCACCGAAAGACAAATGAGGATTGGGTGTCCGCCCGATATCAAATAGTTCTGGTTGGCAAAAAATGGCGGGGTCTCTGTTTGCTGCGCCGATGCATAAAGTTAAAACACTGTCTTTAGGAATCTCGACACCACCGATGGTAGTGGCTTGAGTAGTGGTGCGGTTACCCAACTGGTTGGAAGATTCGAACCGCAACACCTCTTCTACAGCAG
>JAADHW010000335.1 GCA_013151695.1 Gammaproteobacteria bacterium
CTGCAATGCCTTCAATTGTTTCCAACGACTTACCCTGTGCTTCAGCACCCAGCATCAAACAAGAACAAATTAGCCGCCCATCTAACATGACAGAACACGCCCCGCAATCTCCTGTTGCACAACCTTCCTTAGTACCTGTTAAACCAAGCTCGTCACGTAAAACGTCGAGCATCGATTGATTAGGGTCACATAAAAATTCTTGCGTTTGGCCGTTGATTGTCGTCTCAACATGTATCTTTGCCATATCTAACCTCCTTTGGCTCTTGATTGTGCTATGGCTGCGGCTCGACGACACAGAACGGCAATCACCTTGCGTCGGTATGCTGCCGTGCCTCGCTTGTCGCTAATTGGTGATGAGGCTGCGGTGCAGGCTTCACCTGCAGCTTGCAGGCTTGCTTCATCTAGTTGGCCACCCATGAGGGCATCTGCCGCTGCAGGCACCATTAGGGCTGTTGGTGCAACAGCGCCAATGGCAACACGCGCCGCACTACAGGTTCCATCGTTTTGTATGGTGAGATTTACCGCACAGCCAACCACAGCAATGTCCATTTCAGTTCGAGGAATAAAGCGTAGGTAAGCATCTCGGCTATTTTTGGCTGGGGTTGGAATCTTCAAACCAAGTAGAAACTCACCTGCTTGCAATGCATTTTTGCCCACTCCCACCACAAAATCTTCGACCGGCATTTGCCTGCCGCCGCTGGCATTAGCAATATCACATATCGCACCAACAGCGAACATGGCAGGAATGCTATCGCCAGCGGGTGATGCGTTACACAAGTTGCCCCCCATGCTAGCGCGACCTTGAACTTGGGTCGAACCGATCAAGTCAGAGGCCTCTAACAAACCAGGCAACAATGCCTTCAGCTCTTCGTTTTCATACAACAAGGCACTGGGCAATGCCGCGCCTATGTAAATTTCGTCGCTACCAATGGTTAAGGTATTAGTTTCCGCCAACTTCTTAATATCGACGATGGTGTGGGGTTCATGGTCTGCTGAGCGCATTTGCACTAACAGGTCAGTGCCACCCGCTAAAATCTGCGCCCGAGAGCCGCTATTCACATGGTCAGCGAGCACAGCAATGGTCTCGTCCACTGTCTGCGGCGCCACATAGGCATATGCCCCCATGATTTCTCCCTTTCTAAAATTATAAACAACACACGAATCTACACGAGATCCATGCCGTCGAAAAGCGCATAATGGCACCTAGCGAAATTAACCCCCAATCGACTCAATAGAGAACAACTTCATGACCCCAGCCCCCTTCGACCGCTCTGAGAATCTTGAACAACAATTGACCGATCATATCGAAGAAATCAAGGCTCGGTGGGAGCTGGGTTTGCAACACTCTGGACACGATGGAGTATGGATAGCTGCAGGTGACAGTGCACACTACTTTCAAGACGACCAAGGACCACGGTTCAAACCCAATCCGTATTTTACCCAATGGGTAGACCCTAAGTTCGCCACGCCAGGCGCACAACTGTTATTGAGAGACAATCACCAGCCAATACTGTTCCTGCACCAACCCAGCGACTATTGGCATGCAACCACACCAATACCGCAGAACCTGAATCCCCAGGTAGACATTAGAACATTCAGCAACGAGGACAAACTGGCCGCGGCATGTGCTGATGAAACCTCCGGAAAGCTTGCCTTTATTGGCAACTCACCAAACTCCAACGAAACGCTAGGTGAACTCAACCCCACTAAGCTGTTGCAGTACATGCACTTTCATCGTGCACGTAAAACACAACACGAGCTTGAGAACCTACGTAAGGCCAGTGAAATTGGAGTACAAGGTCATCTGGCAGCAGCTGCCGCTTTTACCGCCGGAGCCAGCGAATACGAAACCCATATAGCCTATCTACTGGCATCAAAACAATCTGAAGCCGAGTTACCCTACCCTAATATCGTCGCCCAAAACGAGCACGGCAGTGTCTTGCACTACCAACTACAACAGCGTGATCCTGCAAATGAACTGCGAAGTTTACTGATTGACGCTGGTGGTAGTTTTGCCGGCTACGCCAGTGACATCACCCGCACATATGTCTCTGCGGGTTCACAACATCAGCTTTTTCGCGATCTCCTCGAAGCGATGCAAACCCATCAAGATCAGCTCTTGAACAGTATTGCGCCTGGAACAACCTACGCAGATTTACATACTCAAATGCACCAGCAGCTATGCGCACTACTGGTTTCTGCTGATCTGGTCACCTGCACTGCCGAGGAAGCTTTCGATACAGGTGTGAGTGAAATTTTCTGTCCACACGGACTCGGTCACTTGTTAGGCATTCAAGTTCACGATGTGGGCGGCCATCAGGCAGACGAGCTTGGCAATGTAGCCTTGCCGCCAGCAAACTACCCTGCTTTGAGACTCACACGGAAAGTTGAGGAGAACTACACCTTTACTATCGAACCTGGACTTTACTTTATTCAATCTCTATTAGAGTCCCACCAACATGCACCCATCAATTGGAAGTTGGTGGCCAAATTATCGCCTTACGGAGGAATTCGTATTGAAGACAACGTCCGGGTACTCGCCCATGGCATTGAAAACATGACAAGGGACGCCTGGCGAAAATATGACCCCACCTGAAAAATCTCAAGTGCAACTGACGCCTGCCCGACTGTTTGCCAATCCACCTTTAGCCGGCACCACGCCCAGTGACTTTAAATTCTCCCCAGACGCAGATTTCTTGTTTTTTCGCCGCGCAGCAGCAGATGACCGGCAAAGGTTTGATTTATGGAAAGTTGATACCACTTCAGGAGAAAAATCACTCTACGTAGACGCCAGATCATTACTTCATACCAGCACCGATATCACTGATCTAACCGACGCTGAGCGTGCAGAACGCGAACGCAAGCGACAATTCAGCCACGGCATCACCGACTATTTTTGGCGTTCAAACCACCACCAGTTGATTATCATCATTGATGGTCAAGCATTTCTAGTTGACACCCACGAAGTAGATTCTCAACCACAACACCTCTGCCCTTCAGGCAGTCGGCAAAGTGGTTTTCAGTGTTCCCCCCGAGGCAGTTATTTAAGTTACGTGCGGTCAAATAATCTGTATATCTGTGATTTTGTCGGTCATGAAACCCAGCTAACAGCCGACGATGACCCTCTGTTATGCAACGGGCTGCCAGATTTCTTAGCTGCGGAGGAGATGCATAGATTTGAAGGCCATTGGTGGAGTCAGGACGAAACCTATCTGGTTTACTGCAAAGTGGATGAATCTCCAGTTAAATCTAGCTTCCGTATGGAAGTAGATGCCATGGGGGCGCGCACTATTGAGCAACGATATCCACACGCCGGTGAGCCTAACCCTGCTGTCGAGTTGTGGCATGTTGATCTAGCCACAAGTGCTCACAAACGAATTTGGCAAAGTGATGACCAAACCGAATACCTAGCCAGGGTTTTATGTAGCCACGGTGAGATCATCATTCAAACTCAAGATCGTCGCCAACAACGTTTGGACATCATGCGCTATGCAGAATCTGCTGAATCTGCTGAATCTTGGCAACTCATTCATCAGCAGAGCTCAGACACGTGGATAAATCTCACCGACGATCTAAGGTTCATCGACGATGGCAGCATTCTATATAGCAGCGAACAGGACGGTACACGCAAACTATACACGTTAACCTTTGATGCAAAACAATCTACCACCCAGGCATTAATCGGGCCGCAACACATTAACCGTGTACTGCATGCCTCCAACAGATGCGCCTACGCCATGGGCTGGGACACCGATGCAAGTCAGAACCACATGTACAAACTAGACTTTGTTGAAAGTCGCTATGATCAAATCACTGCAACTGTAGGCTGGCATGAAGTGATCATCTGCGCCGCTCACAATCTCTATTTAGACTGTGTCAGCAATGAAACCCAACCTGAGAAAATTTCCCTTCACGGTCTTTCGCCGGACAAAACTCCTCATCAAATATTTGCTGAAAAGATCGATAGAGATCACCCCTACGCCCCTTATCTGCCCAATCATGTCACCTCAATTTATGCTCAGTTTCCAGCGCAAGACGGACAACCACTCTACTATCGCCTCACCCCACCTAGCCAAATAGAAGGGCAACATGCCACTGTCGTATATGTCTATGGTGGACCTGGCGCACAGAAGGTTCGTCGACAATGGAGCCCATTATTGGTTCAACTGTTCGCACAAAACGGCTTTGGCGTATTAGAGATAGACAACCGCGGCTCAGGCAATCGCGGCAGCCAGTTTGAAGCACCGTTGTATAAAGCCATGGGCAGCATAGAAGTTGTCGATCAAGTGGCCGGGCTAAGCATACTGACCGATCATGCCTGGGCAGATTTAAGCCGCGTCGGTATCTATGGGCACAGCTATGGTGGCTATATGAGCTTAATGTGCCTGGCACAAGCGCCACAGGCCTTCAAGGCTGGCGTTGCTGTTGCCCCTGTCAGTGATTGGGCGTTATATGATTCACACTACACTGAGCGTTACATGGGCTTACCCGATGAAAACGTAAGCGCTTATCACAATGCAAACGTACTGTCCCACTTAGATAAACTTAGCCAACCGTTGCTGCTGATGCATGGCATGGCTGATGACAACGTGTTATTCACTCACTCAACCATGATCATGTCGAAATTGCAGCATCTAGGTAAACCATTTGAACTGATGACCTACCCTGGTGCAAAACATTCCATGCAAGAAACAGAAATATCGATTCACCGCTTCGACATGATCCTCGACTTTTTTGAGCGTCATCTCACTTAACCTAACCGAGCCTAGCCCTTGAGCAAAAACATGCCACTCACAATTCGACCAGCAAATTTAAGCGACCTGCAATTTATTCAAGACTGCAACGTTGCGATGGCCGCAGAAACTGAAGATCTTGGCCTAAACGTAGAAAAGCTATCCCAAGGCATTAGCTACATTTTCGATCACAAAGATGAAGGATTTTATCTCATCGCCGAACGCGCTAGCCAATCGGTTGGCACCCTCATGGTCACCTTCGAATGGAGTGATTGGCGAAGTGGTAGATTCTGGTGGATTCAAAGTGTATTTGTTACTCCCGCAGCCCGTCGCAGCGGTGTCTACCGAGCACTACACCAACAAGTAAGAGACTTAGCTAGCAAAGACCCACAATTTTGCGGCATCCGACTTTATGTCGAAAAGCAAAATGTAAATGCTCAAAACACCTACAAACAAATGGGTATGCAGCACACCCACTACGCAATTTACGAAGAATTAGCTTAGGGCGCGGCTAAATAGTTCGAAGAAATTGTTTCGAGTTTGTTCAGCAAGGGTGCGTAATGGCACTTTTCGCAAATCTGCTATGCACTGGGCGGTTGCAACAACATAGGCTGGCTGGTTTTCCTTGCCTCTATAGGGTACCGGTGCGAGCCAAGGTGCATCGGTCTCAATCAAGAGCCTAGAATCTGGCACCCGACTAGCCACCTCACGCACATTGTCTGCATTGTTAAAAGTCACGATACCAGAGATTGAAATGTAGAAGCCCATTTCTATTGCCACTTCTGCCATGGCCCAAGATTCCGTGAAGCAGTGTAGTACGCCCACTACCGCCGGATATTTTGACAGTAGACTGAGCGTTTCCTGCTCTGCTTCACGGCTATGTACCACCACTGGAAAATGAAACTCTTCAGCTAGCTCGAGCTGCTGGACAAAACAGCGGCGTTGAGTTTGGCGTGCGGCTTCATCCTTACACAAGTGGTAATCAAGGCCCATTTCTCCCAACGCGACTACTTTAGGATGACTTAGGTATTGTTTCATCCATGCACAGTCGTGACCTGCATTACCTGGATGTTCGCCGACAGTGGCCCATATTGCGGAGTCTGCTTCAGCATACGCAAGCACTGCTTGAATCGAAGATTGTTCTACGCCAATGCACAAACATTCATTCACGTGACTTTCACGCGCACGCTGCAGTGCTGCTTGCGGGTCTTTGAGGAAATTTAGATGGCAATGGGAATCAACAAACATCGGCTACAGTATGCTCGATCTGCTGAATTCTACATAGTGTGGGTGTGTCTATCTGACTGTAATGCGCCGGCAAGATAGGTTTCGATCTTGCTCCTGGCCATATCGTCCTGATCGTTGAACTGTACACCGATGCCGGCGGCGCGATTTCCCTGGGCACCCTTAGGAGTAATCCAAACCACTTTACCCGCCACGGGGATTTTTTCTGCTTCGTCCATGAGGTTTAACAACATAAAAACCTCATCACCAAGGTCGTACTCTTTCTTGGTCGGAATGAACAACCCACCGTTTTTTACAAACGGCATGTAGGCCGCATAGAGTACGGCCTTGTCCTTGATTGCCAAGGATAAGATCCCGTTGCGTACACCTTTTTTATTAGCCGCCATGATTTGTTAAAACCACCAATTCTGACATCCTATTCATCACACTACATGGTCGGTTGAGCCAACCCGCGTGTCAATGGGCAAAGTATGAACCAAGTCTCATACCCTCATTATACCGCCGATTTACGACTTAGCGTTGGCCCACCACGGCTCAACTTAGTCCACTCACTGAGTAACCTTTCAAACAGCAATTTCGCATTGGTCGCGTTAGAGACGATCAATTGACGACGGCTATCAAGCAGTTCGTCAACAAAAACCAGTACCTGCTGGTCACTGGCTTGCAGACCTGCGAGCCGATTGCCTTTTAAATGGCCAAGGATTCGGCGGTACCATCGCCCCAACCAATCAACACCGTCTAGTTCTAACACTTGTTCAACTGCTGTAGAGAAAGACATACTCTTGAGCTCCAACAGCCAAGTATCGACATCTGCGGTCGCACTTGTTAAAGCACTTAAAGCCGCCAGAGGGGCATATCCCATTTCTGCAAACAACTCCTCAGACACTTCCTGTGGATTATCTTGTTTACTTTGCTCTTGATGCAGCCATTGTAACGCTACGGTTGGATCACAAGGCATTTCAAACCGCTGACATCGACTACGAATGGTGGGGATCAACCGACCCCATCGTGAAGTGGCCAATAACAAATGGGTGTTACGTGGAGGTTCTTCTAATGTCTTGAGTAGCGCATTCGCTGCATTGATATTCAGTTTATCTGCATCAACGATGGCCGCTACTTTTCTAGGTGCGATGTTCGCGGTAAGGACAGCAAAGTCATTCACCCCCCGAACCTGCTCGATCTTGATCACAGATCCGTCGGGTACAATCCAGCGCACATCAGGGTGAGCCAGTTGGCTTACCTGCGTGTGCATTGGAATTTCGAGCAGCAGGCAGGTGATGTCATTCAATAGCTGTGTTGTCCCCCATCCAGGACTGCCCGACAAACAGATCGCACTGGGCAAAGTATTGGCTTTTTGAAGCGTGCGGATGCGAGACCCAATTTCTTCGTGCCAAGGATATCGCATGTTTATGTCACACCTTGGTGGTGTAGAAATGTTTCAACCGCGGCCGTGACTTGGCGGCCTACTGCCTCTAGTGGTTGGGCGGCATCAACAGTTGTTATGCGATCAAAACGTTTAGCACGTGCTAAGTAGCCCTCACGAACCGCTTGGAAAAATACTCTTTGCTCATTTTCCATTCGATCTTTTGCACGATTGGCTATTCGCTGTGCTCCCAGTAAAGGGTCGAGATCTAGATATAGGGTTAAATCGGGCTGCAAGTCGTTATGAACCCAGGTCTCTAAAGTATTGAGATATTCTTCCGGAAGCCCTCGCGCTGCGCCTTGATAGGCATAGCTGGCATCTGTAAAACGATCACAGACCACCCATTGCCCGCTAGATAAACGCGGCCGAATCTCATGGGTGACATGTTGCTGCCTTGCTGCGAACATCAACAGTAGCTCAGTTAGTCCCGTCACCTGCTCATCCCAAGACTGCAGCATGACATCTCTTATGGCTTCCGACATCGGGGTGCCACCAGGTTCTCTGGTTTGGTAGAAATCAATCCCATGAGAGTCTAAGACCGCACACACTGCGTCCAGGTTAGTTGACTTCCCGGCACCTTCGGAGCCCTCCAAGGTGATGAAACAACCTGGGTTAGACCTAGCTACATTGTTCGCCTTTTCCTTTTCCCTGGCCACTGTCATCTACCCAACTGGTATTTACGCACTGCTGCATTGTGTTCGGCTAAGGTCCGGGAAAATTGGCTACTGCCATCTCCACGGGCTACGAAATAGAAAAACTCACCTGGCACGGGGTGGGCTGCGGCTTGCAATGAAGCCCACGAAACAAGCGCTATAGGCGTTGGGGGTAACCCCTTATAACGATAGGTATTAAATGGGCTATCGACACGCAAATCTGCTCGACGCAGGTCTCCATCGAAGGCCTCACCCAGCGCGTAAATTACTGTGGGGTCAGTTTGCAACTTCATACCTTGATCGAGGCGATTGTGAAAAACCTGGCTAATTTTCAATTGATCACTGGCAATTGAAGACTCTTTTTCGATAATCGACCCCAGGATTAGCAATTCGTAGCGACTCTTTAGTCCGATGTTTTCTTTTCTATGTGCCCACACACTGTCCAATTGGACCAACATAGCCTGGTGGGCTCGTATGAGCACTGAGCGATCTGAATCTCCACGTCGTACCTGATAAGTGTCGGGGAAGAACATGCCCTCTACAAAAGGAATTTGCAAACCCAGACTAGCCGCCAGGTTATTTGCATCCACAGCGTCTAAATTACGTTGAAGCACATCATGCTGACTTAGATCGCGCAACATCTGCGCCACTGTAACCCCCTCGCGAATACGAACAAAGTGCGAAACTACCCGCCCTTCGCGTAGTTGTTGCAAAAGCGTGCGGGGAGTTATATCAGGTTCGAATGCATACTCGCCTGTCTGCAGTTTGGTAGCAGAATTCGTAAGACGACCAAGGATTTGGAAATACGTCGGTCTATGCAGTACCCCTAATTCCATCAAGCGTGTACTGACCTGGCTCAATGAAGTGCCCGGGGATAATTCAAACAGAAAGGCCGTTTCACTTGGCATAGGTGTGTTAGACCACGTAGAGAAATGCCAGTAAACACCAACAAATACGCCACCACACAGTGTCGCCACCACAAAAACCCAGCGCAAGAATTTAGGCATTTGCGTGCCCAACATACTTAGATGATGCCGAAGACAAGTGTTCCGTTGGTTCCACCGAAGCCAAATGAATTGCTCGCACCTGCCTTGATGTTAACTTTGCGTGCTTCATTAGGTACATAGTCAAGGTCACAATCGGGACTTTGATTATCTAAATTGATCGTCGGTGGGAGAATTTGGTCCTGTAGGGCTTTTATGGTGAATATCGCTTCAACCGACCCAGCCGCACCCAGCAGGTGCCCAATCATCGATTTGGTTGAACTGACCGCCAGTCCTGGTTTGTCGCCAAACACAGTTTTAATGCCGTTGGTCTCCGAAACATCCCCGAGCGGGGTCGAAGTGCCATGCGCATTGAGGTAGCCCACATCTTCGGGGTTTAACTCACCATCACGAAGCGCGTTTCGCATTGCCACTGCGCCACCCTCACCATTCTCTGTGGGGCCGGCAATATGATAGGCATCAGCACTCATGCCAAAACCTAGAAACTCTGCATAAATTTTCGCTCCACGGGCTTTTGCACGCTCATATTCCTCAAGCACTACGATCCCAGCACCGTCTCCTAAGACAAATCCATCTCGTGCATCATCCCAAGGCCGGCTGGCAGTCGTTGGGTCGTCATTGCGGGTAGATAAAGCCTTCATCGAATGAAAGGCAGCAACAGTTATCGGAGATGTCGCATGCTCTGAGCCACCCGCCACCATCACATCGGCTTCACCGTACTGAATCATTCGTGCGCCAAAGCCAATATTGTGCGTACCCGTGGTACACGCAGTAACCATGGCAATATTTGGCCCACGAAAGCCGTATTTGATAGACAGGTTTCCTGCGATCATATTAATCACTGAACCGGTGACAAAGAATGGCGAGACACGTCTAGGGCCACTTTTCACCAAGGTGGTATGGGTACTTTCAATCAAATTGATACCACCGATACCCGAACCAATGGCAACACCAATTCTATCGGCATCATCACAATGCGCTTCAAGACCGGCATCTTCAACGGCCTGAATACCAGCAGCCATGCCAAATTGAATGAAAGGATCGATACGCCGAGCTTCTTTGGCAGACATGTACTGTGTCACATCAAAGTTTTTGACAGCACCGCAAATCTTGACACCAAAATCCTCAGTATCAAAATACTCATTGATTCCAATGCCAGATGCCCCGGATATCGCCGCCTGCCAGGATGATTCCACTGAAGTCCCCAAAGGAGACAACATACCCATGCCAGTGACTACTACTCGTCTTCTGCTCATATTAAGCCCACAACACCAATTAGTCAGCGCTCACACAATACCAAACATGGGCGTGCTGATGCCAACGGGTTCTTCAAACTCGAAATGACGCTGGCTTACGTTATGCACACCAGCGTTTTCGGCAGGATAAGAACCTACTGGTGAGCCAGTATGTAACTAACCGCTTCTTTGACGGTAGTGATTTTCTCTGCTTCTTCATCAGGAATTTCAGTTTCAAATTCCTCTTCCAAAGCCATCACAAGTTCTACGGTATCTAGCGAATCAGCGCCTAGGTCTTCGACAAAAGATGCGTCTTCTTTGACTTCATCTTCTTTCACACCTAGCTGTTCACAGATAAGTTTTTTTACACGTTCTTCAACACTACTCATGCTAAAGAGATCTCCATTAATGATTGCTGGGTGCAGGGCGAGCGAATTCTATAGAGGCGATTTCGCTAACGCAAGCACACAATTTGCTTGCGACTACCCTACGTTTAGGTTTGTCAATAGTTGGTTTTACGCCGCGTAGAGCCCTCCATTAACATGGAGGGTCTGGGCGGTAATATAGCCCGACTCCTCACTAACAAGGAAAGAAACCGCGCTGGCAATTTCATCTGCGGCACCCATCCGCGCCATGGGAATGCGTGCAAGCATCATCGCTGTTTGATCTTCTGTTAGGTCTGAAGTCATGTCTGTATCGATAAATCCAGGCGCCACCGTATTAACGGTGACATTGCGTGATGCCACTTCCAACGCCAATGATCGAGCAAACCCTTCACTCGCAGCTTTGCTCGCAACGTAGTTACTTTGTCCGGGGTTACCCATTCGAGCAACCACAGAACCTACATTAACAATACGTCCCCAACGAGCCTTTAGCATGCCACGTAATACACCTTTTGTGATCCGAAACAAACCGTTGATGTTCGTATCTACCACATCCGTCCACTCAGATTCTTTCATGCGCAACATAAGGTTATCGCGGGTTATGCCTGCATTGTTGACCAGTATTTGTGGCGCTCGGGCAATTTCGGATATTCGCTCAAAACAAGCAATTACAGATGCAGAATCTTGCACCAAAAGCTGCACTCCAGCGCCCCTATCTGACAATGTCTCAGATATTTTCTCCGCACCTGCCACAGTAGTTGCAGTGCCGATCACAAAATACCCATCGCTAACCAAACGACTTGCGATCGCCGCTCCAATGCCACGAGACGCGCCGGTGACTAGTGCCGTCTTAGCCATGGTGAGCTCCTTTGTGTTGTTGGACGCTCTTAGGCAATTGTTGCCCGGATACCTTCCGGCGAGGCTAGAGAGTGAACAGTAGTGTTTTTTGAAACTCTACGAATCAAGCCCGCAAGTACTTTTCCAGGGCCACATTCACTAAAATAAGTGACTCCCAAATCGAGCAACGTACTGACCGTAGCAGACCACCTAACAGGTGCAGACAGTTGCCCTAACAAATTATTTCGCAGCGTATCCAAGTCCGCAGGCAACTTAGCATCTACATTTTGAACGATGGGGATTGTCGGCATCACAAGCTCAACCTGATCCAATACCTCGGCGAAATCTTCCCGCGCAGCTTGCATGAGTGGCGAATGAAACGGACCGCTCACATCAAGTATCACAGCACGACGAGCACCGGCTTCTTTGCACGCATCTACAGCTGCAGTTACCGCCGCTACTTCTCCCGCAATTACCACTTGGCCCGGTGCATTGTAATTTGCCGCAACAACAACACCATCAACGCTGGCACAACATGTTTCAACTTGCTGGTCATCCAACCCCAATATGGCAGCCATGCCACCTTGCCCTCGGGGCACTGCGGCTTCCATTAGTTGACCCCGCTTACGAACCAACTTAACCGCATCAACAAAGGCTATTGCTCCTGCGCAAGTTAGCGCTGAGTATTCTCCCAAGCTGTGACCGGCAATGAAATCTGGCGCATTCTCTTGTGCTTGCCATATATCCCAAATTGCTTGGCTAGACGTTAACAATACGGGTTGAGTGTTTTCAGTTTGAGACAACACTTGCGCTGGACCTTGTTCCACCAGTGCCCACAAATCAAACCCCAGTGCCTCAGAGGCCTCAGCAAACCGAGTTTGCACGCCAGGGTATTGGTCTGCGAGTTCCGCGAGCATACCTATACTCTGCGCACCTTGGCCCGGAAATACTGCAGCAGTGACCATATTGGAGATCCCTAGCCTTTGTCCTCAATCACCTGGCGACCACGGTAATAACCATCAGCAGACACATGGTGGCGTCGATGGGTTTCACCCGTGGTGGCTTCAATCGACAACGTCGGTTTTTGCAGACTGTCGTGAGACCTTCGTTGTCCTCTACGAGAGCGCGTTACCTTACTTTTTTGTACAGCCATTTTATCTTACTCTTTGTCTATTCGTTTGGTTTCTTCGTTTAGTCTTGTTGTTCTGTCGAACTTGCTTTCTATATTACATCGCTCTTGGTTATTCTCTGAACTTCATTATCAATCTTTGAGCTTCATTACTCCAAGCACGGCAAAAGGATTGTCGTCCTCTTTGAGCTGGGTGTGTACCTCACTTGCCTTATTGCTTTCACCACTAGAACCATTCCTAATATTGCCGTCGCCGTATGAGCTTTTAGGCCGATACTGGCAATTTTCGTCCAAACATGTCTTCTGTGGCAACTGCAAAAGCAGTTCGTCTTCTATCAGCTCTAGTTCATTTAACACTGGGCTGGCAACAACCACTACGTTTTGACCGGTGGCATTCTTAGCCCATAGTGCAGCCTGCTTTTCATCAAATGCCAATACTGCATCAAAATCTACATCTAGCATCAAATTGACCGACTCTAGACATCTATGGCAATCCATTTCAACCTGGGTTCGTGCTTTGCCAACCACACCGACACGCCCTTGTTGGGTCATCGTAAAGCAAAGTTCAACATCCACAGGCGTCAAATTTTTCACCGCACAACCCAGCCGAACACACTGTTGAGCATCAAGCTGGCGCAAAATTTTCGCACCCGCTCGCGCAAGCTCTATATAGGTCTGCTGAGTCGAATTGCGGGTCATCATGGCGGCGGCAATCATAGGTACCTCAAGCGCACATGTAAACCCGCTCAAAGCGTTGTTTTGGTTGTTTTATTGCCCTGTTGAATATCCGCATAGTTTTGCCATATTTGCTCAAAATCATCATCCAAAGCTGCCTCTACGCGAATTTGGCGGCCATCTTCTAGCGGAATTCGTAATTTTTTCGCATGCAGGCACAATCTGGAATTTGCAGCTTCTTCTCGCTGCGAACCGCGACTGTACTTCGTATCACCGACAATACAGTAGCCCAAAGCACTAGTGTGCACACGAATTTGGTGGGTTCGCCCGGTATGTAATGTCGCCTGAAGACGGGTCGCCCGCTTAGAGACTGCAAGGACGGCGAAATCCGTACGAGCAGATCGCCCAGCGGTGTCTACTCTAACTCGTCGTTCACCCCATGAAGTGCTATAGCGCTGTAACTTGAGGTGAACACTGGCATGTTTTTTTGGCCACTGCCCCAGAACGATGAGTTCGTATATCTTTTTCACCGAGCGATCCCTGAAACTTTGTTGAGCGATGACCAAGGCCGGCCTGTTCTTGGCCAACGCCAGGCACCCGGAGGTGTCACGATCGAGCCGATGCACCAATTCTAACCGAGGGTTTTGCAACACACTGCGCAAGATCTCAATTGCGCCCGCGCTAACATTAGAGCCGCCGTGTACTGCTAGTCCTATGGGTTTGTTGATGACCATGTAGTCTTTATCTTCGTACAAAACCCGATCAAGGAGCCATTGGCTGTCCTGCTTCGTCACACTAACTGGTACTTCTTGCCGTACTCTCACCGGAGGTATGCGTATTCGATCAGCCAACTGTATACGGTAGTTGGCCTTCACTCGCCCACCATTAACCCGCACCTCTCCACTTCGAAGAATTTTATAGACATGCGCACGCGGAACACCTTTAAGAAAACGCATCAGAAAGTTGTCTAATCGCTGACCAACATCCTGATGATCCTCAATTTCTAAATATTGAACAGACACCAAATCACTCTAAAAAGAAAAAATCTAAGGGTTTGAAGGAGTTAGCAAACACTGCTAACATTGAGATACGTTGCGCAGACGTGGCAAACTTCATCTATAGACATGCAAGCTACTTCTTAAGCAACCAACTGACAACGGGAACAGCCTAGTATAGCGGTCTCGACGGCGTAAGAGCAGATGCCAGCCCTCATAGATCGGCAGAAAACTAGTCTTAGCAGTAGTGTAACAAATAGCCAATGGAACTAAGAATTCCAAAGGTTTGGAGCACCAAAGTGAGTCCCAGTTCGAATAGATCGCAGTCACTAGCTAAAAAAGGCTAGTGACTAACAGCAACAATGTTGCCCACAGGCTAGCCGCGTTTTTACTAGCGGCACCAAGAGCCTGGCCACGCTGACTACAAACTAAAGCGTGGCACATGGAGAACGAGGGCACAAAGAAGATGCTGGCACAGGACCGACAGCGTCAGAGCTTTAAGAAGCATCACTGCTTTACGAAGTATAAAGCTCCACGCAACAGTGAGTTTGGCCTTATGTATGATGCCGCTCGCTGCAGTGACAATTTAGAGTAATAAAACTCTAGGAAAACGTTGTCACTATCAGAAA
Source organism: Gammaproteobacteria bacterium (assembly GCA_013151695.1). Classification (GTDB taxonomy): domain Bacteria; phylum Pseudomonadota; class Gammaproteobacteria; order Pseudomonadales; family Azotimanducaceae; genus UBA4421. Next base: position 14,942 of record JAADHW010000335.1, read on the forward strand.
GTTGTTCTGCCATTCAGCAAATCCGTGTTGCCTATGCTGTTCTATTCGTCTACTCACTTCCTTCTCGTTGTCCGTTTAAATGCTGTCTTATCAACAGCTTAACCAATGACGTTGGGAACTAGTCAAAAATGAAAAGAATGCTTATTAACGCAACACAACGCGAAGAGGTTCGTATCGCGCTTGTCGACGGTCAAAAAATGTATGACCTCGACATTGAAAACCGTACCCGAGAACAGAAAAAAGCCAGTATCTACAAAGCTAAAATTACCCGTGTTGAACCAAGCCTTGAGGCAGCATTTGTTGATTTCGGCTCGGAACGACACGGGTTTTTACCGCTAAAAGAGATCTCTCGAACCTATTTTAAGAATAGAAAACGGCCCACCGAAGGTGGACAACGAACACCTATCCAAGAATTGGTGAGCGAAGGCCAGGAAATTGTTGTACAGGTCGACAAGGAAGAGAGAGGCAACAAAGGGGCTGCGCTAACCACATTCGTGAGCTTAGCAGGACGCTATGTCGTGCTCATGCCAAATAACCCTCGAGCCGGCGGTATATCACGACGTATAGAAGGTGAAGAACGTGACGAACTACGGGAAGCTTTATCCCAGATCGATGTTCCAGAAGGTATGGGTGTCATCGTCCGGACCGCCGGGGTTGGTCGCAGCAGCGAGGAATTAAATTGGGATCTGAAATATCTGCTGCAATTATGGCATGCCATCCAGAATGCAGAAGAAACTGAATCCACACCCGCGTTGTTATACCAAGAAAACAGTGCCGTATTGCGTGCAATCAGAGACAATTTAAGGAAGGACATCGGCGAAGTTCTCATTGAAGGTGCTGAGGCTTACGAGGAAGCAGCCACCTTTATTGCTCAGGTGATGCCCCACTATGCAGACAAGGTCAAACCTTACAGTGACGACATCCCCCTCTTCAGCCGATACCAAATCGAAAGCCAGATCGAAACTGCATTCCAGCACACAGTACAATTACCCTCTGGTGGCAGTATCGTTATTGATCCAACAGAGGCTTTGGTTTCTATAGATATCAACTCAGCCCGCGCGACCAAGGGCTCAGATATCGAAGAAACAGCGCTAAATACAAATTTAGAAGCCGCGGATGAGATCGCCCGACAATTACGTATTCGAGATATCGGTGGCTTAATCGTGATCGATTTTATCGACATGTTGGTACAAAAAAATCAGCGCGCAGTAGAAAATCAAATGCGCGATGCTTTAGAAGCCGACCGCGCGCGCATTCAAACCAGCAAGATTTCTCGTTTCGGTTTAATGGAAATGAGCCGACAACGACTGCGCCCTTCTCTCGAAGAGGTCACCACAGTACTTTGCCCACGTTGTAACGGCCAAGGTCGAATTAGAGACACCAAGACATTAGCGCTAGGAATTTTGCGAGTGATGGAAGAAGAGTCGCTAAAAGAGCGCAGCGCAGTGATCCGCGCCCAAGTGCCTCTTGCTGTCGGCGCTTACCTACTGAACGAAAAACGCAAAGATGTCGCTGACATCGAGACTCGAACAGGGACGCATATTGTCATCATCCCCAATATGAATCTGGAGACACCTCACTATATTGTCGAGCGCCTACGCAGTGATCATGTTGCCGAAGAAGGTGATGTTTCGAGCGCAGCGTTATCAAATTTGGCAAATCAAGCTACTCAACAAGATTTGCCCCAAGACCAGCCTATGCCTCAACATCCACAAGCAGCGGTACAGTCTATACAACCAGCAGCCCCTCCTGTGCCCACCACAAAAGCGACGCAACCTGCCCAACAAGCGACAACCGGACTCTGGGGGCGATTGGTTAAGAGCCTATTTTCCGATGAACCTGCTACTTCAGAGAAAGATGACGCACCGAAAAGACAACCACCTGCCAAGCGTCACAACAAACGCGATGACCGCCCGGATCGCAACAAAAATAGAGGCACGCAACGACGTTCAGAAAAGCAAGACAAGCCCACGAGTCGCTCGTCTAACCGTCATAGCGGAACCAAAACCAAAGATGAAGAGAACAATCAAGACCGCAAACGTGGCAAGCCTAGGAGTAAACCTTCGGCACGCGACCAAGAAAACCGGGAAAGGAAAGGACCAAATCGAGAGCAACAAACAGACGCAGATTCTACTCCCGCACAATCATCAGAATCTACACCAGCAGCAGTTTCACGTAAGGAACGCATTCCAAGCGATGAGCAGTTAGCCCAAAGTAATCGCGCACCCAAGCGCAACCGCAACGAAACACGGGAAAAACCCACCCGTGATGCAACCAGCAGCGAAAAACAGGGTGATGCAAAGCAAGCTGAAAGGAAAGTTGGCACCAGCAAGCCATCCGTTGCGCCTATTACAAAACTAGATGCAAAGCCTAAGCCAGTAAAAAACGAAGTGACTGAAACTGACAAGAAAGCTCAGCCTAAGCGTGGCAAAAGTCAACGCGCCGCAAACGACCCTCGAAACCGAGGTAAGGAGCCTTCAGCTTCTGTTAAAGAGCCCTCAGCTCAAGGTAAGGAGCCCTCAGCTCAAGGTAAGGAGCCCTCAGCTTCTTCTATTAAAGAGCCCTCAGCTCCTACGACTAAAGAGCCTTCAATGGATAATAGAAAACCCGTAGCGGCCACTAAAGAAGCACCGTCGGCGCCAGTGAAAAAGGAAGCAGTAGCCCACGTAGAGAAAGCTCAACCCAGTACTACTACCAAAGCCGTAAAACCTACACCCACACAGAACGCAGAACAAGCAGTGATTAAGGACAATAAGGCTAATTCTACCTCTATGCTGAGAGCTGCTAATGATCCACGAGAGGTGCGTCGACGTGCGCGGGAAGCTGAATTACAAGCTCAAGGTGTCATACGTCGTTCCCCACCGGATCAGAACAGCTCATAAGGTTCTAGCTCAAGTTCCACCTCGTATCGTTTGTAGATGTCAGCTTTCATGGCATCTGCAAACGCAATAATCTCAGTAGCTTGTGTGGCACTTTTATTAACGATAACCAAAGGTTGAGTAGGCCAACATTCAATTGCGTTTGTCCCTTTGTTTTTCCAACCTGCACGATCTATCAGTTGAGCTGCGCTCAATTTGACCCCATTGTGCTGGGGATATTGAACCAAACCCTTGTGCTTTGACATAATTAGCGCGGCAGCTTTGTGGCTGACGATTGGGTTTTTAAATAAACTCCCAACATTTGCGTCCCTGGATGGATCTGGCAGCTTCGCCTGGCGAATTTGGATGACCGCAGCTGCAATTTGTTGTGGTGTAGGTATGACGGAAGACAAGCCCGTTAGTTGCTGCTTAAGTTGTGGGTATTCAACCACCACTTTGGCTTTCTTTTGCAGTCGAAACTGCACGGCCAGAATAATCTGGTTTCGATTGCGTTTAAATATGCTATCGCGATAGCCGAATTCACAAGCCTCTACAGAAATATTTTGGATCTCGCTGTTTAACGACAGCACTTCAACATGCTGAATCGCGCTTGCCACTTCTACGCCATACGCGCCAATGTTCTGTACAGGAGCTGCGCCAACTGAACCTGGAATTAATGCCAAATTCTCCAGTCCATACCATTTGTTGCACACAGCAGACATAACAAACTCATGCCAACTCTCCCCCGCTGCCACTTTAACAAATACTTCATCTGTCGTTTCGCGGACGATTTCAACACCACGCAAGCTCAACTGACAAACAAATTTGTTCACGTGAGGATGCGGGATAATGTTTGAACCTTGCCCTAGAACGAAAAACGACATGCCAGCCTCGACTGCAGATGAACGTACCCGCTTCAGTTCCTCGACGGATTGAACTCTACATCCGCGCGCAGCAACGGAAGTCAGGTTTAAAGTGTTGGGAACTGCGTAGTTTTTTGTGCCTAACAACTCAAAGCTTGCCTAAAGGTTAAATTTATCCGTACGCCCACTTGTTTCCTGGTCTTCGCCAAGGTGTGCCGACAGCCCCCATCGAAAACCAGTAACGAGCCGTGACGTAATTCCAACTTCTCAACATCGGGTCGAGCCGACTTAGATTCTCTAAGCTGATTCTCAACACGAAAAGACCGACAGGCACCCAAGCTCAGCGAAGCAATCTTTGTCGACCAAGCCGTTTCATTATCTCTATGCCAGCCCATATAGTGACTTCCGTGATTGTATCGATTCAGTAGTAAATAATTAAATTTACAACCAACGCTCTCTTCTATCCGGCAGCGCAGCGCCTGGAGTTTCCTAGGCCATCCATCGGCAACGTGATCAATACCAGTGTATCGATAATTCAAACCACAATCGCCAAAGAACGCTAACTGGCGAGGCACGACGGTGTTTTTTCCATACATTTGGAAGTGCTCCTGCTGCCATAACACTTGATCACTCGTCATTAACCAGTTTAGTAGAGCCGTTGCGGCATCATTTGTTAGATAGTTTTGATTCATGACCATTACGCTATACTAGCGTTTTCGAAACCCAAGAGGACAAAGAGCGAGTGAATATTTCTGGAAAAGTCGCAGCCATAACCGGCGGCGCATCGGGGCTAGGTCGAGCAACTGCGCAAATGATAGTTGCACAGGGCGGTAAGGTGGCCATTATGGATATGAACCTTGAACTTGCCCAGCAAACGGCTACCGAATTAGGCGATGCAAAAGCTTACCAAGTTGACGTGACTAACGACGACTCCGTACGCAAAGCTATAGAAGACATCAAGGCAGATTTCGGCACGATCCACATTAATGTGAACTGTGCCGGTATCGGTGCTGCTGCGCGGACAGTAGGAAGGGACGGCCCCTTAGACATCAAAAAATTCAACTTAATCTTGCAAGTAAACCTGATCGGTACATTTTCTACCTTAAGTAAATGCGCAGCAGTGATGGCAGAAAACCAGCCAGAGGGAGAAGCACTCGAGCGCGGCATAATCATCAATACTGCTTCGGTTGCAGCTTTCGATGGTCAAGTTGGACAAGCCGCTTATTCGGCAAGTAAAGCAGGCGTGGCGGGAATGACCCTACCTATCGCCCGCGATCTATCTCGACAAGGCGTGCGAGTGTGCACTATAGCGCCCGGAATATTTGATACCCCAATGATGGCTGGTGCGCCCGAGCAAGTTCGCCAGCCATTGATTGATATGGTGCAATACCCCAAGCGCTTGGGCCTACCACACGAATATGCCCAGCTGGCACAGCAAATGATTGAAAATTCTTACCTAAACGGTGAAACAGTACGCCTAGATGGTGGCATTCGTATGTCGCCTAAATAGCTTTCCTGGATCGAACGATATCGATCACCCGTGCCAGATCTTGCGGAGTATCTACTCCGCCGGGCACGGGCATTGGACTATCAATTACCCTTATACGATTTCCTGCCTCTAGCCAACGCAGTTGTTCAAGCGCTTCAATCTGCTCTAGTTGAGAGCCACACATCGCGGTAAACGATCGCAGCGCGGCCACCCGATAGGCGTATATTCCGACATGACGAAACACTGGTAACTCAGCGACAGGAACGGTCAAGCTGCCCCCTGCTAATGCAACGCCATTAACTACACTGTCACGAACATAAGGAATAGGTGCCCGCGAAAAATAGATCGCATCCAGAGATTTGTTCCTTACGACTTTGACCGTGTTCGGATTGAAGTAATCTCTCTCGTTGAGAATAGGTTCACACACTGTTGCCATATGAACGCTGCTATCGTCGAGTAACACGTTAGCCAAGCAATCGATGACTTCGGGCGGAATGAGGGGTTCGTCCCCCTGAACATTCACCACAATATCATCCTCAGACCATGCCCGAAATTCAACAACCTCCATCACTCGGTCTGACCCAGACTGATGATCTAATCGCGTCAAAAGTGCTTGGTATCCAGCAGATGTTACTACGTTGAAAACGTCTTCATGGTCAACTGCAGCAACTATCGTATCTGCACTTGCCCGGCTCGCTTGAGCCATGACCCTCACCAACATTGGCTGGCCATCGATGTCTACTAGTGGTTTTTCAGGCAGGCGAGTAGATGCATAACGTGCAGGGATGACAATATGAACCGCCATCGGCTATCGCTCCAGCATCGCACGTTGCGGTGTTATCGCCGTAGCTGCGAGCAACTCTTCTAACCTTCGTCTACCATCTTTGGACAAGCTTACCGATATCCGCATAAACCACACGTTAGAATAATCTTGCTCAATGTGTTTTAGCTTGGCGGCATCTTTTTCGGTACACACAACGCAGACACCATCACTAAACAATACTTCATCACCCGTAAAGTCGTGGTGGTCTTTGTAGACATGCTTGATGGTATTAATATCCAGCCTTTGCAGAGTGGCAAAAAACCGACTCGGATTACCAATGCCACAAACAGCGTGAACCTCGACGTAGTCCTGCGCAAATTGCTCGCAATCACGATATTCACCAGTCTGCAGATTGTAGAATCCATCTGCAAGCATGGTCATGATACTCTCGTTATCACACAAGTTGCTGGCTTCACCATTGGCAACCACCCAATCTACCCGATTCAGCCTTTCAAGCGGTTCTCTTAATGGACCTGCCGGAATTAACAAACCGTTTCCAACACCCCTCGAACCATCAACCACCGCGATTTCAATATCTCTTGCCATTGCATAGTGTTGCAAACCGTCGTCTGAAATCGCAATGTCACAGGCTTGAGTTTCAAGAATTTTTAGCGCCTTCACACGATTCGCACAAATCACTACCGAGCAACCTAGACGGTCCCTTAGCTGTACGCCTTCATCACTGTATCGCTCTGGATCAGCACCACTTGGAACCAAAGTTCCAGTTTTACTCAGAGTGCCTCCATAACCTCTTAAAACCACGCCTGGTGAAAATCCGAGATCGCGCAATTCATTCACCAACCAACCGACCAAAGGCGTTTTCCCAGTACCACCCACGGTAATATTACCTACCACAATCACCGGCAGGCTGGTTCGAGAAGGTGTCTTTTTGCCAGTTAGATAGGGGCTCTCTTGACGCTTCCGACCCCAATTGTATATCCAACTAAAAGGTCGTAACAAATGAAGCCACCAAGAACTTTGATACCATGCACGGGTCAAACCCAAAGCAGATTTTTCAAAGGACTCGGAGGACGGAAAGACTCGCGGGCGCGCTCTTTTAGTTTTCACGGGTGCTAGGTTCGCTGTAGTATTGGGGGAATCTTGGAATTGTGCATTATACAGTTCTGCATAGTGCCCTCCGGTTTCTATCAATTCACCATGTTTACCCTGTTCAACCACCTCTCCGTCTTTAAGCACGATAATTTGGTCTGCAGCTTCAACGGTAGAAAGTCGGTGGGCGATGACCAAAGTTGTGCGATCGCGCATCACTTCTTCTAGTGCTGCTTGGATATTTCGCTCTGATTCGTTATCTAAAGCAGAAGTAGCTTCATCCAGTATAAGAATGGGGGCATTCTTCAACAGGGCTCGTGCAATGGCTACACGTTGACGTTGTCCGCCAGACAAGAGAACACCATCATCTCCAACTATTGTTTCTAGCCCGTCCGGCAACGCATTAATAAATTCGCTTGCGTGAGCCCGTTCGATTGCTTGTTCTATAGCTTCGTCGGACGCATCAGCTAAGTCTCCATACGCAATATTGTTTCTGAGCGTGTCGTTAAACAGAGTGACCTGTTGCGATACCAGGGCAATCTGATGGCGCAGCGAGCCTAGGGTAAACTCCCGGGTATCTGTACCATCAATCAAAATTTTACCTTGGGCTATGTCATAAAAACGCGGGATGAGTGAAGCTAGTGTTGTTTTGCCGCTTCCACTTCGCCCAACCACGGCAATTGTTTTACCTGCCGCAATACGCAGGGTGATGTTTTTCAGGACCTGCTTTGATTTATCCGATGTTTGGTCCGCGCCAGATGTATAACTACCAGACGCATAACTAAAAGAAACATTGTCAAATACAAGCTCTCCGCCTTCCACTAACAGTTCTTTGGTTCCATTATCAACTTCAATAGATTCATCAAGCTGTGCGAAGACGTCGTCTGCCGCCGCCAAGCCCCGCTGTAACTTCGCATTGACCTCAGATAACCTTCGGATCGGCCTGCCAAGCATGCCAGCCCAACTTAGGAAGGCAACAGCCTGCCCACTGGTCATGGTTTGCGCGGTGTCGTACAGCAGAAATATTAACAAGCACAACGCCAGTGCAATCAGCGTCTCGTTGAGTTGAGCACTCATCACCTTGGTGACAACCATCTTCAAGTTCTGCTGACGATTAATACGATTGAATCGACTAAATCGACCCGTTTCGTACTTTTCCCCACCAAACGTTTTGACAACGCGGTATCCTGATACACTTTCCGAAACAACATGGGTCACGTCGCCCATAGAATTTTGAATCCGCTGGCTAATGCGTCGAAACCGACTACTCGCGAACACCACCACTATGGCTAAAACCGGAACGGTGCCGATAAAAATGAGTGTCAGTTTCCAATCGAGCCAAATCATCGCGCCGAGAAACACAATGACTTTAAACCCATCTTGAATAATTGCTCGAAGTGCATCGGTACCCGTGTCGCGCAATTGAGCAACGGTAAACGTTATTCGAGATACAAGATGGCCATGCGCGGTCTTATCGAAGAATGAATTAGGCAGGCGTAACAGCTGACCAAATAGCTGCTCGCGAATGTTATGGACGACATTGAATGAGACACTGGAAATTAGGATCTCACCTAATACAGAGCCAACCCCCCGCACTAACGCAGCAGCAAACATCATTATAGGAATCACAGCCGATGCCCGAACCGCAGAGTCCTCCCAATGATCTATCAACTGACCAAATGCATAGCCAAAGTAAGCTTCAGCTCCTGCCGCTGCTAAGAAACCGAGAATCGAGACAAGAAATAGATACCAATACGGCACTACATAACGCAGTAACCGCTTGTAAGTACTCCAATCGTTAGTGGCCATCAGGAAGAATGCGCCTACTTACTCTTCTTCATCGGGTTGCTTGGTCGTAATGCTAATACGCACCAAACCGACAGTTCCCGCAGCATCCATCGCACGTACAACAACTTGGTGCGCTGCGAGCGCATCTGCAGTAATCACCACTCGCGGGGACACTTGTGATGGGTCTTGCAACTGCTGAGCCTCTTGCAGAGCTCTTACTAAGGTACGTTTTTCAGAATTTACCAACATCCGATTGTTAACAGAGTAGTCTCCCTGCCTGCTGATGGTGATCTCAATTGTACTCTTGTCAACTTCTTGAACCTCACCGCTCGCTTCTGGCAAGTTGATTTTTAGCTGGGTTTCTCGCACAAACGTTGTAGACACCATAAAAAAAATGAGTAGCAAAAACACAACGTCGATGAGCGGTGTTAGTTCAACGGTGGCTTCATGCCTGCCTCTTCGTCGTTTAGCCATATTGCTGCTACTCTCTGCTCGCAGCTAGTGCGTGGGGGCTAATCAACTTGAACACCATCGATATCGTGCCCATGTACCATATCAACTAGCTTACTGCTCTCGTGTTCCACTTCAACGATGAGTTCGTCCACCCTGCGCAGAAAAAATCTGTGAAACATCAGTGCTGGAATGGCTACCGACAAACCTGCCGCTGTGGTAATTAAAGCGGTAGATATACCACCTGCTAACACTCCAGCATTACCGGCACCTTCTCTCATCAGTGAATTGAACACGTCGATCATGCCCACTACTGTTCCTAACAATCCCAACAGAGGCGCGATAGAAGAGATGATCCCCAACGCCGTCAGATAACGTTCGAGATCATGATTTATTTGCACGGTGGCTTCTTCCATCGCTTCTTTCATGATTTCTCTGCCACGTTTGGCATTTGAAATTCCAGCTCCCAACACTTGGCCCAACGAAGAACCCATGCGCAGGTCTCGTGTCTTTTGTTGGTCAAAGCCCTCTTGCTTTAAAACAGTCCAGGTCTGAGCAAGCAAATTTTTAGGCAATATTCGCGAACGCTGCAAAGACCACAGTCTTTCTACACTTATTGCGGCCGCAACCACACTACACAAAAGGATTGGCACCATCAGCCAACCACCTGATTGAATAATTTCTAACACTAGGCGCTCCTTTATCGCTACCCGCTTTGTTGTTCTATGTTGTTAGGGAAGGCGCATTTACCACGTACAACCACGTGCCGAAACCGGCCAACAGCTATGAATCAACCCATCTTCTTCTTGCACCCAATAGTAATCATGTAAGTTTACCGTGGGATCGCAATGGGGTGTAACAAGCTGGATCACCTGGCCTAATGTGACACTCTGCATAGACTCTTTACTAATCAACACACCATGTTCGTCACCAGCAAATCTAAATTTTGTCGCCGCCAGATCGTAGGGCACTGGAAAAACCGTATCTGAAGCCATTGATTTAAAACCGCCATCAACGGTAATTGCGCCATCCATAGGTTGGCTGATGGTAGTGCAAGCAATGGTTAACGAAACTTCAAAATCATCAAATCGATC
>JAADHW010000269.1 GCA_013151695.1 Gammaproteobacteria bacterium
GGGAGTGGCGTCGGCGTGACTGCGCAATACAAAGCGCCCACGTTAGAGAATCAAGTGGCTCTGTCTGCCTTGGTTTGTCGTGACAAACACGAACAACTGATGGACATTATGTTGGACGCCGGTGCGCCGGGTGTAAATGTTAACTTCACGCGCTTTACCGCACCCGACCAGGACTGTTTGATCTCTGGCGCAAGAATCAATGAAGAATACGGCATGCTGCGTTGTATAACCGACGAAGCCACGGCGCAAAAAATTGGCGCTGTCATCAACTCAGAAGCAGAAGACGAAGGCTTGCGAGACTTTTGCATGTTTGTTAATCCAGTACCGAATGTCGCGACCTATATTCCAGGCGCGCAAGACTTTCGACTACCCAGCGACGCAGCCATGGCTTCATAATCAGACCACCCCTAAACTTACTTCTCAGAGCTATTCCCGCTACCATGCTGCGATCAAAGTTTGGGGAATCGTATGCAGCTAGTCGCGCAACCTTTGCGGTGGGCAATTGCCCTCACATTGCTGGTGGCAATAGGCCAGGGGAGCCTGGCAGAAGCCACAAACTCTACGGATGATCATTTCGAAGCCTACTTAGATGGGCTGGTGTCTGCTCAATTCAGCGACTACAAACTGGCTGGCATGTCCTTTGCCTTGGTCCGAGATGGTGAAATTACGCTCACTAAGGGTTACGGCCATGCAGATCTTGCCACCCATGAGCCAGTTGATCCTGCCCGGCACCTATTTCGGCCGGGTTCGGTTTCCAAGCTTTTCACCTGGACAGCTGTCATGCAGTTGGTGGAGCAAGGCAAGATCAGTCTGCATGAAGACGTATCGAAATATGTGCAGCAATTCGATATTCCCAATGAGTTTAATACCCCGCTCACTTTGACCCACATCATGACCCACGCGCCAGGACTAGAAGATGGCGCTGCTGGCTTTCTGTTTGTTGACGCACCCAGCGAGATCACTTCCCTTGCCCAAGCCTTGGCGACCCATATCCCCACCCAAGTTCGCGCACCAGGCACTTACTCTTCTTACTCAAACTGGGCCACCGCGTTGGCGGGTCTGGTGGTGGCAAACGTTTCAGGAATGTCATTCGAAGACTATGTGCAGGAAAATATATTCACACCCCTGAATATGCAGCATTCAACTTTCGATGAGCCACTACCTGCACATTTGCTAGCCGACATGTCTATCGGTTATATCGAAAAACAAGGTGCGCTAGAACCCTTTGGCTTTGAGTACATCAAAAATTTTGGTCCCGCCGGTGCATTGTCTGCCAGCGCCAATGACATGGCAGTGTTCATGCTGGCCCATCTTAACCACGGCAGCTACGCCGGCGCTCAAATACTCCAGCCCGAAACAACCCGCCTCATGCACAGCAACTTGTTTTCCCATCACGAAAAAGTTTCTGCGATGGCCCATGGCTTTTACGAAACCCGTCGCAACGCCAATCGATTCATCGGTCATGCAGGTGCCACCGTCGTATTTCACTCACAACTGCTGATTGACCCCGACAATAATTTTGGCTTTTATCTTTCATTTAACGCCGCAGACGGTGGCCAAGCACGCAGTGCTATCGTCAACGGAATCATCGACTACTTCTACCCGCTTGAGATGCTCCAACACCCCACTATGCCACCTCTTACTTTACCTGGCAGCGCTGCACGCATCGCCAAGATTGTCGGTGCATATCGACTCAATCGTCGCTCGCATACTCGCCTTGAAGCCATTGCTGGCTTGGCGGGTGATTTGACTATCGTCCCCGCTGGGGGCGGCGCCATTGAACTTCCTGTACCCAACATAGGCGGCAAGTTTGTTGAGGTTGAGCCTTTCGTGTTCGACCAAGTTGGCCGACAGGGAAGATTGGTATTCGAAGTCAACGATGCGGGTGAGGTTGAACATGGTTTCATGGCGTCATTACCCACCATGGTCATGGATAAACTATCTTTCTCGGAACGAGCGTCCAGTCATCAAGCGATAATACTCCTTACATTGTTGGCCTCTTTGTTTGTGATCATAAACACGACTCGGAATAGGCAGCAAAGCCTGAGTGGTGCCGCTAAAAACGCACGCCGCAGTATCACTGCGGCCGCAACTTTCAATTTATTGTTCGCGATGGCTTTGGCTGCGGCCATGCTCGGCACCGACATAGACCGCCTGATATTCGATTTCCCCCCATCCGGCACGACCTTTGCGCTACTGCTGGCCGTATTGGCTAGCGTGTGTACTTTTGTTGCATTACTTTTGTTGGTGCCAGTGTGGCGCGCAGAAGACTGTGGAATTTGGGCTCGCATTCGTTACACCTACGTCACGACTGTATTTGTACTGTTTGTACTTGTACTACATTTCTGGAACATGCTTGGATGGCGCTACTAATGCGGATTGCAACTTGGAACATCAACGGACTTCGGGCCCGCCTAGATTATATGGCCCTATGGCTTGAAGCACGCCAACCGGACGTGGTTGGGCTACAAGAATTGAAAACGCCTACGGAGCAATTCCCACATGAGTTTTTCGCCGAGTTGGGTTACCAGGCCCTAGTGCACGGGCAAAAAAGTTGGAACGGTGTTGCCATACTGAGCAAACTTCCCTTTGAACTAAGGCAAGCTGGGCTGCCTGGCGAGGATGACTGGGGATCTCGGCTGATCACGGCCGATATCGATGGCAAACTAGAATTCACCACTGTGTATTGCCCGAATGGTAAAACTGTCGAGCACGACGATTTTGAAAATAAACTACGCTGGTATGAAAGTTTGGTTTCGCACTGGTCACAAAGTGATCTAGGCGCACGGGTATTGTGTGGTGACTTCAACATTGTTCCCCAAGCACTAGACAGCTGGCGCGGTGATGAAGCTGATGGCGGCATATTCCATACCGATGAGGAGCGTAAAAGATTGCAAGCGGTTATGGATAGTGGGCTCATTGACCTCTACCGACACCATAACCCGGATGAACAAGCCTTTTCTTGGTGGGACTATCGCGGCGGCGCCTTTCATCGCAAACAAGGGCTGCGCATAGACTTTGTGCTCGCAACGCAACCTGTGGTGGACATCACCAAAACTGTCACCATTGATCGGGACTTCAGAAAGAAACACGACGGCCTCACTGCCTCTGATCATGCACCTGTCTTTGCTGACTTGGCCATCTAAAGATTGCCTCTCATTGCCCGACAAAATTCACGTGAGCTTTGTCACGTTCAATGGTAAGGTACGCGCTCCTGAATTTTACTTCATAAAAATACCCTTATTAATCAAAAGGTTACGTATTTTTTAAACCTCGATCTAGACGATTTTGAGAACCAACATGACTGACTTAACGCGCTATCGGAATATCGGAATATTTGCCCACGTAGATGCAGGCAAAACCACTACGACAGAACGGATTCTAAAACTCACCGGGAAAATTCATAAAATCGGCGAAGTGCACGATGGCGCAGCAACCACAGACTTTATGGAACAAGAACAAGAGCGTGGCATCACCATTCAATCAGCAGCCACCTCCTGTACCTGGGATGACCACCGCCTGAACATCATTGACACACCAGGACACGTTGATTTCACCATTGAAGTTTATCGCTCCCTTAAAGTACTCGACGGTGGTGTTGGTGTGTTTTGTGGTTCTGGTGGAGTTGAACCTCAATCAGAAACTAATTGGCGCTACGCTAACGAATCTGAAGTGGCGCGCATTATATTTGTTAACAAGTTAGATCGAATCGGTGCAGATTTTTATCGCGTGATCGCGCAGGTGAAAGATATTCTTGCAGCAACCCCCCTAGTTTTAACCTTACCTATTGGCATAGAAGATGAGTTTGTCGGTGTCGTAGACGTCCTCACCCGCGAAGCCTTTGTGTGGGACGATTCCAACGACCCCGAAGCATTCAAAATCAAACCCGTTCCTGAAGACATGGTGGATAAGGTCGAAGAATATCGCGAAATCTTGATTGAAACTGTCATCGAGCAAGACGACGATTTGATGGAGTCTTACTTAGAGGGTGAAGAGCCATCTATCGAAGATATCAAACGATGCATTCGCAAAGGCACCATAGCTTTAGATTTCTTCCCCACGCTGTGTGGTTCAGCATTCAAGAACAAGGGCGTACAAAACGTGCTGAATGCAGTGATAGATTACCTGCCTAATCCTACCGAAGTTAAACCCCAGCCTGAGATCGATCTGGAGGGTAACGAAACTGGCAAGACCGCTATCGTAGACGCCGATGCACCACTGCGCGCACTGGCATTCAAAATAATGGATGACCGTTATGGTGCACTGACCTTTACCCGTATCTACTCTGGTAGCTTGAAGAAAGGCGACAATGTTCTAAACACCTTCACCGGCAAAACAGAGCGCATCGGCCGCATCGTCGAAATGCATGCAGACTCTCGAATAGAATTAGACTCAGCCCAAGCCGGGGACATCATTGCCTTGTTGGGTATGAAAAATACCAAGACGGGCCACACTTTGTGTGACCCCAACAACCCTGCAACACTAGAACCTATGGTTTTCCCAGACCCCGTAATTTCCATGGCGGTATCTCCTAAAGATAAGGCTGGCGCAGAAAAAATGGGTATTGCGTTGTCAAAAATGGTGCAAGAAGATCCTTCTTTTTACGTAGTAACAGACGAGGAATCGGGCGAGACCATCATGAAAGGTATGGGTGAACTTCACCTAGACATCAAGGTAGACATCTTACGACGCACCCACGGTGTTGATGTTGCAGTCGGTCGGCCTCAGGTCGCATACCGCGAGACTATTACCAAGCTTGTGGACGACACATATACCCACAAGAAACAAACCGGCGGTGCGGGACAATTTGCGAAAATTGACTACATCATCGAGCCCGGAGAGGTGGGTTCAGGATACGAGTTCGAATCTAAAGTTTCTGGCGGTAATGTGCCACGAGAATACTGGGCGGCTGTTGAAAAGGCATTTGGGCAATCTATGGCAGAAGGTACATTGGCAGGATTCCCCTTGCTCGATGTCAAAGTAACGCTAACCGACGGCAGCTATCACCCAGTTGATTCATCTGCCATCGCTTACGAATTGGCAGCTCGCGCTGCTTATCGTCAATCGATCCCCAAGGCTGCACCACAACTTTTAGAGCCTGTCATGAAAGTCGATGTGTTCACTCCAGATGATCATGTCGGCGATGTTATTGGTGATTTGAACCGCCGTCGAGGTATGATTAAGGCTCAAGAAGCAGGCGCCACAGGCGTACGCGTAAAAGCAGACTGCCCCTTGGCTGAAATGTTTGGATACATTGGTGACCTGCGCACAATGACTTCCGGTCGCGGCCAGTTCTCAATGGAGTTTTCTCACTATTCACCTTGCCCGGCAAACGTTGCAGAGGAAGTGATCGCAGAAGTGAGAGAGGCAAAGAAAGCCTCCGCTTAATTTTGTCAAGCGGCACCGCTTAGCCCTGGAAGCGGCACCGCTTTAGCCCTGGAAGCGGTACTGCCGCCTTAAACATTAAAGCGAAAGTGCACCACGTCACCGTCGGCGACTTGATAGTCTTTACCTTCTAGTCGCCAACGACCGGCATCTTTTGCGCCTTGTTCCCCACCATTGGCAACAAAATCGTCATAGCCTACCACTTCAGCTCGAATAAACCCTTTTTCGAAATCGGTATGGATAACACCAGCCGCTTGGGGTGCCGTGGCGCCAATGGGGATAGTCCAAGCGCGAACTTCCTTTGGACCAGCGGTAAAGTACTGCGCTAAACCTAACAGTTTGTAGCCTGCGCGTATGACACGATTCAAGCCAGGCTCTTCTATACCCAGAGCATCCAAAAAATCTTCCCGCTCTTCGTC
>JAADHW010000111.1 GCA_013151695.1 Gammaproteobacteria bacterium
ATGACTCGCTGTATGACTATTTACCTTCCATCAAGCAGGAAGGTGAGCATGGGAAAAACTGGGAGTATGTGTCTGCTACTACAGAGACGCTGGGCTGGATAATGAATCGAGCCACAGGAAAATCCTGGGTCGAGTTGTTTGAAGAATTAGTCTATCAACATCTACATGCCCGACGCGATGCAATAATTATGGTGGATAGTAAAGGCAAGGAGATAGCGGCAGGGGGAATGAGCATGACATTGCGCGATGTTGGCCGTTTTGCCTACCTAGTTTCCAACGATGGTCGTTATGGGGACAAGCAGGTAATTCCTTTAAATGTGGTCCGGACAATTAAGGCCGGTGGTGATCCTGAATTGTTCACCGGCTGGGAACCCGGAATGAATTATTCGTATAAGAGCCAGTGGTACAAGGATCATGATGCAAACATGCTAGCGGGATATGGTATTCATGGACAGGCGATACAGATAGGATTGGACAACGGCATTATTATCATAACCCAGTCATCTTGGCCGGTTGCTAGTAGTGCAGAATTGTGGGGGCGGCGCGTTGCATACCAGCAAGCCGTGTTTGCGGCGCTTGGAAATTAAGGCGGCCAGGCATAACACAGGATTACTCGTCGAGCCGCAGAAGGCTCAGCTTTGAGGCCCCCAAATTTTACGAGGTTGTCCAGTTGCTCACGCGACATGGAGTTCTCCAGTAAGTAACGAGATGGGCCCCTCTAATACACGTTTTAGAAACACATTATCGTCCGTACGTCGCTTGTTGAACTCGCTTGCTGTGTATAGCGCGGGGCTAATTCGCCTGCCCAGCTGTTTCTCGACATCGGCGAGGCACGAGTAAAGATCTTCGAGGGTCAGGTCGTCGGATACAACGAGCAGGTCGATGTCACTATCAGCCGAATCTGACTGTTTCGCCACCGAACCATAAATTAGGGCAAGCGATATTTGCGTTGCTAACGGCTGCAGTGCTGCACCCACTTGTTCGCCGACACCAACGGTCTTACGCATTATTGAAGACAGCTCCTCAAATATAGGCGCCTCCGAGTTAGCTCGATAATGCTTTTGAGTGCCGCGGCGCTCAGTGATAACCAGTCCACTACGCTCAAGTCTTGATAACTCTCTTTGGACGGACCCACGCCCAACGTTAGCGAGCTCGATTAGCTCGGTGACAAAAAAGCTTCGGTTTGACTGACCAAACAGCAACCCAAGCAGACGCTGTTGAGTAGCCGTGAACAAAGCGTCTGCCAGAGATCGCGACGAAGCAACGGTCGGTGGATCCGAGCGCGGATGTCTTGACGCTACAGTCGGCGTAGTACCCATATTGGGTATTGTCAAACTACATCAATGACTAGAGCCGGAGAGAACCCAAAAATCCGGCTGGCCAAGGACGCTGGGATAGGCGTCGCCACACTTAGGAGCCTGGAGGCCGGCCACGACACTCAGATGGCGACGTGGTTGAAACTGATGAAATCTTTACAGATGATTGTCGCCATTGACGCTCTATTACCGGAAACATACAGATCGCCAATGGCTGAGGCTATGCCGGTCAAAAAGCCTAGGCGGAAAAAAAATGGCTCCAGTTCCATATGGGATGACGAAGAGCGATGACGGCAGCCACAGTAAAACTATGGGGAACAATTATTGGTTATGTCTCGATGGACAAGGCTGAACGGTTCGCCCGCTTCGAGTACGAACCAGACTTTGTCGCCCACGGTATTGAAATCACCCCACTGGTGATGCCGTTAACAGCCCGCCATATTTATCAGTTTCAGGATCTTCATCCGCGATCATTTCATGGCATGCCAGGACTTATCGCCGACAGCCTGCCTGATCGATATGGGCAAAAATTGATCAATGTCTGGTTAGCCAGAACTGGCCGCAGACCAGACGATTTTAATGCTGTTGATCGTTTGTGTTACGTCGGTAAGAGGGGCATGGGCGCATTGGAATTTGAACCTGCTGAACCTATGCCAATCACCGAAGACAAGCGCCTGGAGATCAAAGAACTGACCGAATTGGCGTCCATAGCCTTCGCCAGCAAGGAAACTCTCGACACAAAATTGACGGCAAGTGGCGGCGATGACGCCTTGTTGGATATCTTAAGTGTAGGCACATCTGCTGGCGGTGCGCGTGCCAAAGCAGTCATCGCGTTTAACCCTGGGAACAGACAAGTTCGCTCAGGCCAACTCGACCTGCCGCCGGGCTTTGAACATTGGCTGATTAAATTTGACGGCGTGGAATTTAGTGGCGATTGGGGTGTCGCCGATCCTTCTGGTTATGGCCTGCTTGAATACAGCTACTACCTGATGGCAAAAGAGTGCGGCATTGACATGATGGAAAGCCGGATTTTCTCCGAAAATGACCACAATCATTTCATGACCCGCCGATTTGACAGAAGCAAGGATGGTTCCAAAAAGTTTGTGCAAACCCTCGCAGCCCTGGCGCATTATGACTATTACGAAAGCGGCCTCTATTCATATGAGCAAATTTTCATGGCCATGAAGCAGTTGAAGATGCCACAAACTGCCATTGAAGAACAATTCCGCCGCACGGTTTTCAATCTTGTTGGCTGCAACCAGGACGACCACGTTAAAAACTTCTCGTTCATGATGGACAGGCAAGGACGTTGGGATTTGTCGCCCGCATATGATCTATGCCACGCACAAGGCAGTGATTTTACCCGTTTTCACCAACTGAGTATCAATGGTAAAACATCGGGTTTCACTCGAGCAGACATAAAACATCTCGCCGACTATGCAGGCCTTCCGCGCTCGCGGGAGAAACACATTTTAGACCGAACCCTAGCGGTATTTTCAACTTGGAAAGATGCCGCCACCGCACTTGACGTTCCCGATGGTTTACAAAGTCATGTTTTAAGAACAATCCGGCTGAAATGGTGAGCTGAAGGTTCGCAGTATGCGGATCTACGCAGAGGGACTGCGCCTGCGTCTCAAGCGGTGACGGTCGAGTGACGTATCGGCTCAGGCTATGAACAACTTCCAATAACTCTGGCCCCTGCTTCCCACAATTTGACATTATGATAATTACTGAGGAAAACTGCTTGGTGCGTACGATTGTTATATCGGGAAGCAGCGAGTCTTACTTCAATCGACGCTAGAAAGACTGGAAGCGCCGCCAAAACCAGTAATTGCCGCCCTAAACGTAACAGCATTGGGAGGAGGGTTTGAGCTTGCATTGGCCACCGACTACAGGGCAGCGAATAACGGCCACTTAATTTTAGCTTGCCGGAGGTTTCCGTTAACCTGGCCCCAGGGGGGATGTGGAGTGGGTCGATTGGCGGTCTTCAAGTTGGTATTGGCCTCTAACGAATGTCGATTTGCATTAGAGGCATTAATTGACAGCGACTAGGTGTTGATTATGCACTTCTAAGAAATTAACATTATGTTAATATTTTTTTGTCTAATAGATTCTATTCACTACCAACGATGTTGGAGGGAAGTGATTTTTGTCGCCATTATTATCGCGTCGAGAATTGACGTGCTGTTTGTTGTGCTCGGCTGTGGCGCCAGCAATAGCCAACCTAACGCAGAAGAGGCCTGGCCTCGATAAGGAGTCGCAAGCGGCTATGTTTTCAGCAACCAAGACCAGCGAGTTACTAAAAAGCGGGAGCATCACCTCGGTACAACTGGTTTCGACTTATGTTGACCGGATCAAGCAATACGATTCACAGCTAAATGCGGTTGTGGTCAGAGATTTCGACCGGGCGTTTGAGCAAGCGCAAAGATCTGATGAGCGACGCGCGTCGAATCTGGAACTTAGTCCGTTGGATGGGCTACCGATTACTGTCAAAGAATCTTTAGACGTCGAAGGCTTGCCTACTACCTGGGGAAATCTTGCAGCAAAAGCAAATGTACCCGCGGTCGATGCTGAGGTTGTGAGGCGTTTGAAGGAACTGGGTTGTGTGGTTCTTGGCAAAACAAACGTGCCCCTAAATGTAAGTGATTTCCAAACTTACAACGAAGTCTATGGCACAACGAATAATCCATGGGACACATCACGTACGCCAGGAGGCTCTTCTGGTGGTTCCGCCGTCGCAGTTGCTGCAGGGCTGACAGGCATGGGGTTTGGAACAGACCTCGGTGGCTCAGTACGAACGCCTGCACATTTTTGTGGTGTATATGCGCACAAACCAACCTGGGGCGTGATCCCGTTTCGATCACAAACTTCGCCCGGGGCACCCAATGTCGCGCAAGAGCTTGATATGGCAGTAGTAGGGCCCGTCGCGCGCAGTGCGGAAGATCTCGCACTAGCAGTCAATTGTCTAGCAGGCGCAGATAAGTTCGAATCACCTGCATGGCAGCTATCTATGCCTGCTCCAAACGCAACTTCTTTGAAATCAATGCGCGTGGCACTTTGGCCCGAATGTGACCTGGCACCGGTAGACAAAGAGATATCAGAACGTATCCGATCCTTAGCAGGGTTGCTTAAAGCGGCGGGTGCAAAAGTCTCGATAACCCAACGCCCAGCCATAGACTTGGAGCTGCATCGAGAAACTTATCGCAACTTGGTGATGGCTATTACCGCAGACCCTTCGACCGCAATATCACATCCAGAATGGCTTATGTGGCATGTGCGGCGCGGTCAGATTCGCCAGCAATGGGCAGAGTTTTTCACTGACTGGGATGTACTAATCGCACCTGTGTCTTCAACTATGGCATTTCCGCATGACCAATCTGAAGACCTAATGACACGTACGCTGATGGTCAATGGAACTAAAAGAGGATATTGGGAACATGTTTTTTGGGCTTCATTAGCGACGCTTTCATATCTTCCGGCAACCACGTTCCCCAGTGGTGTCTCAGCAGGTGGGCTACCAATGGGACTGCAAGTCATCGGGGCTGAATACGGAGATTTCACAACGATTGAGTTTGCTCGTCTGATTACTGAACAAATTGGTGGATACGTGCCCCCACCCAATTTTGGCGTAGAAACTTGATAGCCAAGACATTCATTAGTCAAAAACAAACAAGATAGCGAACAAGGTAGATATAATGCCGGAAGCAATTTGGAACGAGGATGTTTCACCGATAGTGTTCAAAAAAATTTCTCCCCGTTGTGGTGTGGAAATTTTGGACTTCGATTTGTCAAATGAACTATCGCAAGATGTAGTGGATAAGATTGAACATCTACTCGTGAGTGCGGGTGTTGTCTTCTTTAGGGACCAGCACATTACTCGGGAGCAACACATTCGGTTTGGTCAACGCTTCGGCGAGTTGCATGTTCATCCCGCTGTTCCTGGTCCTAAAGGGTATCCGGAGATCCTCCTCATTCATGCGGATGCAAAGTCGAAGGGAGTTGCTGGTGCTGGTTGGCATTCTGATGTTTCTAGTGATGCAGAACCCCCGGCAGCAAGTATTTTGTACATGAAAATAATGCCCAAAGTTGGGGGTGATACGCTTTTTTCGAACATGTATGCAGCGTTTGAGGCCTTGTCGAAACCCATGCAGGAACATTTGCTTCAGCTTAAAGCGATACACGCACCCGCAAATATCTATAGCAGTCTAATTAAGAGCGAGAAGGCTGAGGTTAGAAACCAAGCGAGTATCCACCCCGTTATACGTACTCATCCAATCAGCAAACGTAAGGCTTTGTTTGTTAACTCGATTTTTACGCGAGAAATTGTCGGCTTATCAAAAAAGGAAAGCGATTATCTGCTCAGATTTTTGTTCGAACATATTAATGATCCGAACTTTCAAATTCGATTTTCCTGGCAACCCGGCTCGATTGCATTTTGGGACAACCGTTGTGTGCAACACTTTCCTACTGATGACT
>JAADHW010000345.1 GCA_013151695.1 Gammaproteobacteria bacterium
ATATTGCTTAGCAGGGTCGGGCCTTGGTTAAGCGTGATAATAGCGAGCACATAGGATGCGTCGACGGTAAAGGCTGCAGCAGGGCCCTGGTGAACAATAGTGAAAGTTAACACTTCGCCTTTCCCTTCCACCTCCGTATGCGCCAAATCAGTAGACCAGCATTGTGGACACCACCGGCGCGGGTAGTGGATCAACGATTGACAGTCGTTACAAATCTGCAGCAGCAGACGGTTCTCGCGGGCCGCCTCCCAATAAGGCCGAGTGATTTCGTTGATTGTGGGTACAGGCTTGCGCATCAAGGCTCCCTACTAAGAATCACCGTGATGTGGTCGGCAATAATGCCGCCATAAGAATGAATTAGTACATTATCGATACCACTTAGTTGTCGCTCGCCGGCAATTCCCATTACCTGCCGAGCGGCTTCGACAAAAAACGATATACCTGCAGCATCACCAGTATGGCCAAAGGAGAG
This sequence comes from Gammaproteobacteria bacterium, assembly GCA_013151695.1. GTDB lineage: Bacteria > Pseudomonadota > Gammaproteobacteria > Pseudomonadales > Azotimanducaceae > UBA4421. The sequence goes on from JAADHW010000345.1 coordinate 473, forward strand.
CAGACCACCGAATGTATTTACCGGGAATGCGCCGCCGGGCCCGGTCTCTCCACTTGCGAACAATTCGCCTCCACCACCGCGGGGAGCTAAACCAAGTTCTTCAGCCTCTATGATCGGGACCATGGTAAACGCATCATAAAGCAGCGCCATATTGATATCAGCCGGCACCAAACCTGACATGCCAAAGGCCTGCCGACCGCTTTCAGCGATGCCTGTTTCTGAGGGTTCACGCATCTCACTTACCAGCGAATGATGGTGGACTTCACTCAGCCCCACCACATACGGCGGCTGATCGGTAAGCTCTTTCGCCACCTCTTCTGTAGCGACCAAAAAAGCCCCACCCCCTTCACAGGGGACGGAACAATCAAATTTATGAAACGGTTCGGCAATTGGACGTGATGCAACGACATCGTCTGCACAAAGAGGCCCCTTCTCATACATAAACGCTTCTGGGTTCTGCAATGCCCACTGGCGAGCGTTTACCGCGACGGCACTAAGCTGATCACGTGTGGTGCCATGCAAATGTATATAGCGTTTAGCGAGCAAGGCGTACATGGCAGGAATAGAGGCCCCATGACAAAACTCAAAATCCGGTTCCGCCGCTAAAGTTGCCATGGCCAAACCCGCATCTGAGCGGGGCGGTGGAAACTTTCCAACACCCACACAAAGCACTGCACGGCAAATGCCAGCCTCAATAGCCATCACAGCTCTAGATACCATGGCCCCGTAGCTTGCCCCGGCGTTCAATGTTTCGGCGAACTTTGGCCTGATCCCGAGTTTTCCAGCCAGGCGTTGGTAGATGAATGTGTTCAGGTTGGCGCCGTTAATGGTTGTTGGCGGAGTAAGCAAACCGTCTATAACGTCCGGTGTTAGGCTCGGCCAGTCCTGAAGAAACTGCTCCAAAATTCGCTCCAGCAGACCAAGGCCATCGAACTCGGGGAAATGCCCCGGAGCAATCTGGCTGGGGGCTACAATTGCTGGGCGGCGCCCGGGTCGTTTATTCATCAGGCGAAACGCGTGGACCGCTAATTCCGTCCCTAATTAACGCCACTACCGCTTTGACTAGGGCTTCTGGGGATATGGCATGTTTCGGGTGATACCACTCGGTAATATTGTTGAGCATGCCAAAAACCAGACGATTAATCGCGACCGCATCAATATCGTTGCGAATCTCTCCTACTTCCTGAGCGTCAACAATCAATGACAAGATATGCTGGTCAAATTCGCGCAGTCTATCCCGAGCCCAGCGGGCTGTTTCCGTGGTATTACGCACTCGCTGCAACAAGGCAATCTCCCGCAAGTGAGTCACTTCTGTCTCTACCAGGCGCCTAATTAGATATTCCAGCCGCCGCAGCGGACTGCCCTCCCAGGCACCCGGCTCGCCGAGCATGGCAAACAACTGGTCGAGGGCGCGACCTAAAGCAATCTTGAGTAACTCTTCTTTACTGGAAACGTGGTGGTAGATCGCAGACTTGGTGATTCCTGCCACCTTGGCGATCTCTCCAACCGAGGTGCCGTTATATCCGCGTTCCATAAAGAGGTCGATGCTGATTTCTGTGAGTGACTCTATAGAATGAGTAACCCCGCCCTTTGGAAGCCCCATGGATTTCTCCTTTATCAATATTGACTTAACTCGCCTCGCGGATCTGGTCCGACAGGTCGGGGACGTCATGGAAATCATATTCAAAAGGTAATGACTGTCCGTTCGGTCAGCATTGTAAGCCAAAGCCAGTCCGTGAACAAGATCCAGTCTTTCCCAACATGAGATGAGCCTGGAAAGGCTGCTGCAGCCATTCACGACCGACCGGATCAAATCGCTCGTGAGACTTAAAGAACTCACCATAATAGCCGCAATCGAGCCGTTTTTTAGCAGGGACACCAGAAGGACCGACGGCGTCTCCTCTGAGTACCAAGTTGCAGCCACTGCTACCCAGAGTCCCGACTCTACAGAGATTGGTTTATTCACTGATTGCAAAAAAAGACCCGTGTCCTACTAAAGAACCTTCACGTTTCTCTTTCCCACGATTGGGCTCAGCTTCGTTGTACATGAGTGCGGTCTGCAGGGCGCTACTTTTTCTTCAACTCACCCGTAAACCAATTTTACCGGTAGCCCCGGCTTCCAATGCCTGCACGGCAGCGGCGACTATGTCGGGTGCCTCAGCCGCTACAAAATGACCCGCTCGATCGACCTCGGTGACCTCAAGGCTAGGCAGGATCGAGCGCCACTTCGCAAGTTCTGCAGATCCGACTAGGGGATCGGCCATTCCCCAGACTGCACGCAGCGGCCACTGATTTAGCGCGGTGGCGCGTTGTTCAAGCGCGGCGATTGTCTCGCTAATGGCCTCGCCAGGGAGTGCGGCTGTGGCATGACGATCTTCCGGAGTTGAAAAAGGCTTTAGGTAAGCAGCATGGATCTCGGGAGTGAGGGGTGAATGTTTCCCCCATGCGAAGGGTAGTAGCCAGCGGGCGGAAATGTTGAAGCGCCGATATAACCATCGCCCCAAGGTTGTCGCGTAGAACGCCAGGATCATCTTGAAGACCCCCGTAATGGGCCACAGAATGGTGTTGGTAAGAACCACCCCACGCACGCGATCAGGATGGTCTAACAACCAAGGCAACGCAAACGCTGTGCCAAAGTCATGCAGGACAAACACAGCCGCCTCGATATCGAGGGCGTCCATTGTTGACGCGAAGCGGCGCTGGTGGCCACGAATACTGTAATCGGCTTCCGCAGGCTTGTCGGAACATCCGAACCCCAGGTGGTCGACGGCCACGCAGCGATGGTCAGGCAAAGCGGAAATCACGTCGCCGAACTCGTGAGACCACGACGGCGTCCCGTGCACGAACACCACGGTCGGGCCATCTCCAATGTCCGTTACAGCAATTTTGTAGCCGTTGATCGGCAGCATCAACATGGCAACCTCCCAAAGAGAATGTCTACTCGTACTCGAGCATCACCAACCGGGTTGTTCGGAAATGAAAATACCAACACCATGACTCGCCTCGCTAATTGACCGAGATCATTTAATTAACATACCCTTTAACTCATTCGCACGGGCAATCAAATAAGCTCTTAGATCTGCCGATTCCCCTTCTGACAAAGCACTCGAAAACGACGGCATGCCGTTTTTGGAACGAATACCCTGCAGCACTACCTGGTCAAAACCCCATTGGGTATGCAGCATGGGTGTGCGGGTGAGGTCAGGAAACACCGAGTTAGGTGATTGACCCTCAACGCCATGACAGCGACCACAATATTGAAAATAGTGCACACGCCCCTCAGCAACCGCATCTGCAAGAGCCGTAGCGACTGGCGGGTTTAGAGGTCGTTGCGTATATTCCTGCAGCGGAGGCAAGGCTAAAGTACCGCCTAAACCAAATACCAATAATCTAGAATAATTCGGCACGAAATAGCCGCCAGCTTGATTACCGCCAACGCTGATGGCAATAAATTGGTTGCCGTCGAGTTCAAAACTGATGGGCGCTGCGAACACTCCAGTTTGTGCTTGCATACTCCATACTTTTTCCCCGGTTACAGCGTCGTACGCGCGAAATTCCTGACTGCTACCGCCTCCTTGAAAAACCAAACTACTCGCTGTTGTCAGCGCACCACCTGTAGGACCCTGATTGCGTTCAGACCGCCAAACTTCCTTTCTCTCAATCGGATCCCATGCAATTAAGTAAGCAATAAATTCATTAGGTTCGTTTGGATTGTCACGATAAAAACTCTCAACTGCGCCTAAATCTATACCCAGGTTGAAACCCATATCGTGCGGCTCGTAGTTAGGGTCAGCAACAAAGGGAAACCAGGCGTACTGAACAGGGATGTAGATATAGTTCGTTTCAGGGCTGTATGCCATGGAATGCCAACTGTGGCCACCCTGAGGCCCCGGTAAAGCATTAAAAGGTTTTCCTGTCAGATTGTAACGCGCTTCGGGGCGCACCATGGGCCTACCGGTGGCCATATCAATACCATCCGCCCAATTGATTTCCGTATAAGCGTCTGCACTTATTAATTCCCCCGTCGCCGCATCAAGCACATAAAAGAAGCCGTTTTTAGGCGCTTGCACTACCACACGGCGCTCTCTACCACCAATTTCCAAATCAACTATCATGATGGGTTGAGTAGCGGTGTAGTCCCAGGTTTCCCATGGCGTTGTTTGATAATGCCAGACGTATTCTCCGGTATCTGCGTTTAGCGCAACGATGGATGACAAAAACAGATTGTCACCTCCGCCGGGACTGCGTTCTTGCGCATTCCAGGGCGACCCATTACCAACACCGAAGTAAACCAAATTTGTTTTTGGATCGTAAACAATGGCGTCCCATACCGTTCCACCACCTCCTTTCTCCCACCATTCGCCATTCCACGTTTCAGCAGCCTTCGCCATAGCGTCATTTTCGAAACCTTTTTTGGGGTCACCGGGGACTGTATAAAAACGCCAGGCAAGTTCACCGGTTTCAGCGTCATAGGCAGACAGATAACCACGCACGCCAAAGTCCGCACCGGAGTTACTAATCAACACTCGTCCTTTTGCGATTTGGGGCGCTCCGGTTATGGAGTAACGAGCATTTTTGTCGATTGTTACAATAGACCAAACCTCTTTGCCACTGTCTGCATCCACCGCGACTAAGCGGCCGTCCAATGTTCCTATGTAAATTTTACCGTTGTAGGCCGCGATACCTCGATTCACCAAACCACAACAAACGTTTTCCGCCCATTCGCCAGGCACCTCTGGATCGTATAGCCACAATTGTTCGCCCGTCTTCCCATTAAAGGCGTAAAGCTTGCTCCACGCGGTTGAAACATAAATTACACCGTCGATAAATAACGGAGTCCCCTCCTCAAGCAAGTTGGTGTCGTAGCCCGCATACCCTTCGTAATCCGCATACCACACTAACCCTAGCTGGCTAATATTGTCTTTGGTAATTTGCTTCAGCGAACTGTAACGCTGCTCTTCAAAGGTACCGCCGTACGTCATCCATTGAGAGGGCTCTGAACCCGCTTGTAATAATCTAGACGTGGTAACGTTCGCGGCTTGATAACGGACAACTTGTGCTTGTTGCTCTGGTGGCGAGTACTCACCGCAACTACCCAGGAAAATGAGTGGAAACAGGACAAACAGGTGTTTTTTAACGTTCCCAATATTGCGATTTGTCATTGTCACACTAGTCTCCTGCATCAAATTTTTCGGCGCCAAACATTACCGCGGGAGTGGCGAGTCAAAAAACTCACCCCTCATCTCAGCCCACAAGATATACCGGAAAACTAGAACCTGTACTGAATGTCGGCTCCGTAAGTACGCGGCAGGTTCCAGGTGCCGCCGACAATGCCTTGGAAACCAGAACCTGCAAACAAAGAAGTATCAACAGTACTCAACAAAACCTCTTCGTCAGTCAAATTCTTTCCCCATAGCGATAATGTCCAATTAGAATCTGGAGATGTATAACTGGCGATCAAATTCACATTTTGATAGCTACCTTGCTCATCACGAGGTTCATCGAACTCTCTGGTTTGATAAGAGGTACTAAATAGGCTGTCCAAACGAGCAAAGAGGACACTGCCATTGTTGGCTATACGTTCGTATTGAACACCTATTGTCGCTTTCCATTCGGGAGAACGTGGCAGGGGGTTGCCAGAAAGGTTCTGAAGTGCTTGACCTGGAACACCAGGGACAATAGTGGGACCGGCGGTATCAATACTAAAAAAGTCAGTGTACTGCGCATCCAGCCATGTCACGCCCGCTTCTAACTGAAATCCGTCGGTAATATGGTAGAGGGCCGAGAGTTCTAGTCCTTTAACCTCTGCATCTCCGTTAGCAACCAGAACGGCTATACCTATAACCTGTTCAACTTGTAAGTCAGCGTAGTCGTAGAAGAAAGCCGCACCATTCAAACGCAATCGGCCATCGACAAGGTAAGACTTAAAACCAACTTCTATAGCCTTCAGCGTTTCCGGGTCATAACGAGCAGCCGCACCGCACGACGCGAGAGTTGCGTAGCCCCCACTCTTGTATCCAGTAGATGCCTGAGCGTAGGTCATTAGCGTTTCAGCCCACTGGTACTTGATACCCAGACGTCCACTAATTTTTTCATCTTCGAGAAGGTAGTCTTCATCACACGTCGTAAAACGCACGCCGTCTGCTCCTCCAAGAAAAACGACATCATCAATGGTATCTACCCGTAGATATGAACCGTCACGCTCCTCGTCTAGGTAACGCAGCCCGCCAAACATTTGCATTTTTTCGGTTAAGTCAAACGTTGCGTCGGTGAAAAAGGCAATAGTTTCATAGTCTTCTTTTATATCGATGTCAAAACCCGCAAACGATCCGAGTCCGGGAATCGGGAGCAAAGCTGGCGTAGCATTTAGTACTGGAATGGTGACGTCTTTTTCTTCCCTGAAGTAATAAGCACCAAGCAACCAACTGCCCCGGTTATAATTGCCTGACAGATTAAATTCCTGGCTAAAGGTTTCAGAGATATTCTTGCGCCTGTCGGTGAAGATCGCGTTAATAGTGGTGTTGTCCACATCAAAAGAGATCGTGTTTTCAAAGTCAATATAACCCGTGATAGATGTCAGGGTGATGTTTTCCCTAAGCGCATACTCGGCACGGATAGACCCGAGAAACATCTCCGATTCCGTCCCAATAGCCGCATTTACTGCGCCTTGCCTCGGATCAGGATCAAAATCAAATGGAAGAAAAATCGCTTGAAGTGTTGTGAGTGGCGCGTTATCAATAGGATCGTGAAACGGTCCTCCAACCTCGTCTTCCCCGGCCAAAACACGCACCTCTAAAGTGAGCTTATCCGTTGCATCGATATCCATAGCAAATCGACCGCTGACACGCCGTACGTCACCTAAATCAGAACCACCTGGGAAGCTATTCTCTATATAGTCATCTCTGTCCATATAATCAACGCTAAATCGAGTTCTGACTGCGTCGGATACGGGCAGATTAACATGGCCGGATATCGCTTGAGCTTGATAATTCCCGCGACCTAATTTTATTGCACCGCTCAACTGATCACTTGGCGTCGGAGAAATAAAATTGATTACACCACCTGTAACGTTACGACCCCAAAGAGTGCCTTGTGGTCCACGCAACAGTTCTAGACCACCGAGGTCAGTTTGGGCAAATAGTAGTGCTCCGGGGCTAGAAATATAGACCCCATCAGAATGCACGGCAACGCTGCTTTCACCGGAACCGGTTATAAACCCAAACCCTACACCACGGATACTGATCTGCGCTGTAGCAGCCAACTCCCCAAAGCTTAGACTTGGTGAAACAGCTGCGAGGTCGGCGATACTTACAATTTGGCGACTCTGAATCTCTTCGGCCCCAAAGGCATCCATGGCGATCGGAACGTCTTGTATAGATTCAGCGCGTTTCTGTGCTGTTACAACAATTTCCTCTATGACAAACGACTCCGCACCAGTAGCACTACAGGTCACACCAATCATCAAAGTTGCCATTAACAACACTCTCGAACTCTGCCTGCTTACATAACAACATTTTCTCATTCCTCGTCTCCCAACCTTCTGCGTATGTGTAGTCGTAACATTTTTAGAAGAACCGTCCGTTCGGTTAGCATATTTACACAAGCCAGACTAAGGCACAAGTTATGCTTGCTGGGGTTCTCGCTCTAAAGCGCGGATAACAGCGTTGCATATGGCATTTTGGGTAATCAAATCGACAAATCGCTGAACGCCAAGACCGACGTAACGATGATCGAACTGCACTCACCGCGGCGGATAATGGGGTGAGATGAAGCCTTTCATCCGACCGAACGGATGGTAACCAATATCGTCGGCAGAAAGAATTCTTGCTTCCAAATCTTTTCACCGAAATAAACAGTTAAGCCGATCTTCGTAGTGCGTGGAGGCCATAGCGGGAATATATCTATTCAGCCATTTCTAGTCGGATCGAAGTTCTCACTAACCCAGTTCGGTCCCCCACAGATACAATAGGCTCTGGGGTTTAGTCTTAAGCTGACTTCTTGTTGCGGCCTAGTGAACACCATTATCTATGACCTCCCCTAATCGCTGGAATAATCTGTGCCATGAGACGTTCGTTTTCGCCTGTATGAGCTGTTGGGCAGGCAGAGTTGAGAATGATCGTTTGCGCACCGGCATCGATGTACTGGCGGAGGCGCGCGATGCAATCGTCAGGGTTTCCCGCAATGGCATATTTATGCACGAGTTTTGTAAAGTCTTGGTTATATTGTTTGGACAAACGACTGATGGCCATATCAATGGCTGTTTGGCGGTCTTCATGTATCGCAAAAAAAATGAACAGCCCCGGTTTGACCGCGCTAGTTCGTTCAAATTCCGTAGCCATGGTGTTGATCTTAGTTAGACTGCCGTGAAGTTTCTCCGGGGTATACATGTAGGGTAACCAGCCTGTGCCGAAGCGAGCGCAACGTTTCATGGCGGCGTCGCTTCTTCCTGAAATCCATATCGGTAGCGGTTTTTGTATGGGTTTGGGTTCGAGGGGAACTCCGGGTAGTTGGGTGTAGCGTCCATCAAAATGGACATCATCTTGGCTAAACAGCTGGGTCAGTACTTCCAAGCTTTCATTGGTCCGACTACCACGCTCTTTCAGCGGGACCCCACAAGCTTCGAATTCTTTAGCAAATTCTCCCCCCACTCCCACACCCAAATTGAAACGACCCTTGGACACCACATCTAACGATGCGACCAACTTAGCCAATAACGCTGCTGGATAAAGCGGTACCAGGGTAATGGTACTCATAAGCTTAATCCTGGTCGTAGCACCGGCAGCGGCAGCTAGGGAGATAATGCCGTTGCCGACGGCGCCATAGAAAAAAACATGCTCGCCAGTGGACACAAAGTCGTAACCCAACGATTCCGCGTGTTGTGCGCTCGCGGCGACGTCATCGATACGAGATAGCCCGATGCCTAATTCAATGATGCTCACGTTGCTCTCTTATTCAAATTTCGAAAACGAATTGCTGCCGAGTACCTTAGGTTCAAGACACGTCAAAAAAATGCGGTGCAAGTAGCACGATGGAACGAATCAATGGTCGCCAAACCCACTAAACTCGAATCCTTCATAGTTATTGTTGGCCACTTCTTTGCATTTTTCTCGATAGGCGCCAACTCCACCAACATACGGCATAAAGATTCTCGGTTTACCTGGAATATTAGCCCCCAGGTACCAAGAATTACACGAAGGGGCTGTTAACATAGTTCCGTCAGCCACTTCATTGACATGGTCAATCCACTGCTCTACTGCTTGTTCTGTTGCTTCGATTGTTTGCAGGTGATTTTGCTTCATGTGACTAATGCAATTTCCAATCCAATCTACATGCTGTTCTATGGATACCATCATATTACTCAGCACAGATGGACTGCCAGGCCCAGTTATCGTAAACAGGTTAGGGAACCCACTTATCTGTAAACCCAGGTAAGTTCGAGGGCCCGCTTGCCAAGTATCTGACAACACCACACCATCACGTCCGCGAATATTCATTCGTAACAGCGCACCCGTCATTGCATCAAATCCCGTGGCGTAGATAAGTGCATCAAATTCAAAGTGACCTTGCGCGGTCCGTATTCCCGTTTGGGTAATTTTCTCAATTCCACCCTGACGCAGGTCAACCAGTGTTACGTTGCTGCGATTAAAGGTCTGGTAATAATTAGAGTCAATCACCGGACGTTTGCAACCGATAGGGTAATCCCGCGGCATCAAACCTTCGGCCGTTTTAGGTTCTTCCACGATTCGGCCAAGTTGCTCTCTGTACATATCACACGCCATCTCATTGGCGTTCATATCGGAATCAATATCCATAAACTGATGTATGGCGCGGAATCCCTTTTTGTCGACTAAAACCATTCTTTGTTGTTTGGTTGTTCGCATTATTGAATCTGTTGGTTTTGCGGTTTCTGCACCGCCAAGACCAAAGCCATAACTGACTATCCCGGCCTGCGACTCACGTTGTCGTTGTCGAATTTCCGCGTAGTTCGATTTGGCGTCGCGCCGGAATTCATTTGTTAGCGGTTTGTTATGTGCCGGCATAGTGTAGTTGGGCGTGCGCTGGAATACGGTCAGCTGCTGGGCTTGTTCGGCGATCAAAGGAATTGCCTGAACACCCGACGAGCCGGTACCAATAATGCCTACCGTCACGCCAGTAAAATCCACGCCTTCATGGGGCCATTCGCCAGTATGGTAGATCGCGCCTTTGAAATTGGCTGCGCCTTCGATCGTGGGGATATTTGGTACTGAAAGACATCCTGTTGCCATGATGCAGAAGCGCGCCTTAATCGACTCTCCTTTATCCGTGGTAAGTCGCCAGTGATTGCTTACTTCGTCATAGATCACATCAGAGACTTTAGTATCAAATTGAATATCGGATCGAAGCGCAAATCGATCTGCAACCTCAGCAGCGTACTCAAGAATCTCTGGCTGCCCGGCCATTACTTCGGTCCAATTCCATTCCTGCTGCAATTCATCGGAGAAACTATAGGAATATTCCATGCTTGGCACGTCGCAGCGTGCACCCGGGTAACGGTTCCAATACCAGGTTCCGCCGACGTCATGAGCCGCTTCCAGAACGCGCACACTAAAGCCGAGGTTTCGCAATTTGTGCAACATGTACATGCCGGCAAATCCAGCCCCGACGATAACGGCATCAAGGTGTGTTGTTTGGGTTTTGTCAGATATCACGTTTACTCCTTTCGCACAGAGATGCCTATTCAGCTTTTTAGCCTAAAAAGCAGCTCCCAATTTATTGCATTCATTGCGGAAGGATTCCAGATAGTCGAAACGAGCCTTGGCGGTTGGTTGCGCGGTCTGCCAGGCGGTAACAACTCGGACATCTCGAATACCAATGGAGCCGAGTACGTAACGCAGGTAGGGCAACTGAAAATCGGCATAATCACCGGGAGGCGTTGAAGAGCGGGTCAACAAGAGTTGTACCGGGCGATTTCTCAATAACCCAACATTCATCTTCTGCTCATGGTCGTAGCCGAATGTCAGAATCGGCTGCACGATAATATCAAAGTAGTGTTTCAACCGGTATGGGATCGAATAGTTCCACATCGGGCAAGACACGACAATTTTGTCATTGGCGTCGAATGAATTAATCATTTCTCGTACTGCTTGCCACATTGCTGCCTGTGATTCGCTCACATCTTCCCTAAATATTGGGGCAAATTTTGTGTGCGCTGCGTCCGCATCAAATGGAGGGAGTTCGGTTTCAAAAACGTTCAGTTTCACAATCGCGTCTTGCGGGTTGGCTTGACTGTATGCAGAGAGAAACCAGCAAGCCAATTGGGAAGAGCCAGAGTCACTCCCACGCGGGCTAGCTTCGATATGGAGGACTTTGTTCATTCCAAATTCCTGTTCAGAAACAATAAAAAACTCAAGTAGGAACCCGGAATTCCGAACTTGTCAAACACTAACAGTCTAATTCCATTGCTCGATCGAATAGCTCTTCAAGTGGCCAACAACTCTTCAGCAATCTTTGTCCGCAACACATATTTCTTAATTTTGGTACCAGACATGGGCCACTCGTCGACAAAACGCACATATCGCGGAACACGAAATTTAGCGATTTGCCCTACGCAGAATTCTATGATCTCAGCCTCGGTAGAAGTAGTGCTCGGTTTCAGTTGGATATAAGCTGCTGGAACCTCTCCGTATTGCTCATCCGGTGCGGCGACAACCTGTGCTAAAAATACGGCCGGATGTGTCAACAGAAACCCTTCGACTTCTGCAGCTGCTACATTTTCGCCGCCTACTTTGAGCATATCCTTAAGACGGCTGACGAAGTTTATGCGTCCGTCTTTCCTGATGCGCACGAGGTCTCCTGTTTTAAAGAATCCCCGTTTATCAAATACCTCGATATTCGTTTCTGGGTCGCGAAAGTATCCCTCAAACTGGCATGGTCCGCGAAACCAGAGCTCGCCAACACCACCCCATGGGAGTAACTCACCGGTATCGGGATCGTGAATTTCGCACTCAACGCCGCGAAACGGTAGACCGCCGGCGGTCATCCTCAACTCCAGCGTATCCCTAGGCGAGGAGACTGCAATGAATCCAGTCTCTGTCATCCCAGTATTGGTTACCAAAGGCGCGTGTGGCGTTTGCTCTTGGAGTTGTCGCAGGCTTTCTTCTACTCCAACTGCAAGAACCAGCTCCAAAGAATCGAAATGGTCTTGCCTGCAATCTGCGTGCATTACAATCTGTTTCCAGAACTGATCGAAACCTGGAATAGCATGAGTACAAGACTCCTGCCGAAGCTGCTCAAGTGAAACTGCTGGGTCGAAATAGCCAGGATGAACAAATGTTGCCCCAGCACATACGGAACCGACCATAAACGCCAACCCGCCCATATGCGATAGGGGCAGCATGGTCCAAACCTTGCTATTTCCTGTCACTTCCAGCCGGTCCGCAATAACTTCCTGCACAGTGCGACTGAAACTTTCGTGAGTGATCATGGCTCCCTTTGGGGCCGCTGTCGTCCCGGAAGTATTGACGAGCATTGCTGTATCGCGGACGCGCACTGCCTGCTGTCGGGCCTCAACTCTTTCCGTTGTTATAAGTTCAGCGCCGTCATGAAACTGCGCTTCTCGCAGCATTCCAGCTTCGACTTCTCCTCCGCCCAAGTAGACAATCGCTTTTAACTCAGGTGCATCCGCAAGGCTCAATTCCGAGGCGTTTGCTTTAGCCAGTTCTGGAAAACATGAACTCAGGAGGCCGGCATAGTCGGTTCCATCCTTGGAGCGGGAGGTAAACAGTACTTGGATTCCGGAGTTGACAACAACCTGCTTCAGTTCATGTATTTTGAATCGACCATTAACAGGCACAAGAACAGCACCTATCTTCGCTACCGCAAATAGAATGGGGGACATACTCGCATTCTCGTGCATAAAATACCCAACACGGTCGCCAGGCTGGACTCCGAGATACAGTAGACCCCGGGAATATTGTGCTGCCTCTTCAGCCAATTGTTTATAGGTGTAGCGGATATCAGGGTAGACGACTGCCTCATGTTTCGGCTTCTCCTCGGCACTCCGATCGAGCATGTCACCGATTGTGGTGACAGAAATCCATGGATAGTTGCGGCTCACATGCTGACCCTCATCTCCTATTTCCCTCACTTCATCTATTCTCTTCTATATTTCATCTATTCTCTTTGCGCAGCTGTCGCCCCGGTATCAGGAACAACTCACCCGGAGATAGTTCAGCTGCGTTTCGCGCTAAAGTGTATTACAGTTGAATGTTACAAACAACCGAACGGTCGTTATCTAACTCGTTAAACACGCTCGCTCCAATGCCAGTTGCACCCTTCCACCTGTCTGTGCACCAGGTAAGGCGCGAGCCTGCTTGGACACTTTCATAAAGGCATCTAGATCAATCTCGGTACATACGCGCATCTGTTCAAACATGTATAGGACGTCTTCTGTGGCAACATTTCCTGTGGTACCCGGCGCGAAAGGGCAACCACCCAACCCAGCAAAGGAAGCGTCAAAAATATTCACCCCAGCCTTCCAAGCTGAGTAGACGTTAGCCAAACCCAGACCATAGGTGTCATGGCCATGGAAGGCCCACTTATCTATTGCCGGATATCGTTGCTGAACCGCACGGTATAATTGGTCTACGTGATCTGGTGTAACGCGACCTGTGGTATCGCACAGGGCAATTTCCGAATCGGCTGCGAGGGGTATTAGATCATCCAAAATGGCCAAGGTTTTCTCTACCGAGACCGGTCCGGTGAAGGGACAATCAAACGCCGTTGCCAAATTCAATCGCAACTTAATCCCTTGAGGTAATATAGACACAATCTTTGCGTACTCGGCAACGGATTGTGAGGGGGACTGCCGCACGTTACTCTGGTTGTGCTCACCTGATACCGACACGACAAACGCTAAATGTTTGGCTCCTGCCTGCAAAGCAACTTCTGCATGATTTACCTTTGGGACTAACACTTGTGCATCAAGATTATTGAAACTATTGCTGACCTTGATAATTTCTGCTGCATCGGCAAGTTGCGGCACGGCTGTCTTGCTAACGACTGAAGTTACCTCGATGCGACGTACGCCGGCAGCGTAGAGATTTTTCAGAAAGCTCAGCTTGGTAGCCGTGGGGATGAAGGATTCCACAGACTGGAGGCCATCACGCATACCTACTTCAACAATTGTAACTTTTCGTTTCATATGATCGATCAAAACATACTATTGGGATTTTCGCTTTCCTCTGGAATCGGCTGTATGACATCCCAATGTTCAACAATTTTCCCTTGCTCTAGACGAAATATATCAATCGCAGCCACACCACGTGTATCTTGCTTGGAAAGAGTGGTATGTACATGGGCCACCACGAAATCTCCTTCAGCAATAAGGCGTACAATTCGCACTTTCATGTCTGGATATAACTTTACATAATTTCTGATATAACTCCTAAACCCATCCCAGCCATCACGAACTAGAGGATTATGTTGGACATAGTATTCTCCTCCATACAACTCAGCTGCTTTGTCTGGGTTTTTCTCATCCAATGCAGTTCGGAAATAATCAATGACCGTCTGTTTGTTCGCCTCCGTTTGAGAAGCAGCAATTACATTCATGCTGGCAAATAGAAAAAGGAGCGTTGCTAAATTCTTCACTACGCTATTCATGCGCCATCTCCGAGATTCTCTTGTGTATTACAGATCAATGAGGAGGTCTAGCGACCACGTTTGTCGATCACTTCCTGGCCGAATTTCTTAATCTTCTGCGCTCGTGTTTTCTGCGTCCACGCAATCATTTTGTCGCTTGCCTGGCTCGCGTCTGCAGCAAGAATTCGCTCGCACTCTGGCGTCTTGCAGGTAATCTCGACTTGGATACCATTGGGGTCGTACATATATATTGATTGAATGAAACCATGATCAACCGGGCCAAGACTGGTTTTCCCTGACCGACTAATATGTTCCTGCCAGACGAGCATGGCTTCATGGCTTTCCACCTCCAGCGCAAGGTGCATATCAAAGCTGTGTTTACGCTCGAATCCGGACTCCATCGCCGTATCTGGATGATCGAAGAAAGCTATAAAATTACCATCACCCAGTTCGAAAAAGAGATGCATATACTCCTCTTTCGCAGGCTCACCCAAATTGCCGCCGAAACCTGGAATGTGGTCAAACACCAAGGCCGCAGCAAGGGGAAGTCCTAAGATCTCCTCATAAAACCAACGAGTCTGCTCAGCATCTCGGCAACGGTAGGCCACATGATGTACATTGCCTATCTGTTTCAAGCCGCTTGTCAAAAGAGGGTGCTGGTTTGCTTTCAAGTTCATTTTTCCACCTTCATTTTTCCACCTTCACGGGCCGGCAGATCCTGATGATCCACCATGGCATCTTAGTCAGTTGTAATACTTTAGAGACGAATAAAAACTCAGTTTAGGAAACCCTTCTTCTGCATCCAATCCTTACAAAGAGCCGCTGCTTCAGCCGATTTTTCAGGTTGGCCAAAATAGTAATGATTCGCGCCCTGAATCCAGTGCAATTCCTTGTCATCGTGTGTAACAGCTTCATAGAGTGCCTTCGTGTGGCTGGGGGTTATGCCGTCATCTGCCGTATTACCTAATACCAAGACCGGCACGGTAATCCGCCCCGCAGAAGCTAAGCCATCACCGTTAGCGTCGTCATAGCTCCATTGCGATAACCAACTACGCAGAGAACTGTATCGTCCAACCCCAATCGGACTGTCATTCACAATTTTTGGATCACCCAGAAAACACCAATTAGATTTACGTCCGTTCGGGTCAATTGTCGGGTCCAACCAACGCGGATCTGCCATGGTGCCGTGGACTACAAATGAGTATTCCCGATGTAACTCACCATTGGCCCGGTACTCGTCCAGTTTGTCTCTAACAAAAGAGGTAATTCTACGGTTGCGCGTGATCTGCGCAGCCCTAAAGCGAGCCAGAAATTCTTCGGTATAAGGCGGCTGGTTGGTATTGTCGGGGTTGAAGATATTGAGTTCAGGATCTCTCTCTTGAGGCATACTTTCGTCAGTGATGGATGGGTCTATCCATTCGGTGAAAGTGCGATGTCTCGCGACGTGAGCAGCGATCAGCATGATGCCGTCTGCTGGGACCAACTCCTGGATTGTCAAGTCCGGCGGCTCCCCTGCTGGCGTTTCAGTGAGGGTCGGATTCTCAGCCTCAGCTTGAAAGAAGAGAGACAGAGAGCCTCCTCCACTCCAACCACCAAGCACAATAGTTTCATAGCCCAGGCGTGTCTTGAGTTCTTTGATGCCATTACCCAGATCAATCACCACCTTTTCCATGATCAGAGCAACATCAGAACCCCGATACCGGCTTTCGCACCACATTGTATGTACGCCAGCCTTAGCCAGTGCAATCACCAATGGTAGGTAGGCTCCGCTAGCTGATGGGTGCATGAACACTGCAACCGTTTTAGAGGGTTTACCCACTGGGCGAATCAGATGAGCCGTAAGAGTAACAACACCGATTTCACCGGCGTAGGTATCCTTAAACGCGGCCTTCTCTTCAAACTTGATCAAGATAGGGATGCGCTCCGTAGGGTAAGACTTCATTACGCTACCTCTTTACTAAATTATATTTACACGATGGGATGATTGGGTTCCAACCCAAGACAATCGCGACCCATCAACTCCCGGCTGATATTCCATTCGCAGAACACATGGGTAGAAAGCATGTTGATATCGCGAAAGAAACGCTGGATCGGGGAATCTAGGTGGTAATTGGAGGAGCCAGCATTATGTGCCATTTCATTGATTGAGCGCCGACAATGCTCCACGACAAACGCGGATAGCGCCTTGAGCGTCACACGTTTGGAAATGTCGATGTTGTTGTGTTCAATTCCTTGTTCCACTTGCATGACCAAATCGCGAACCAGTCGCTCGGCAGCCATAGCATTGGTCAAGGCATTACCCAGTTGGATGTGCCCGTTTGAAGTCTCGCTCATCTTAGACTTGGAAAACGTAGCAATTCGCGTTCGCACAATCTGTTCAAAGGCATTCGCAGCGCCACGCAATCCTCCGCAGTACACTGGCATCACCTCACACAGAATAAAAGCCATCAGTGGAGTACTGAAGATTGGATTTTCGTACAGCTCTGCGGCAATACGACCATTTACCCAGTCCTTGGTAGTGACAGACCGATACGTTGGAACAAACTGATCTCTGATGACAATCGTATTACTACCCGTACCGCCCATCCCAGCGTAGTACCAAACATCATCTATCCCAACATCGGACACTGGCAGGGCAAACGTGCGCGGTCCACCACCCACAACCTTTCCGTATACAAATACCCACTCAGCATCCATGATTCCCGATGCCCAGGGGGCCTCGCCATTCAGCACCCAGCCGCCATCCACTTCTTCTGCCGTAATGGTAGGGCCATTTGCAATCGGTATCAGGCTGTAAGGGCGATCTGCAAAAATTTCTTTCTGCAACCGTTCCGGCATTCGTGTCGCTAGGAAATTGTGGCCAATATAAAATGCCGCAATCCAACCAGTGGACATGCAGGCTTCGCTGATCGTTCTCACCACCTCGAGGTGTGTCTGCAAACTTGCCTCGTGCCCTCCCCAACGCTTGGGAACAAGCATTTCCATGAATTCAGCATCGATCAAGGCTTGAAGTATTTCCGGATCGGGCGCTCGCCTCAGCTCAACCGATTTTGCCTTGCGAGCAATTTGCGGAGCTAATTCTCGGGCTCGCCCGATCAATTCATCATGAATACTCAACTCCCTAACAATACTTGCCACAATCACTCCACTAATAGACCGTCCGTTCGGTAAGCAGTTTCGCATGGATTGCTTTCTGGCGCAAGGCACTACCCAAGTTAAGTATCTATGTAACTTTCCCCTACACCCATAATCACAAAATCACCCTGGCGTGCACTGCAAATGCCGCCTACCTGAACACCCGCGTTGGCCGGCCACATTTTGAGTTCAATTGCACCCCGCACATGACTGATCGACGACTTAATCAAAGACTCGATCTGCTCGATAGGATGTAAGGGGGCGCTCATAGTTTGTCTACCGTGGCAGAATCGACCGACAAAAGAAGCTTGGCGTTAAATGATCATCGACCCATACGTCGCCGCACGTTAACTATAGGGTTTCGTCAACAGAAACCACTTTCAATTCCACGTCTGAGTCTTGCAGCCAGGAGTGCGCTTCTGCGCTCAGCCCGTTGTCAGTAATGATCAGATCAAATGCTTCAAGTTCGGCAAGTATCAGAGCACCGGGTTTATCAAATTTGCTAGAGTCCACACAAAGCACCAGTTGTTCTGCTTGAGCCATGAGTTTTTTCTCAGACTGAATCAGTCTGGGATCCACTTCTAACGCACCAGATTTACGCACTGCTTGAGCACCAACGAACATTTTGGAGGCATGGAAGTTGCGTATGGTGTCGTCTTCAAACGGACTGAGGATCAAATGCTGGTCGCGGTAGATTTCCCCTCCTGGAATATGCAATCTTGACACGCTGAATTCGAACAAGAAGTTCGCCACAACTAGCGAGTTGGTTAACACATCCAGCTTGATCTTTTTTAAATAGTGGACCATCTGAAATGTTGTGCTGCCACCATTAATAATGATGGATTCACCTTCTTCAACCAAGCTTGCGGCGTAGCTGGCAATCGCTCGCTTTGCAGCTAGGTTCACCGTGTTGCTGTATTCGAACTTACTGCCCGCTAATTTTCCAGGCTCGTGCCCATGCAGTTCCTTAATGCCACCATGGCAGCGTTGCACTTTGCCGAGTTTAGCCAACTGGTTGACGTCACGGCGCAGCGTTGGCAGGGACGCTGCTGTTTGGTCACGCAATGATTCAAGGGTAAGGAACCCGTTAACCTCGACCTGCTGGAGAATGAGTTGGTGGCGTTCCAATTTATGCATTAGACGATCCCCGAACCACTTGCTAGCTGTTGTGGCCGCTCGTTCGCCTTGCGCAACCGATAGCGGCTTGCTCTAAACGTTTCGATTGGGTTGATGGCACCGCCAAAATCAAACCGCACACCGGCAACAATAGGTTCAACATCGGTCTCAAATGCCTGTTTGAGGATATTGTGAGCGAGCAGTACATCATTGTCATTTTGTGCGCTAGCCAGCTGACTACGATCTACCAGCAATGCCTGACAGTAGGCCTTACGCAGATTACCGGCACTGTTAATGAGACTTTCGATTGGATCAGTGACGTTGTGAGACTGATCCAACATGTAAGACGGGGAGAATCCAGGCTGATTGCGCAGTTCGGCCGCTACCAGTTCGTTGAAAATCAGAAAAAGTTGAAACGGCTGTATGCTGCCAGAATCCAGATCATCATCGCCGTACTTACTGTCGTTAAAGTGAAACCCAGCCAACTTCTCGAAATGAATCAGGCGCGCGACGATCATCTCAATGTTGACCGTCGGTGCGTGGTGACCGAGATCAACCAAACATTTGGCTTTGTCGCCTAACTCTTGTGCACACAGATAATTACTACCCCAATCCTGGATCACCGTGGCATAAAAAGCAGGTTCGTACAGTTTATGCTCTATAAAAAGTTGCCAATCGTCTGGCAATTGCGCGTAGATTTTATGCATACTTTCGAGGTATCGGTCGAGGCTGGTCGTGAAATCCTGTTGCCCGGGAAAGTTGGACCCGTCACTGATCCAGACTGTCAGGGCCTTAGAACCGAGCTGGATACCTTTCTCTATACATTCTAAATTATGTTGCACGGCCTGAGATCTGACCGCTGGATTTGTGTGCGTCAAACTACCGTACTTGTAAGAAAGCTGGCCTTGCTGGTCGGCAAAAGTATTTGAGTTAACCGCATCAAAAGACAGCCCGAATGCGTTCGCCCTCTCGCGAAGTTCATTGTAGTCGCTCACATCATCCCAGGGGAAATGCGGAGAAAGTGCAGGTGTACTTTGGCCTAACTGCTGAATTACGGCGCAATCTTCTAGTTTTTCGTAAAGGTCGCGAGGATCGCCCGGGTTGGGGAATCTGGCAAAACGGGTACCGCCAGTCGCCACACCCCATGTTGGGATTGCCACGTTAAAGGTGCCAACCTGTTGCTTGATCTGGTCAATGTTGATATTTCGTCGGGCTAAGCGGATACCCAGGCTTTCGTAATCTTCTGCCAAATTCTGGCGATGTGAACTGTTTTCTAGTTCAATCAGGCTGGCATCAATAGGTGTCTGCATACGGTCTCCTAACGTGGGAAGGCGGTCGGATTACCCGCGTCAACATTGAGAATGTTTCCGGTAGACTTGCTGGCACGGTCGCTGGCCAAAAAAAGCACCGCCTCTGCCACGTCTGCTGGCATAACAGGTTGCTTCAGTAGGCTCCTGCCGACATAAAAATTCTCCAGCTCTGACTCGTCAATATTATACGCGGCTGCTCGTTCGCGTCTCCACGTGCTACTCCAGATTTTAGAGCCGCTCAACACTGCGTCTGGATTGACAACATTCACCCTGATATTCGCTTCGGCACCCTCGAGGGCAAGACACCGAGCCAGATGCAATTCCGCTGCCTTGACTGAACAATAGGCGGCGGCCCCTTTAGATGCGACCAACGCGTTCTTGCTGCCGATAAATACGATGTTGCCACCCCGGCTTTGCTGCATCACACGCAAAGCAGCTTGAGCTGCAAGAAAATATCCGCGCCCCAGAACAGTAAAATTTCGGTCCCATTCTTCTACGCTTAGCTCAATGATCGGAGAGGAAGAGGCAATCCCCGCGTTGGCCACAAGGATGTCGAGGCCACCGTATAGAAGCTGGATATTGGCAAATGCGTGTTTGATTTGCTCATAATCTGTAACATCAACTTCAATGATGCCTATACGATCTGCGATGTAACTCTGCCGCAGTCGTTGTGCAGTGTCGGCCAGGCTGTGATGGTCAATGTCCAGCAATACAACACAGGCGTCTTCTTGTAAAAAACGCTCGGCGATTGCCTGGCCGATCCCACCCGCACCACCAGTAACCACTGCAACCCGCCCACACAGTGACTTGACGGTTGGACGTCGACGCAACTTGGCTTCTTCTAACTGCCAGTACTCGATGCGAAAAGCTTCTGCTTCACTGATCGGTTGGTAACGATCAATCAGTTCCGCACCCTTCATGACATTAATCGCATTGACATAAAACTCACAAGCGATTCGAGCGGTTTCTTTAGTTGCAGCAAAGGCGCAAATACCTACACCCAGAATAACCACAACAACCGGGTCGCTGTCACGCATCGGTGGCGAGTCTGTAGAGGCAAGTTGCTCATAGTAGTTCGTATAACGTTGCCGATAACTCGCGATTGCGTTTTGCAGATCTGTTTGTAAGCCTATGACGAGAGGGCGAAGCTTGGTTGTTAGAAAGTGGTCAGGGCATGAAGTGCCAAGATCTGCCAAACGTTCACAGTCTACTGAATTTACAAATTCCATAACCGCAGGTTGTGCATCAAAGTGTGCAATTTTGTGGGCGCGCGATGTCAGCTCACTGCGCAGCTTGAGCAGCAGATCTGCTGCTGTTTTTTGTCTGACATCGGCTGGCATTGGCGCCATCGCCTTACCACCAAACCCAGGGCCTGTACACGCCTCAATATGATTGTTGGCAATCGCTATGAATTCAAGGGTTCGTTCGTAACATAGCTGCGAGTTATCTGCCCACACGATCAAGCCATGCCCGCCCAGTACACACCCTTCAAGGTTTGGATTAACTGCCGCTAGATCTCGTAATTTTAAACCGAGATCAAACCCGGGTCTCTGCCATGGCAACCACCCGAGCCGGTTGTTGAAAATATCAGCTGTAATGTTCTTACCATTAGAGCAAGCAGCAATAGCGATTACAGCATCGGGGTGAACGTGGTCGATGTGATTGTACGGCAGTAATCCATGCAGTGGAGTATCGATGCTTGGTGCTGCCGAGGACTCCGGCAATAAACAGTACGCAAGATAGTCAACCATCTCATCTTCGCGGTCCTTTCCCGGGTAATGATTTACCAGCGCTTGAAATTTGGCGACGTCAACTTGTGCTAACCCTGCGCGATCAAGTGTCGCGAGGTTGCCACCGGAACCTTTTATCCACATCGACGTTGTTGTGCGTCCGTCTATGGGATCAATCCATTTGGCCTTCATGGAGGTGTTGCCGCCAGCAAAGTTTGTCACTTTTAGATCGGCTCCAAGGCGCTGTGAGCGACTCAGTAGTTCATCAATTTCTAAGCTGTGCAAATCGTCTAGCAAAGGCGTAACTATAAAAAGGGCGTCTTTGAATTATGTACAGTTGTATTGCGTAAATCAATCAAATAAGATCATAAACATACTCATAAAGATCATCGATAGAAAATAACGATATATTAACGTGCTAAAACAATCATAAAATGATCAATAATGCTTTGGAAAGTGCGCGCGCTACGGCAGTCATCGACATCGGTAAGTCCCGCTGCAAGGTTTTTATTTTGGATGAATCTGGGTGCATCATTTTTGAGCAATCCACTGCAACCGTATCCAACGGACACCTGTTAAATGTAGCGGCGATCTGGCAATGGCTGGTAAAGGCGCTGGGAGAAGCATCTTCTCAATTCAACATTACGGCAATATTTCCAGTTGCCCATGGCGCAACAGCAGCGCTCGGGAGTGTGGCTAAGGCAAGTTGGTATGTTCTAGATTATGAGTCAGATTTTTCGTCAGTGGATGCACAGTACCAGGCGCGGCGCGGCGCCTTCTCAGAAACGCACTCACCTAACCTGCAACGGGGCTTAAACTTGGCACGTCAGCTGTTCTGGCTGAAGGAAAAAGAGCCTCACATTTGGGCGCAAGCCGAACAGATATTACTTTACCCACAGTACTGGGCGTGGCGTTTGTGTGGCATCACCGCCACTGAAGTAACCTCGTTAGGTTGTCACACAGACTTGTGGAACCCACTGCAAGGAAAATTCTCTCAACTTGCAAAATACTTGGCGGTTGATAGAAAGTTGCCAGAATTTAGGCACGCTTGGCAGGTGCTGGGCAACATCAAAGGTGACATTGCAGATGCAACAGGGCTAGCAGAAACCTGTCAAGTGTACTGTGGTTGCCACGATAGCAATGCATCCTACGCAGCATATTTAGCGCGCCATGAAAAAGTCTTCAGCGTTGTTTCAACTGGCACCTGGATGGTCTGCATGTCGAACGGTAGCCAACCCGTATTGGATTCAACGCAGGACACCCTATCCAATGTTGATGTAATGGGCCGAAGCGTCCCGTGTGCTCGATTCATGGGTGGCAGAGAATATGACCTTATTTGCGGATCTCCAGAGTGCGGCTCCAATATCACAGATGCATTGGCTTTAATTACAGATGGCACCTTTGCGCAACCCGCCTTTACCACCTTGGGCGGGCCGTTTTCCGCAAGGTCAGGGGTACTTCCAAAAGCGGTGAGAAAACAACAGCTGCCGACGTTGGCATCACTCTACTGCGCATTGATGACAGATTATTGCCTTGATTTGGCTGCAGCGCGAGGAACTGTCTTCGTTGAAGGTAGGTTTTGCAAAGATGAGGTCTACATGCGTGCTTTGGCCGGACTGAGGCAGGCTGGGGTCTGTCGAGGCCGCGCGAACGGATCTTGTTCAGGTGCACACGCATTGATGCGTTGGCCAGAACCTATGCCGATGGGCGAAGAAGAACCTATCAGCCAACCATTATCAGGCATGGACGAGTACCGCAGGTTGTGGCGCGGAGCGTTGGCACTGTGACTGAGTTTGCGCCAGGAATGTATAGCGCACTAGAGTGCCTTCGCTCAGAAGCACAAAGGGCTTCAAAGGCGATTGCCCAGAACACAGATCAGCCAATCATGTCGGCTCGTGAGAGGGCCACGATGACTTACGCATATTTCAACCAGAACGCGCCGCAACTCGAAAGTGTTCAAGACATCGAAGCGCAGGGTGCTGACGGTCCTCGCAAGATTCGCTTGTACCGTCGACATGTTACACAAGAACTTCAACCTGTCTTACTTTATGCGCACGGCGGGGGATGGATCGTCGGTGATCTGAACCTCGAAGACTGGGCAATCAGGTATATGGCATCGCGATCAAATTTTTGTATTGTCTCGCTAGATTATGCATTGGCTCCGGAATTCCAGTACCCAAAACCTGTACGAGATGTGACCGCGTTAGCACGTTGGGTACACGATAACGCTGCGCAGTACGGTCTCGACAAGAACCAAATTGCTATTGGCGGGGCCTCAGCCGGCGCCAATTTAGCACTTGCCAGTGCAATGATGTTGCGTGATGACGGCGAGCGATGGCTGACCTCTATTTTGTCATTTTATGGTGTCTTCGATATGTCGTTGGGCAGCAATTCACATCGTAAGTACGCTACAGATCGTTACAGCGCGGGCTCGCCTGATATGAATTTTTTTCTATCACTTTACCTACAAGACCCATCAGATCGTGAGTCGAAATATATCAATCTTGTCGACGCCGATTTGTCTCAGCTTCCTCCTGTGCATTTACACGCGGCAGAATTGGATGTGCTGCGAGACGACAGCCTACTGATTGCAAGCCGTCTCAAATCGTCAAACGTTTCACATTCGTGCACGGTTCACACTGGAGCGGTACACGGGTTTACGGTGCTTGCTCGAGATGTTGATATCGGTAGAGAAGCGTTAGGGCTGGGGGTGAGGCAATTAGAAAGCGAATGGGCGGGCAAGAAAATGGGTGAGCAAAATCGAGGCTAACAAATTGATTAAAAACGCAAATTTCATTTGGTCACCGCAGCAGCGTATTGATTCTAGTCGAACTTTTAGAACTTTGTTAAAAGACGGTCCTAGGCAACGACAGGATGGCACCAACCGCTATTTTTATTTTCGTAAAGAATATGAGCTGCTCAAAAATCCGAAGCAGGCGGTTGCAAGTGTTCGCCGACGGCCGCTACAAACTGTTTATCAATGGCCAGTACATCGGCCGAGGGCCAACGCGCGCGAGCCCTGATTTTCCTCGTTGCGACGAATACGACATTGGACCCTATCTGCGCGTCGGGACCAATACGGTTGCTATGTTGGCGCTTAGTTATGGCGTCGATACAGCTTGGTACGAGCGATCAGTGAACTACTGGCAATGTGTCTTTGGTGATGGGGGTATTCATTTTTCGGCACATCTTACCTTCGACGAAGGTGTTGAATGCATACAGAGTGACGCCAGTTGGCGATGCCTGCCAGCCTTGGCGTGGCGCCGCGATACCCCCCGGATCGGCTGGGGGTTGGGGTTTATTGAAGATTATGATGCTAATGAAGAGCCGGTAGGGTGGTTAGATTCTGGATTTGACGACAGTAGTTGGGACCTGGCGCAAAATCTGATACTGGACGGCGGAGAAGACGATCGAGCGAAAGGCTTCGAACCTATTCGGCCGTTCCCGATATTGAGTAAGACTCAATTACCGGCCATGAGTCGAGGTTCCGTTGAACCCACTTTATTGTTGTGTAGCCACCATGTTGTGCCTGATGTGAGCTTGCCTATTGAGCAGCGAATGTATGAGGAAGCTTACGAGTTGTCTGCCCAACAAATGGACCAGCCTGTCAAATTTCCATTGAATGTGAGCACTTCTATCAACCGCGATTTAAGTATGCTGTTTAAGTTCGAAAAGATTCATAGCGGTTATCCGTACATCGAACTGGAAGCGAATGGCGGCGAAATCATAGAGATCGCGACGGCTGAAAAGCTGCCAGGTGAGTTTGAAGCTGGGCAGGAAACCCAGAATCGGCTGTTGAGGGCGTCCTATCTGGATGGGGCGCATCTGTTCAGATACACAGCAAAACCTGGTCGTCAGGTATTTGAGCGTTTCGAGCTGACCGCAGTTCGCTATTTGCAACTCGTGGTACGTAATGCTGAGAAGGGGATTACTGTTCATAAAGTGGGCAGCACAAGATCCCACTATCCGGCTCAAGTTGTAGGTTCGTTTACCTGCTCCGATTCAAACCTTGAGCGACTGTGGTCAATGGGTGCCTATACAATTCTGCAATGTTCACACGATGCCTGGGAAGATTGCCCCAGTAGAGAACAGCGCCAGTGGTTGGGTGATGGCGTGGTCCGATATCCAGCGTCAGCTGCCAGTTTTGGTCCTGCGATGCAAAAACTCGACCAAAATTTCATCGTTCAATGCGCCGAAAGCCAAAGGCCAGATGGGCTCCTGCAAATGTTTGCACCAGGTGATCACCAACGAAATGGCATCATAATTCCAGACTATAGTTTGCACTGGATTCTCATTCTTCGTGAGTACTTGAACAACACCAACGATTTGAAATTACTGCGTCAAGTGTTTCCGACGGTTGAAAAAGCCTTAGCTTGGTTTGCAACCAATATTGCAGAGTCTGGTTTATTAGAAGATATTCCGTACTGGCATTTTATTGAGTGGGCAGATGTCGGCCGTAAGGGCGCTTCGGCTGCCATAAATGCGCTTTATGTCGGTGCTTTGAAGGGTGCAGCCGAAGCAGCAGACATGTTGGGTTATGAACTGGCTGCACGGGAATATAACAACCAAGCTGAGCAGTTGGCTGCGGTCCTGAGATCAACCCACTGGAATGCTCAACGCGGACTTTATATTGATTCAGTGGTCAACGGCGTACCACAGCAATCTGCTTCGCAACAAGCTAATGCTTTGATGATCCACTTTGACATCGCCCCGCCCGAACGACGAACAGCCATGATCGAGGCGTTTACCAATCCGGCTCGAGTTAAACTTACCGCCGTCGCACCTGTTACCAAGGGTGATCCGAGTTTTGATGCAGCAAACGATGTTGTCAAAGCGAACTCGTTCCTTGCCCACTTTCTATATTCGGCATTGGCCATGAGTGGCCGTATGGATCTAGCCCTCGATGAAATGCGCAGCGCTTTTGCCCCCATGTTAGTTGCCGATAATCACACACTATGGGAAAGCTTTGAGCCCACAACAAGTCTTTGTCACGCCTTTTCAGCATCACCAGTCTATCACTTGTCCCGCTATTTACTCGGTGTTCACGCGATCGAGCGGGGTTTTTGCCGTTTCAAAATACAGATTCAACCCTGTGATCTGTTGTGGGTTGCAGGTACTTATCCAACCATTCACGGCAATATCGAGGTTAAGTGGGAGCGGCAAGGAGAGACCCTAAGCTTGAATGTTGTTGCACCGCCGGGAACCATCGGCTACATCGAAGACCCACTAGGGTGGAAGCACATCTGCGGTGATTTGGTTGTTAACGGCGACGATGCAGCTTCGTCCTCCCTCGAATATGTTTGGCTAACATGAGAGTGTTAAGCCAGCGTGCAAAACTAAGTTGGGCCATTGGTGAGATTGGCATTGCTATTTATGTCGGAGCAACAATGTCTTTCGCGATGTTTTACTTTACTGAAGCACATTCAATTGCGCCCGCCATTGCTGGTCTTGCGCTGCTTGTCCCGAGAATTTGGGATGGTGTGACAGATCCAATCATGGGTTTGATCTCCGACCGAACGCGGTCACGCTTTGGCCGACGGCGCCCCTATCTTTTGGTAGGGTCTTTTCTCTATGGTGCAGCGTTCTGGTTGTTCCTAAGCGTCCCAGGGCACGCAGATCCTGATGTTGCGATCTGGTACCTTGTGGCTGCTTACATGATTGCCAGCACAGCGATGACAGTCTATGACGTACCTTTTTCGTCGATGGCGGCCGAGATGACTCAAGACTATCGGGAAAGAGTAAATCTGGCAGCATACAAAATGGTAGCCGCTCGACTGGGGATTTTGATTGCAGGGGGCTTGGGGCCAGTTTTATACACCTCAACCGACGATTTGTTATCGGGGTTTGCACTCATGGGTGCTGTATTTGGCTCGATCATGGCGGTAAGCGGCTTGATTGCTTTTTTCGGCACCGCCGACGCACCCCGTACTGAGCATAGTACTCAAGCCTTGAATTTTCGAGCAGAGGCGAAAGCCCTGTTGCACAACCTGCCGTTTCGCACGTTGTTCGCTGCGTTCACCTGCCAAAACATTGCCATCGGCGCGTCCGCTACCATGCTTGTATACTTCTTAACTTTTGCCATGCAGGTTGAGGCGACCTATATCGGGCCACTGCTGCTGACAGGCGCTTTGGTTGGTACCGTGGTCACCCCGCTCTGGGCCAAATTTTCTCGCCGGCTTGAAAAACGTACCGCCTACATGCTTGGGCTGACTATCTCTGCGATCATGAGCGTGCCGGCTCTATTTTTACCACCCGAATATTTCTGGTTGCTGATGGCAGTTTATGCCTTAGCAGCTATTGGCGATGCTGCAAACCAACTGTTCCCCGCCTCCATGACGCCGGACACGGTGGAAGCGGATCAGGTGAAAAGTGGTCAACGTCGGGAGGGTGTGATCTTTGGCGCAATGGCATTCTCACGCAAGCTGGGCATGGCAGGTGGCGCCTTTCTGGCAAGCCTTATTCTGAGCTTATCTGGGTTTCTACCAGGGGAGGTGCCATTTAGTGAGCAGCCAGATAGTGCAATCATTGGTGTTCGAATCGGTTATGGGTTAGTGCCATTCGTATTGTGGGTGTCCGCACTGTTGTTTATTCGCAACTACAATCTTTCTGAATCTGCTTTCTTAAAGTTACGTCAACGGCTAACCACGGGAGGTACCGAAAGGTCCTAATTTAGG
>JAADHW010000365.1 GCA_013151695.1 Gammaproteobacteria bacterium
GCGCTTTTGCCTTTTCCGCAGAGCCCATGTGCTTTGCTAAGTAATCGATAAGGCTGGCCTGGGACGGAGCCATGTCCGCATAGTCCTTGAACGGCTCAATTAGCATTAACGTTGGGGTGCCGCCGATTCGAGAATGCCAGAGCCACCTATTGCCAGCATCAGCCCAGCCCTTGGTCAGTGCAATTTGGCTGATTTGCTTACGGGCTTCGTCTGGGCCGGAGCCTACCCCTCGCTTTAATTCCCAAGTGGTAACACCATAGTACATGTATTGACCCATGCCCTCTGGCCAGTGGCTGTTGTCCCACTCCGCAATTTCCAGGTAGTGTTCGTACTGATCCACGTACTGGTTTACGTTGGCATTCCAGTCAACACTGTAGCCTCTTTTCAGATCTTCGGCTGCATAGCTATCTTGCTCATCCCAGTTGAAGCAACAGTACCGCAACTGGTATCGAGGAGTCTTACCTCCAATGGTTGCGCTGTACACTTGCCAGGCGCGCGAATCTCCCGCCTTGACGCGAAACTTCACGTGCTCTCTAACAGCCGCCTCGAACTGCTCCTGCATTCCTTGTTTTGGCGCCATAATCCAGACATCGTTTAACGATGCCGGGGCTAAAATTGCAGTTTCTTTGGCTTGATCAGCCCAGAGCGTCGAGGATGTTATGAACAGGACCAAGCCAGCGACTATCGTGGTTCTCTTCATTGAAGTTTCTCCTATTTTCATTTGCTTTATTGGCTTCCTAGTAAATGAATATTCCAGGCTATCGATACGTATAGATAAGATTCAACCCAACTGTCCGAGGGCGATTGGTCGGGACGCTTTCAAAAAGGGGCCCCTGCCGGCCGATGTGGTAAATTGCGGCTTCGTCAAATACGTTATCCACGAACAAAACAGCACTCCATCCGTTAACGTGACCAACCCCGAGACGCAAATCTGTGAATGAATAAGAAGGTGTTTTTACGTCGAGGTCCAAATTGAAATCGTTCAGTCGACTTCCCGAGTAGCGATAAAATACATTGGCAAAAAAATCTAAACTATGGCTGAACGATTTGTCATATCTGGCGCTGAACGAAAACGACTCGGTGGCAGAGCCGGGAAGCTTATCGCCTTTTCTGCCCGAAAAAGCTGGTGGGTTATCAGCGACGAGAATGTCAGTTTTCAACTCAGGATCACTAACGGATACACTGAAATCTAGCCGCAGATTCTCACTTACCAGCCACTGCAGCCCAAGCTCAATGCCGTTTATGTCAGCCTTGCCTACGTTCTGTGTTGGCTGCGCGAATGTAACAGGGTCCAACACCACCAGTTGAATGTCATCGTATTTGAGCAAGTAGGTTGAAACGTTGGCAACCAGACGCCCATCCAGCCAAGTGGTCTTCAGACCAAGTTCATAATTCCACAATGTATCTGAGTCATAAACGGAGAAGGGAGAAATGACCGTTGAGGGATTGAACCCACCTCGTCGGTATCCAGAACTCGCCAGAGCATAACCAAAAATATCTTCGCTGAAACTGTATTCGAGAGACAGCTTATACGTGTTGATGTCTTCTTGAGTTTCGAAAAGGATACCCTCCAAAGCAGCATCACCATTGAATACCGTAAAGAAGCCATCGACCCTGGTCGAGATTTGTCCGATTTCAATATCTGAACGCCGATAGCCAAGGTTTAAGCGTGCAGCCGAACTCAAATTCAAGCCAATTTCGCCATAAACGGCTTTCTCCTCGCCAGTATTTGTTCGCTCAAAGTCAAAGGAAAAGCCCTGACCTTCAAATAATGGGATAAAACCGAATGCCGTCGAATCTGGACCCAAATGTCGGATCTGGGTATGGTTCTTGCGTTCAGATTCTTCGTAGTAAACACCAACAATCCAATCAAACAATCCGTCACGCGAAGAAACCAAACGTAACTCCACTACTTCAACTTCTTGTATCGTAGAGTGCCCATCTAAGTTTGATTCGCCTGGCTCCCGAAATTCACATTCACAACCAAACCTTGAGAGTACAAATTCTCTGTTGTCGAATCGAAAGTCATATTCTTCCTTGGTCTTGGTGGCAAGTAGCGTCGCGGTAAACGAATCAAAATCATATTCCATGTTTAGGTTCAGTAGCTCCTGATCCGTGGTTCGGCCTTCCAACACTCCGGCAATGGCGGTTCTCGCATCAACGTCGAATGGAATATCTGGTCCTTCATCGCCACCAACGTCGAGAAATCCTGGGTCACGAGTAGTCGTTGCGTTCCCCTGAGGACCGTCGACCGTCTGACTTACATAGGTCAAATCGATTGAGAACTCGTCCGTCACATCCCAGCGAAGGGCTAACCTTCCACCTTTAGTATCCTCATCGTTGAAATTCTTGACACCCAACTCAACCTGATCGATGAACCCATCGTTTTGGTAAGTATATCCAACTGCACGTATGGCTAAGTTCTCGGTAATAGGTAAATTCAAGTAGCCGTGCCCGCCGTAATTACTGCCGCCGTCTTTACTATTGGACAAATAGGTGCTGACGCCGCCGGCTATTTTTTCGGCTGTGGGCTTATTGGAAATGTAGCGCACAATGCCACCCATTGCGCTGCGCCCATACAGCGTACCTTGCGGGCCCTTAAGTACTTCGACTCGCTCCATATCAACCAGGCGAATTTCTGCTGAGCCACCTTGGATGCTGGAAAGGGGAAAGTCATCGAAGTAAGTAGTGGTAGTGGGGCTTCCCGATTCCTGGGTCGAAGTCGCAATATTGCGGATGATGATTCGATTAACCCCCGGCCCCCGTGCAGCAGAAGTCACTCCCGGCACAGAATCAATAAATTGCGCAACACTCACTTTGCCCAGCTCTTCTAGTTGCTCGCCAGAAAATGCACTTATACTGGCGGCTGTTGTTTGAACGCCCGTTTCACGGCGGGTGGCAGTCACTATTATTTCTTCAAGTACTTTTTCTTCCGCGCCTCCATCAATTTCACTGGAGGCAAAACCGCTGGCAGCTAACAATATCAACACCGCAAGCACCCCACCCTTGGCCCAGCACGTAGCTATTTCTTGTACCATCAATCCTCTCCCTCTTGATTTTTCTTTCTGCCTAACCTCTGCCAGTACGGCAAAAAACCTGCGCTAAAGTTTTGCCGATATTAGGCCGACGACCTATATATGTCAACGACCTATATTATAATCGGCTAATAGACACATTGCGGTACACAACTATTCACACCAGCTTGTATCACTGAGTCAGTTCAAAATTTGGGTAAAACAGAATATGGCAAACGAGCCTTGAACCACCAAAGGTTCTAACACGCGTTCACGATTATTAAGCATGACCCGCGCAATTTTTGTGCACGATGGTTACCGCGAACTGATCACGCGAGATATCTCAAGATTGTGGCAATCCACAACAAGTACCGCGAACACTAGCCCGCTCCCTAGTTGAGAAATGGCAGAGCGTAAATGGCACCTCCCTATGCCACCGGATACCTACTCAATCTCAGGTTTTGACTGCTAAATTTGAATATTCAACGCCCGCAGTATGCCACCGGTATCGTAATAGGGACGTTCACAGACAATTTTGTCACCATCAACCGGAAACTCAAAGGTAGCTGCCATGCGCACACGGAATTTTTTGCCGGTGGCCTCAATGACTTCACCAGCCACTTTGAGTGGCCCTAAATGTGTCCCTGTTAACCAAAACTCGACATGTACTGTATTGGCATCGCCTGCGGCAATCGAAATAATCTCGTTCCCCTGATCAGGGAAAGGAGTTCTGGAACGCGCGAAATATTTGCGTACTGCTTCTTCCCCATCAAATACAGTACCAGTGCCATACATCTCGTAACGTGGATGTTGAAACGTAGCAATCACACCATCCCAGTCTTCCACACACTCCAACGCCATATGATCTTTAACTGTTTGGATGCGGCGACTCGTTAGATCACTTCTATTTGTTTGCATAATTTTTTCCAATACGTGTTACTTACCCTAACCTTGCAGGGGCTTGGGGCACCGAATTCCAAAATTCAGGGTCATGGCCAAACATGATAGTAAAGCCACGGGCTTGCATCTCTCGAAAACGCTTGAATACAGCAAGAGCGGCTTCTTTATTCGCTATTATTCCCGGCAACGTCAACTTTTCCAACGACTCTTGTAGATAACAAGCATCTCCACAAAGTATGTATTCACCACCTCGTTCGGTTTGGATTCGCAGCGACTGATGACCTGGGGTGTGCCCATAAGTAGGAATACACACCACTGAGCCGTCGCCGAACAAGTCAAACTCACCATCGACTAATCGTAATTCTTGTCCCGTATCCCAGTCTTCGGCCACATAACCACGGCTGCTATCGACCACCCGCGCGTGCTCAACTTCTCTACGTTGTATCAAAATGCCTGCATTGGGTAACTGGCTATTTCCACCACAATGGTCAAAGTGAAGATGGGAGTTTATGACAAAGTCGATCTTCTCCGGGGCAACCTGCATGTCGCGTAGGTGAGCACTAACGGTCTGAGTCTTTTCAAAATGAAATTGATGATATTTGGCAATAACCTGTCCAACATGGTTTTCAGGCTGATCCAAAGTGTTCATGTGCAACCCAGTGTCGAAAAGCACCCGACCTTTGCTGTGTTCAATCAAATAGGACGGTACCGGCACCGTGATCATGCCTTCGGCTTTAGCCAACAAGAACGATCTTGGAAGCGTTAGATAGCCGCAGCAAAAGGCATACAGTTTTACCGACATTTGTCTTGAGTCAAAATAAAACTGTACCGGCACAGACATTTACCGCTTGGCCGGTAATGCCTCGCGCGTGATCCGAAGCTAAAAACGCAGCCATGAAGGCAATTTCTTCAGCGTCCAGCAATCGCTTTTGGATGTTCTTAGATTCGATTCTATTGATTTGAAACGCTTCTCTGGTTTCTCTATCTGGATTCCAGAGTTTATCGGTGATAGCTGAAATCATTGGTGTATCAACAGAACCAGGGCAAATCGCATTGGCGGTGATACCATTTTTTCCTAAGATCCCAATCTCAATCGCCAGTGACTTCATCAAGCCAATCACACCATGTTTGGACGCTGCGTAGTCAGCATTCATCGCAGCGGGTTGTTTTCCCGAAACCGAGGAAATCATGATTATGCGACCTGCATCTCTCTCTAACATGCCCGGAAGAAAGGCCTTAATACAGTAAAACCCTGCGTTCAAATTCACTTCTATTGTTTTGTTCCAGCATTCAATTGACGTTTCTGTCAGAAAACTTCGAGCGCCCATAACACCCGCACAGGTCACTAAGATATCTGTCTTGCCAAACCGATCTATGACCGCATCAGCCATTTTATCTACTTCTATGGCATCTGTGACATCAATCTCATAGGCAAAAGACTGCCCACCCAACACTTCGACTTCCTCGGCAACTGCTTGCGCCTGCTCAATGACATTGGACGCCACCACAACGCCGGCACCCTCATTGGCAAGTTGAAGAGAAATCGCCCGGCCTATACCAGTACCGCCACCAGTAATCACAGCGAACTTTCCATCTAACTTCCGCATCTGTACCCTCTCGTCATTTTCTAAATCGCGCATTTCAAAGTAAGTGCAATCTCACTATAAATCATTCTTGGGCGTTTGAAAGAAAACTCAAGATGAGTGAGGACACAGTTTCGAGTCTTGGCTACTTTGAAATATTTCGCCTTCAGGCTCTATCGGCTAAAATTGATACCGCACCTTAAGG
>JAADHW010000142.1:0-1576 GCA_013151695.1 Gammaproteobacteria bacterium
TTAGACCGCTGGTGAAACCCGCATTGATCAAGGCATGTGCAACCACTGTATTAGCAGACGGTGACGTCACCACCACCGAAATAGCCTTGCTGGTCGGTATTGCAGCCACCCTAGACTGTCCGTTACCCGCCAGCATCTACGCACAAACATAACTTGTGTCTACTACCGCTGCGCAAAACCAAGCAGACTCTTTGCAACCCCATAGCCGTCAACTTGGCGCTTTAGACTTAGGCTCAAACAGTTTTCATTTGCTGATCGCACAAGAAAGTAACGGACAATTACGAGTTCTCGATAAACACAAAGAGATGGTGCGACTGGCAGAAGGCCTCGACAACAATAACCAACTCACTCCCCAGGCTATCGAACGCGCCCTGGAGTGCCTCGAACGCTTTGCGCAGCGGTTGCGCACATTAGATGCTGAACAGGTTCGCATTGTAGGCACAAACACCTTACGCAGAGCTCAAGATTCCGCTGGGTTTTTAGCAAAAGCCGAATCTATTCTAGGACATAAAATCGATGTCATCTCAGGCCGAGAAGAAGCACGGCTCATCTATCTGGGTGTATGTCACGACCTAGGAGTAGACGACAACAAACGGCTCATCGTTGACATTGGTGGCGGTAGCACAGAATTGATACTAGGTCACAAGTTTCAACCGGAAGATTTAGAAAGCCTGTATATGGGTTGTGTCTCTATGTCGTTACGCCATTTCGCAAGCGGCAAAATTTCAAAACAAGCGATGCAACGCGCAATAGAAGATGCTCGCGTAGAACTGGAACCTATCGCACACAGATTCATGCGTAACGAATGGCGCACTGCTATCGGAACATCGGGCACGATCAATGCCGTCCGCGATGCTATTAGCACCCTCTTCGATTCTGAAAAAGTCACTGCAGCGCACCTTGAGGATCTACGCCACTACTTGATAGATGCGGGCACTTTGGAGAAGCTGGACATCCACGGCTTGTCGGAGGAACGAAAAGCCGTATTCCCCGGTGGTGTTGCCATTCTATCTGCGGTGTTTGATGCGCTTGATGCAAAGACGATGACTGCGGCGCAAAGTGCGCTACGCGAAGGCGTGATCTATGATTTGATGGGGCGCCACCAAGATGATGATGCAAGAGACCGAACCGCAGCCGACTTAATGCAGCGATTTAGCATAGATCAACATCAGGCTCGTCAAGTACGCGATACCTCCCTTTCATTCCTCTCCCAACTGGCCAGGGCTTGGCACATAACTACTTCACAACATAAGCTCGCGCTGTCTTGGGCGGCAAATTTGCATGAGCTCGGCATCGCTGTTTCCCACTCTGGCTATCACAAACATGGCGGGTATCTGTTGGCCAATATGGACATGCCCGGTTTTTCTCAAACCGACCAACAACAATTGGCGATACTGGTGAGAACCCACCGCCGCCGCATATCACGAGGGTTATTTGGCAATCTAGGTGAAGCTTATGTGAAGCTTGCGGTGATATTGCGTTTGTCTGCGGTGTTCCACCGCAATCGCAGCCATACCTCTCCACCGCATATCGAGGCTGTTGCTGAAGATAACAAACTCATCTTATCCCTTCCAAA
>JAADHW010000142.1:1594-7274 GCA_013151695.1 Gammaproteobacteria bacterium
GCGCTTGATTTAGCTAACGAGGCAAGATATCTCAAGGATATTGATATCGACTTAGCCATAACCAAGCACTAACAAAGCTGCTTCAGCATTTTCTCCTGAGCAGATATACGCTTCCTCTTCGCTGTGGGCTGTACATAGGTGCCATTCGAGTTAAGTTGCCAACTTTGTGAGTTGTCACTGACATAACAATTTATCGACTCTTCGAAAACGCGCTCTTTCAGTTGTTTATCTAATACCGGAAAACAGGTTTCCACCCTGGAAAAAAAATTCCGGCCCATCCAATCTGCACTAGAAAGGTAAACCTTTTTATCACCGCCGTTTTCAAAACAAAAAACTCGTGTATGCTCTAGGAAGCGCCCAACAATTGAGCGCACACGAATGTTATCGGATACACCTTTAATTTTTGGGCGCAACGCACACACCCCTCGCACTACCAACTCTACCTTCACCCCGGCCTGCGAAGCCGCATACAGCGCCTTGATAATTTGGGGTTCAATCAACGAATTCATTTTTGCGTATACCCCGGCAGGTTTGTTCTTTTTGGCTGCTGCTATTTCTGCTTGGATCAATTCCAACATGCTTGAATGCAACGTGAACGGTGCCTGTAGTATATGACTCAGCTTGCCAGCCTTCCCCGGCGTGGTAAGTTGCTGGAAAACCTTCTGTACATCATCACCTAGATACTTATCGCAAGTAAAAAGGCCATAGTCTGTATACAGTCTTGTTGTACGCATATGATAATTGCCAGTACCAAGATGGACGTATCGATTCAAGGCATGTCCTTCCCGACGTATTACCATACACATCTTTGCATGCGTCTTATGGCCAACCACACCATACACCACTTGAGCACCAGCCGATTGCAGTTGGGTTGCTAGTTCAATATTGGCTTGCTCATCAAACCTCGCTCGCAGCTCAATGACTACTAGCACTTCCTTGCCTTGCATCGCCGCCTCTATAAGCGCCTCGACCACGCCAGATTCACTTCCCGTTCGATACAATGTTTGCCTAATAGAAAGAACGTCAGGGTCTTTGGCCGCCTGGCGCAGAAAATCTACGAAGGGCGCAAATGATTGAAAGGGATGGTGCAGCAAAATATCCCCACTTCGAATGGCCTCGAACATACTCTCGCTATTTCGCACCTGAAGTGG
Organism: Gammaproteobacteria bacterium; assembly: GCA_013151695.1. Classification (GTDB taxonomy): domain Bacteria; phylum Pseudomonadota; class Gammaproteobacteria; order Pseudomonadales; family Azotimanducaceae; genus UBA4421. Next base: position 2,746 of record JAADHW010000142.1, read on the forward strand.
GACAGATGGCGTAAACCCTGGGTACTTCAGATCGGCCCGCTCGACTAAATCTGGCAAGGCTGTGAGCCGCATTAAGTTCACCGGACCATTACAGCGATAGACGTCAGCCTGAGTTAAAACAAACTGCGCAGCCAGGAAATCTGCAACATCTGCAGGGCAGTTTTGAGCAACTTCAAGACGAACAGCATCACCATAGCGACGCGATGATAGCTCTCCTTCTAAGGCAAGCAACAAGTCATCCACTTCTTCTTCGTCAACAAAAAGATTGCTATTACGCGTCACCCTGAATTGATAACAATCTATCGCACGCATACCTGGAAAGAGAGTGGATACATGTGCAGCGATAATGGAAGACAACAATACAAATTCATTTTCGCTAGTCGCCACCTGCGCAGGTATTCGCACCACCCGAGGAAGAGAACGTGGCGCTTGTACAATTGCTTTGCCGCTATTTCTACCAAATGCATCCTTTCCTTCTAAAGTGACAATAAAGGCAAGGCTTTTATTCACTGGCTCCGGAAAAGGATGGGCTGGATCAAGCCCCACAGGACTGATAATCGGTGCCAGCTCTCGTGTGAAGTAACGCTTTATCCAAGCCGCCTGTTTGCTATTCCAATCGTTTTCTGTCAGCAAACAAATTCCCTGCCGGGCTAATTTCGGCAACAACGAACGGTTTAGAATTTCATATTGTTGCTTCACCAAGGAGGTGACGATCGGAAATATTTGCCTAAGCTGATCGGCTGGAGAGAGGTTATCCGGACCCCGCTGCATGCTACCATAAGCTTCTTGTTGCTTTAGCCCCGCCACCCTTATCTCAAAGAACTCATCTAGAACAGAGCTGGCAATACAGAGAAACCGCAGCCTCTCTAGCAGCGGTATAGACTCGTCTTGAGCCTGGGAAACCACCCGCCGCAAAAACTCCAGTTGAGACAGTTCGCGATTGATATACAAATCAGGGTTGTCTAAGTTCGTTGCATCCATACAATCTCCGCATAACACCAACTGGGAAAGCTGCTCAATGTTAGCATGCGAACTGTACTGCACTGTGACACGGAGCTAAGGCATGTCTAATAGTTCAGACGATGTGTACCAGCACCGTCAAGACCAAATAGTCGACTTTGTCTTCAATCAAGCTGTGGTAGATGTATTTCCAGATATGATCCGTCGTTCAGTACCTGGCTACGAAACCGTTATTCCGATGACGGGGCTGATTGCCGCTCGACACGCAGGTGCCAAGGGCGTGGTGTTTGACTTGGGGTGTTCTTTAGGGGCCACTACCCAAGCTGTATTGGCACATAATTCATCCCCGGACTTACGCATCATCGGTGTCGACAACGCTGAGGCGATGATTGACGGCGCGCAAGCAAATAACCAAGACCCCCGCGCGCAGTTTGTACACAGCGATATTCAAGATGTGGACTTAACCGGTGCTAATGTTGTTGTGCTCAATTTTGTTCTTCAGTTCGTACCACCTGACCATCGGAAAAGTGTGCTGCAGAAGATTCACAGTGGACTAGCAAAAGACGGCTTGCTCATTGTCTCGGAAAAAATCTGCCACGCATCGCCGAAGATGCATACCCTGTTTGACGAGACTCACCTCGCGTGGAAAAAAGCCAACGGTTATAGCGAACTCGAAATCAGCCAAAAACGATCTGCACTAGAAAACGTCATGCAAGTTGATACTGAAGCCACACATACACAGCGCCTGCACAGTGTCGGCTTTAGCAGCAACTCACAATGGTATCGATGTATGAACTGGGCTTCCTTTCTCGCTTGGAAATGACCGACAATTATTATCCAGATGGGCTAGACAGTTGGCCCCTACATTTAGTTAGGCAACGGCTCAGCCCAGACCATCACGGTGACTACAATGCATGGGCACAAGCCATTGCATCTTTGCCAGACATGGACTCTCCTAGGTTGGTGGTTGGCAACGAAGTCCAGATCCACGGCAAAACCGACACAGATCAACTTAATCTGGCGCTGCAGAAGCTACATCCCTGGCGCAAAGGCCCCTTTCGTATTGGTCAGGTCAAGCTAGAAGCTGAATGGCGTTCAGATCTCAAATGGGCACGTTTAGAGCAAGGTATCGCATCGCTAACAGGGCATAGAATTTTAGACATCGGTTGCGGCAACGGCTATTTTGGCTGGCGCATGCTGAACGCGGGGGCTCATGAAGTCATCGGTATAGATCCGACCATTCTCTTTTGTATGCAACACCAAGCCATCAATCACTATCTTCGGGATTCTCGAAACTGGGTGCTGCCACTCAAAATAGAAGAACTGCCAGCCACGCATCAATTTGATTCTGTTTTCAGCATGGGGGTGATCTACCACCGCAAATCGCTTGTCGAACACGCTCAACAATTGTTCGACCTAACCAAACCAGGTGGCCAAGTTGTGCTGGAATCGATCGTGACGCTGGGGGACGGCTTCACTCCAGTATCTCGTTATGCACGTATGCGTAATGTCTGGCGAATACCTCATCCTGATGAGCTCAAAGAATGTTTGCATAACGCAGGCTTTCAACAGATCAGAATACTAGACATCAGCCAGACCACAACTGCAGAACAGCACTCTACCCCATGGATGCGTTTTGAATCATTACAACAAGCCCTAGACCCGCAGGATCCTAGTCTGACGATAGAGGGCTACCCTGCACCTGTTCGTGCAATCCTCACCGCGATCAAGTAGCGTATCGGTTTACTCGAGTGACTGCTCACCCGCCAGGGAAGCGCTGATTATTATGTTCGGGATCATTCCATTCAACTTTAGGTTTCGCGGTAAGGTCCGACGCATCTTAGACATTTATTTTTGCTTTTTGGAAGCAGGAAACGTCGCCCTACACCCCACCCAAATCGCACGAATAACCGGTGTCAGTTTCGCCGAGGTGGCCCGGCGCCTTGATGCTACGCCTGAATTATTCGTCAAACTACCGCGACGAGATGGCATTACTCGATACCGAATCACCACCAGTGCATCAACCCGCACTACGCAGGAAACTGAAGCATTGTTATTTAAATACGCGAAGCGAGAAAGTCTGTTGCTTTATGCTTTTGGTGGCATGGTCATGGCGATGTTTGCCATTATCGTATTGGCCATCGCTCCAAGCCTGTGAGGCAGCCGTAACAAGGAACCCCTGTGCCAGAATTACTAACAGAAGAACTCACCAAACTACACAACACTTGTGACGATTTCGCCGGTAAGTATTTACTTTCACCCAATGCCAGTCACGAAAGTGTACGTAATGCCTCGAAACAAGCAGGCTTATTCAGTATGACCCAACCCAGCGATTTGGGTGGTAGCCAGGCTACCCAGTTGGCCTTAGTAGTTGCCAGAGAAACCCTAGCACAACACAATCCACCTCATATGGATGCAGTGTTCGGCCCGAGCCCTGGAGTACTCGGTGGCGTCGAGGGCACCCTTGTATCTTCCCATCTACAACCTCTACTGGCCGGGGAAAAACGATGTAGCTTCGGTTTTACCGAGCCAGACAATGTTGTCAAGGCTACCTTTGGGATCATAAACGGTGACACCCTGCTGGTAAGCGGGCAAAAAAGTTATGTCACCGCAGGGGCCGAAGCCGATTTCATAAACACGCTGGTTCACATCGAAGGAATGGGGCCTTCGATGGTGGTGATCGATACAAATTTACCTGGGGTTGAGATCGAAAATAAATTCATGTCCTTGGACGGGTCTCACCATGCGGCATTCAAGTTTAACAAAGTATTGTTACCACTTACTCACGTCATTGGTGAGCCCGGCAAAGGGCTGCCTCGCGCTTTAAAACAAATTGGCGACACGCGTTTACTGTTTGCCACCCTAGCGTCCGGTTACATGATGTGGGTTCTCAATCTCCTTACCGAACATCTAAAATCGAATGACAAATCTGGTGAGCCTCGCGGTAACAAAGATGTCGTACGATGGCATTATGCCGATCTACGTATCAAGGCCTATGCTGCTCGAAGTATGCTCTACCGCACGGCACGCATAGCAGACCAAGGGGAGAATATTGTCAATGAGTCGATGGCTTGTAAGGTATTTGCAACCGAAGCAGTGGGAGAGCTCGTAGATACAGCCATTCAGCTGGTAGGTGGGCATGCTCTGGTAGATGATCATCCACTTGCACTACTGTATCGAAAAGTACGTGCTTGGCGGCTTGCTGAAGGTGCAAGTGATGTCTTACGGTTGAATATTGGTCGCGGAATTTTAGAACTCAACAAAGGCAGGATCTAATGCTAAATCTGACGCTGGCGCGGCCGGCTGCGCTCATAGGGGTTTTGTTTGTCAGCGCGTGCTCATTCGTACAACTGAGCGAAGCTGGGAATCAGGTGGCACAAGCAGCGGCACCAGACATCGCCAATTGTACGGATGTCGGAGAAGTCCAAGCCCAGACACAATCGAAGGTAGTGGTTCGTCGTAGTCAGGGTAAGGTGCAAGAAGAGCTTATCGTATTGGCTCGAAACCAAGCAGCCTTGTTAGGTGCTAATGCCATTGTACCTGTAGCTGAACCGGTCCAAGGTATGCAA
>JAADHW010000197.1:0-4202 GCA_013151695.1 Gammaproteobacteria bacterium
TCTCATCCTCACGACCAGTGGTTCAAGACATTGCATTGCTAGAGCGTCAGTGTGTGCCACCTCAAGCAAGTTCAAAACACCCTGCGGCAACTCGAGCGAGTCACCTGGACAAAGCGGTTGGGTTGACCCTGGGTGATCGCTCAGGCGCACAAAGTACAGCTGACCTGAGTAGCTGCGGATAAAAACTTGTTGCGATGACTGGTCCAACTGTTGGTTCAAAGCTAGGCTTGCTACGCCGTTTCCATGCATACTTTGGCGTACAAACTCTTCTAAAGCTTTGTTTGTCGCAGAAAATACCGAGCGATGGGTCAAATAAGCCCTCAACCAAACACCTGCAACAGCAATGTCCTGGGGTAACTCCTGCAGAGGCATCTGATTTGCAATACCCTGGGTCGCATGAACCAGCGCCTTAAATAGATGCTGATGGGATTGCCCAACCTTAACAACATTTCCCTGCACACTAGGCCAACGCCGCACAAGTGCAGGTATCGTGGTATGGCGTAGAAAATTACGATCAAACGAGGCGTCACGGTTACTGTCATCCTCGACCCAGGCGATGGCATGATTGGTGAGGTAGTTGCGAAGTTGTGTATGAGAGAAGTTAAGCAACGGACGGGCAAATTCTCCCGCACCCAACCGACCCTGGCTACGCATAGGTATCAGGCCGCGCCCCTGAAACAATCGCAACAGTATGGATTCAACCTGATCGTTCGTATGGTGACCTAATAGAAGAACATCGCCGTGCGTTAGCGATTGGGAAAAGAACTGGTAGCGTGCCTTTCTGGCCTGTGCTTCTACATTCCCCATAGTGTCTAGGTCGAGTTGTTGACCCAAAAAGATAACGCCCAACTGTTGGCACATCTGCTCACAGTGCTTCTCCCAGGAATCGCTGTCAGGTTGTAGTTGGTGATTCGCGTGCAATGCAATGATGGGCATGGAGAGTTTAAATTTTACCTCTCGTGTGGCTTGCACAACACTGTGCAGGAGCGCCGTAGAATCTAGCCCTCCGCTGAACGCAACCACGACACGTTTTGCTTGAGTGTCGCGCAAACATGTGGCCACCGCGTCCACAATTGATGCATCGCCATTGGTCACGACTGGTGTCCTGTCTGATTAATTCGTTTAAATTCAGCGCTTTGTCAAAAGGTCTGTGGCAAGACGCGGTCCGCAGGTAGTGTAGAGTACCTTTTCTAGCTTACCAAGAAGGGGTGCAACGCGGCCATAGGCCTTTTGGGGAGCGCCCATCGAGAGGAGTCAAACAGGACACTAGCCCCTGGCGTAGTCCAATTGCACGCGACCGTCAAACTCTGCGCGCAGGCGACGCAACAAATCATCACTCGGTTGGACACGCCACTGACGACCCAGCGAGATACGTGCACTGGCCTGGTCCGCCTGATAAAGAATGGCAATGTTGCAACCTTCCTCATCCACCCGGTGTGGGCTAATAATCTGCTTGAGGCGAGCGGTAAAATCCCCTGGCATGACGCTTTGGGAGTAGTCAATGATAAACCCTTGGCTAAAACGCTCGCGGGCTTGTGCCATGGTGAATACTTTTGTTGCTCGCAGAGCCAAACCACCAGAAAATTCATCTTGTTGGACTTCGCCTTCAATGATAAGCAATTCATCTTTGGCTATCTTACGCCCGTACTTATCAAAGGTGTCTGGAAACACAGACACCTCAAGACGTGCACTGCGGTCATCTAGAACAAGAAAACACATAGGCGCACCACGACGACTTTTCATCACCCGGGTACTCACCACCATACCGCTCACCCACTGGGCGCTTCTCTCGGCACGTAATTCGACAATACGACGCCTACAGAAATGCTCTAGCTCAGCCGTATATTCTTCTATCGGGTGCCCCGTCAAGTACAGTCCCAGTGCTTCTTTTTCTCCCTGCAGTCTTTCCCGCGTGATCAGTTTTGGTACATCGGTTATTGCGCCACAAAGGCTCGTAGGCATTTCTTCAGCGCCGCCAAACAGGTCCACCATGCCAGCAGCAGTATTATGCGCTACCTGCTGCGCAGCCTGCATCGCCGTTGGAAGTTGCGCCCGCAGCCTCGCACGGGTTTGATTAACATCTTCACCAGGCAGCTCAAATTCATCAAAAGCACCCGCAGCAATTAGCGCCTCGTTCACTCGTTTGTTAATTTTCTTAGAATCGATACGCTGACAAAAATCTTGCAAGTCGCGAAACCTGCCGCTACTACGCGCTTCGACGATGGCTGACACCGGCCCTTCACCCACTCCTCTAACAGCTCCCAAGCCATAGACAACGCTACCTTCACGCACACAGAAACGAAAATCGCTAACGCTCACACTTGGTGGCATGAGTGGCACCTCCATACGACGCACTTCGTCGATCAGTACCACCACACGATCAATATTCTGCATGTCTGCGGAGAGGTTTGCCGACATGAATTCTGCTGGGTAATGTGCTTTCAACCACGCTGTTTGAAAACTCACCACGGCGTAAGTTGCCGAGTGAGATTTATTAAAAGCATACCCGGCAAATTTCTCCATCAAGTCAAATATATCGTTGGAAAGTTTGTCGTCAACTTTTCGCTCGTGGGTACCGTGTAGAAATTGTTCTCGAACTTTCGCCATCTCTTCGGGTTTTTTCTTGCCCATGGCACGACGAAGCAAATCTGCTTGACCTAAGTTGAACCCGGCCAACACTTGCGCAATTTGCATGACCTGCTCTTGATAGAGTACAACACCATAGGTGCCACCCAACACACCTTCTAAGGTGGGGTGAGGATAGGTCACGGGCTCACGATTGTGTTTACGATTGATGTAGTCGTCTACAGACAGCGCCAGACTGTAATGGGCCCGGCCGAAAAAGCGCAACCAAGGCGATGATGTCATTGATACCATCCGGTAGTAATTTTCGAATCAAATCCTTCATGCCACGAGATTCCAACTGAAACACTCCAGTTGTGTCTGCGCGTCGTAACAAATCGAATGCCTTAGCATCATCCAACGGCAGCAAATCTATATCGAGCAATTCCTCACCGCTGACTTTCCTGCCTTCGTTAACGCTTCGAACGGTCCAGTCAATAATGGTTAAAGTGCGCAAGCCGAGAAAGTCAAACTTCACTAAACCCGCACGCTCTACATCATCCTTGTCATACTGGGAAACCAAACTGCCGCCCAAATCTTCCGTGTAGAGGGGGACAAAGTTAGTCAGTGCACTGGGTGCAATAACAACCCCACCTGCGTGCCTGCCGACGTTACGCACTATGCCTTCCAAACTATAGGCCATGTCCATGATCTCGCTGGCTTCTTCACTTTGAGTGACAAACTCGTTGAGCTCTTCACTCTCAGCCATGGCTTTGGTAAGCGTCATACCCACCTCAAAAGGAATCAGCTTGGAGAGTTTGTCAGCCAGACCATAGGGTTTGCCTTGCACCCTGGCGACATCCCGAACCACAGCTTTTGCGGCCATGGTGCCAAAAGTGATGATCTGACTAACCGCATTTGCACCATACAGTTCGCTCACGTGAGCAATCACACGGTCTCTGCCTTCCATACAAAAATCGACATCAAAATCTGGCATGGAAACACGTTCAGGATTCAGAAATCGCTCAAACAATAAGTCATATTCCAACGGATCCAAATCTGTAATACCGAGGCAGTAAGCAACCAGTGAACCAGCACCAGAACCTCGCCCGGGACCCACCGGAATAGTGTTCTCTTTTGCCCAAGCAATGAACTCCATGACAATCAAAAAATATCCCGCAAAGCCCATCTGATTGATGACGTTCAACTCAAAATCTAAACGGGCATCATAGTGTTCACGGGTGGACTGCGGCGCGCGCATACCCCTACTGTTTATTCTTTGCGCAAGACCTTGCTGGGAAACCAGTTGCAAATAACTCCCCGGGGTTTCGCCATCTGGAATAGGATAATCTGGCAGATAGTAGGTGCCGAGATTCATCTTCACATTACAACGCTTAGCTATTTCGTAAGCATTGCTAATTGCTTCGGGTATATCTGCAAATAGCTCGGCCATTTCTAGTGGGGTTCGCAAATATTGTTGTGCTGAGTAACGTCGTTCCCGACGCGGGTCATCTAACGCACGACCTTCGTGAATACATACTCGGGTTTCATGCGCCTCGAAATCACTCGGGGTTTGAAAGCACACGTCGTTTGTGGCTACCACTCCCACCTCGAGTTCACTGGCAACTTGCAACAGGGCG
>JAADHW010000197.1:4222-13326 GCA_013151695.1 Gammaproteobacteria bacterium
AATCTTTGGGTACGCATCAGCTCGATATAATATCGATCACCAAACTGCTCTACCCAGCGGCGCACTCGATTCGACAAGGCTTGATGGTCACTGGCACTAGCAAAGCCCCACAAGTGGCCGTATATGCCTCCAGAGAGCACAATCAGCCCTTCACTTTTTGCGAACAAATCAGCTTCAGTGAGGACCCCTCTTTGTTCAGCAGTAGTAAAACTTGAGGATATCAATGCAATTAGGTTTGCGTAGCCGACATTGTCCATAGCTAGCAATACAACGCGCTCTGCGGCACTCGCCTCGTGCGCTGTATCTCGCACTTTCACCTCTGCACCAAGTATCGGTTTGATACCTCGCGCGATACAGCTCTCAAAAAATTTCACTACTGCAAATAGATTGCCAATGTCGGTCAGTGCTATGCCAGGCATGTTCTGGTCGGCAGCACTATTGACCAGCTTCTTAATCTTCAAAATACTGTCTGCAAGGGAGTATTCGCTGTGCACATGAAGATGGACAAAATTTGCAACGCCGCTACTCATTTGGCCTCACGATCACCTTCCGCACAGGCGCAAAACTCTGTCGGTGAACTGCAGAGGCGCCGATTTGGTGTAACGCGCGGATATGAAATTTAGTCGGATAACCCTTATGCTTGGCAAAGCCATAACCGCAATACTGTTCATCAAGCTCGCACATCAACTGGTCTCGTGCCACCTTCGCCAATATGGAAGCTGCGCTAATTTGAGGTATACGGCGATCGCCGCGTACTACCGCAACCACTGGCAAGACCATGTTCGGTGTCTTGTTACCATCAACCAATATCATATCGGGCAGAATATCTAAGCCTTCTACAGCTCGACACATTGCTAAATGAGACGCGCGCAAAATGTTCAGCTCGTCAATCTCGCTGACGCTGGCCCAACCCAAACACCAACTCAACGCTGATTGTTTTATGCGTGTTGCGAGTTGCTCTCGTTTAGTTGCACTGAGTTGCTTTGAATCGCGCAACCCTTCTATGGGGGCGTTGGGATTGAGTAAAACCGCCGCGGCGGTGACCGGGCCGGCTAGCGGACCAATACCCACTTCATCAACACCCGCGTGTAGATTTTGCGTCCATGGGTCGGCTACCCAATTTAGTGGGTCCTGCTGAGATGGTGCTTGAGCGGCCGCCTGCACTGAGACTGATTCCTAACGGTCGTGGGTATTTTGCATCAAGCCTAACACGGCAGCAGCAGCCTTAGTATTCGCACCTTGGCGTAACTGCTGATGTAACTGTACAAATGGTTTGGTGAAGTCCGTATCGCTTTGCGCCGCAGCAAATTGTTCTATTAAGGCGGCGCCGAGACGAGTTGCGGTGGCATCATCCTGTAACAGTTCAGGCACAAGTTGTTGATTCGCTAGAATGTTCGGAAGTGCAACATAACGGGTTCGCAACAAACGTTTGACTAATAGGTATGTCCATTTACCCAATCGATAGCTCACCACCATAGGCCTATGCAATAAGGTAGCTTCTAGGGTGCTCGTGCCAGACTTTATCAGCGCCACATCACAGGCCTGTAGAGGTTGACGGGCATCTCCATCGTGTATCCGCACAATTAGTCCAGGCACTGCTTTCACATATTGTTCAATGTCCCTCTTCAGCTCCACCCGAATACAGGGAATAACAACAATGGTATTGTCATGGGACGCACAAAATATTTCAGCAGCGCCGAGAAAGTCCGCCATCATCAAATCAATTTCACCGCGCCGCGAGCCCGGCAGTATGGCCAGCACATTAGCATCTGTTGGCAGCCCTAATGCCTGGCGTGCCAAGCGACGTCCTGCTGCGTTACCTGCATCCGTCTCGATGGTGTCTGCAAGCGGGTGGCCGACAAACTCGGCTCGTACCGCCAAGCCTGCATAGAACTTCGGTTCGAATGGGAACAAGCACAAGATGACATCCGCACACTTCGCCACGCGCTTAGTGCGACCTGCACGCCAGGCGTACACCGACGGACTGACATAATGTACGGTTTTGATACCACGTTTACGCAGCGCCGCTTCTAACAGAAAATTAAACACATTAAAGTCAATGCCAACAAAGACATCAATATCGGCTTGGGTAAATTCACGAATCAGTTGGCGTATCAGCTTGATCAGTTGTGGCAGCCGCATGATGGGTTCGAAGAAGCCGTTGACAGAAAGAACTTGCATCGCCGCCAGGCTCTTCAAACCTTGAGCCATCATGCGTTCACCGCCTACACCGATGAACTCGACCTGGGGGCTTTGCAGCATCAGCGATTGCATCAAACCCGCGCCCAGATTATCCCCCGATGATTCCCCAGCAAGCAGTCCTATTCTCATGCTTGCTCCAAATCACTCACCGTTGGCTTTAAGTCTGTTGTTGGCGGGAAGAATTGCGTCCACGAATAATGCCATGCTTCGATGATTCTATAGAGGCTGCAAATAGATCTACTTCCTGGTGTTGTTTACGTAGGTCTGCAATTTCTAACAATGCCTCTACCACTCGCAGACCTTGGCGGTATACGACCTTGTACGCTTGTCTGACCGCTTGCACTGTTTCTTTGCTATAGCCTCGTCGCTTCATACCCTCCAGGTTAAGCCCTACTGCAAAAGCAGGGTTTCCGCCAACGGTCATATAAGCGGGTATGTCCTTCAGTACCAGGCTCATGGCAGCTACGTGAGTATAGGCACCAACCTCGCGAAATTGGGGTATGCCACTAAATCCACCAAAATTGGCATGATCACCCACATTGACGTGACCTGCCAATGAAGCATTGTTTGCCATAATGACATGATCGCCGACCACACAATCATGTCCGATATGGACATAGGCCATCAATAGACAATTGCGGCCAACGTAAGTCCGGCCAATACCGCCTTTAACCATACCTCTGTGAATGGTGACGCCTTCTCGAATAACCGTGTTTGCGCCGATTTCCAAGAAGGTCTCTTCGCCTTCGTAGGCAAATGCCGGGGTGTCTTCACCCACGGTCGCAAACTGATAGATCTTTACCCCAGCGCCAATTTTCGTGGGGCCTCTAATCACAACGTGAGAAGCTACTGAGACATTGTCACCTAGCTCAACGTCAGAACCCACAATACTCCAAGGCCCAACCGTGACGTTCTCGCCAACAATGGCCCCGGGATCGATGATTGCACGACCATCTATCATGCTTGTTGCGCCACTACCGTTAACACGGCAGAACACGCCAATTTGTCATCTACATGTGCAGTGCATTCGAATTTCATCATGATGCGTCGATCAGCAATAATTTTACTGTGGATATCCAAGCGGTCGCCGGGCACAACTGGACGTCGAAAACGAGCTTTGTCGACACCACCAAACAAATAGGTCACGCCGTCCGAGGGTCGCGTACCCTTTGTTTCAAAAGCGAGTATGCCAGACAACTGCGCCATGGCCTCTAGAATTAAAACCCCGGGTAGAATCGGCTGGTCGGGAAAATGTCCGTTGAACATCTCCTCATTTGCAGTGACATTTTTGTAACCGTGTATCGATTGACCGCGATTTTGGTGACACGATCAATTAATAAGAAGGGGTATCGATGCGGTAGATATTCAAATATGTCGGCTATCTTTAAGGGGAGGTCCATTGTTCTGTTGAGTTACTCTTGCTGGTGTTTTTCGAGACGTTTGACACGCTTAAACATATCGTCCAGGTGACCAAGGCGCAAAGCATTACGTCGCCACTTATTGTGTTCGTTGAATAGTACAGAGCCAGAGTATACACCCGGCTTGTCTACAGATTGACTGATAACCGTACATGATGACACCACCACTCCATCGCAAATTTCTACCGGCTGATCTCCGCCAACGCCAGCGCGCCCAGCCAGAACACAATGTTTGCCTATCTTTGAGCTGCCGGCAATGCCTACCATGCCGCAAATGAGGGTGTGTGCACCAATAATACAGTTGTGACCAATCTGAACTAAATTGTCGATCTTTACGCCGTCTCCGATGATGGTGTCATCAATGGCACCACAATCGATGCATGAGTTGGCTCCGATAGATACATCTTTGCCGATGACCACCCCACCTAATTGCGCAATAGTTTGCCATTGTCCAGTTGCGTCTGGCGTAAATCCAAAGCCATCTGCACCAATCACCACACCACTGTGCAGGACGCTTCGAGCACCGATTCTAACTCGACTGTAGACTGTGACATTGGCACGAATTTCCACATCTGCCCCAAGATAACAGTGTTCACCGATACCTGAATTGGCATGAATTCGTACATTGGCACCGATACGAGTGTGGTTGCCAATGACAACATTGGGACCCAAATAAGCACTTTCATGAATGTCGCAGCCATCCCCGACAACGGCACTGGGGTGTACGCCTTGACCTGGCGCTTCGACAGGCTTAAACAGCTGTGAAACCCTAGCAAACGCTAGATAAGGGTTATCTACAATCAATGCGGCCACCGGGCAATCTTCAGCATCTTGCGCTTTGACAATAACTGCAGTTGCCTGGGTATCACTTAGTAAATGGCGATAGCTGGGGTTTGAAAGATGACTGAGCTGGCCTGGGAGCGAGCTGCCCAAATTAGCCAGCCCACTGATTTGTTGGCTACCATCACCCACTAGCCTCGCCCCCAAATGCTCAGCTATGTCTGCGAGGCTGTGGCTAAGGTTGGACAAAAGGACCGCTGGGTCAGTCGCGCTGTTCGTTCAGTTTCTCAGTCACCCTGCGCGTAATATCATGTTTCGGATTTGCATACTGTAGTGCGTTGGGTGCCAATATAAGGTCTATTTGATCTATCTGAATGATGTCTTTTAAGACCGTATCAAATTTGGGCGCGAGCACTTGCAATATTTCCTGGCGCTTATCTTGGGCTTCTTTTTGCAATTTCTGGGAACGAAACTGAAGATCGATTTGGATGTCTTCGATGTCTTTTGTAACTTTACGTTGCTCCGAAGCACTCATCACTTCGCCATCTGTTTGTAGCTTGGCATTAAGGCTCTGCATGTTTTCTGCCATCTTACGCAGCTCACTTTGCTCAACCTCCATCTCTGTGTTGGCCGCATCGATGAGCACTTTGGCTTCATCGCTTTCCATTATTGCCCGTACTGAGTCTAATACCACCAGGTTCATGTCTGCATAAACCGTAGTTGCACTCAACAGTGCACTTACAACAACCAGTTGCGCTATTTTTCTAATCACTTTTTTACTCCTAGTATTACAAAGCACCAGTCTGGGCTCAAAAACGCGCATTCTACCCTAGAATGTACGTCCAAGTTCAAATTGAAATCTTTCTTCTTCGTCAAAAGCTTCAGTCTGGAACGGCGTGGAAATGCTGAAGGTCATGGGACCTAAGCCGGTCAGCCAGGTCACGCCGAATCCTACTGAATATCGTAAAAGATCTGGTTCGAAGCCGAAACAATTGACTGCCACCGTCGGACACTGGGTCTGAAAGACATTGCCTACGTCAACAAACAATGCAGGTCTGAATTGACGATTGTCATCAACAAAAGGTAACGGGAAAATCAGTTCCACACTGGCTTCAACTTTAAGGTTACCACCCAACGGATCACCGCGAGAGTTAAAGAACTGGCCACCAACTTCGGGTGGTGTGCTGCGCGGTCCCAGCGTCGAGTTTTCAAAGCCCCGCACAGAACCAAACCCGCCGGCGAAGAAATGCTCATAAAATGGCAGGCGATCCGTCGACCCATAACCATCCCCAAAACCCACTTCTCCACGCAGGCGTAGGGTCCACTTGTTTGTAATGGGGAAGTACCGCTCACCAGCGTAGGTGACTTTGTAGAACGTCAGGTCACTTCCAGGTACCGCCAATTCAAATGCCAGCGCATGGCTCGAGCCTCTATCGGGGAATAGACCCCGGTTTAGAGTACGACTGCTCCAGGACAAATCGATCTTGTAATTCAGCGATTCTTCTCCGTTTTGAGCGATAAAATCCGATATTTCTCTGGCTGCAAAAGCGCCTTCGGTAATGTTTGTCCACTCTACATTTAAGCCAAAATTAATCCGTTGAGTTTCACCTATAGGGAAGCCAAAGTTCACCCCGCCACCCGCCGCATCAGTGGCGTAGCGCGCAATGTTTCGCTGATCAAAGTCTAGCCGGCGCACAAATACATTAAAACCTCGGCTGATACCATCCACGGTGAAGTAGGGGTCAAAGAAATTAAAATTTGCAGACTTCTGAAAATTGGAAATGCTGAGACCTAAACCAAGGCTATTGCCACTGCCCAACACATTGTTTTGCTGATAATTGCCGCCTAAGATCAAACCGAAGCCTTGGGAGAAGCCGACGGTTGCAGAAATGCTACCGGAGGGTTGTTCCTCCACGGTGAAATTAACGTCGATTTGATCGTCTGTACCGGCGACTTGAGGCGTTTCAACATCAACTCCTTTGAAGTAGCCAAGCCGCTGCAAACGTACTTTAGACAAATCGATTTGAGCTGTAGATGCCCAGCCACCTTCCATTTGACGCATTTCCCGACGCATGACCCCGTCCTGGGTTAATGCATTGCCGGTAAAACTCACACGTCGAACATAGGCTCGCTTGCCAGAGTTTACGAAGAATTCGACGTCTACGGTGTCATCATCATTAATTTTTGGCACACCGCTGGCGGTCGCGAACGTAAAACCCGCGTTGCCCAATGCAATGGTCATACGTTCTTCTGTCGCAGTGATGCGTGCCTGGGAAAACGTCTGCCCCTCTTGAACCAGTAACAATTGTTCAAGATCGTGCGCCTCCACATCCCCTAGTTCGCCAATTAAATTAACCTCGTTGACGGTATAAACTGCACCTTCCTCAATACCAATCGTCACATACACTTGCTGGCGATCTGGCGTGATGGATACCTGGGTTGAGTAAATATCAAAATCCGCATAGCCCCGGTCTTTGTAATAGGCCTCTAGGGTTTCTAGATCTCCGGACAATTTTTCTTTCGAATACTTGTCATCATTGCGATAGAAGGACAACAAATTTGGATGTTGTAGTTCTAATTTGTCGAGCAATTCAGCTTCATTGTAACTTTGTGCACCAACGATATTGAGATGGTGTATACCGGAGCTCTTACCCTCTTCAATGAGTATTTTGATTGCCACCCGGTTGCGCGGTAGATCTTCGATCTCAGTTTCCAAGCTGGCACCATATCGACCCTGTGCCACATATTGTCTCTCTAACTCCAGACCAACCCTTTCAAGCGTTGCTTGCTTGAATATCTCGCCTTCCTTAAGACCTTGCTGACCCAGCCCGTCTAACAAAGCCTCTGTTTTAATCGCCTTGTTACCATCGATTTCAATCGATTCAATTGCAGGCCGCTCGAGCACAGTTACGATTAACACACCACGGTCACGCGCGACACGAATATCTTTGAAGAAGCCAGATTCAAACATACCGCGCACCAATGTACGTACCCCTAAGGCATCAATGCGATCACCCACCGAAAATGGAATCAGGTTGAACACGGTACCCGCTGAAACTCGCTGTAAACCTTGCAAGCGCACGTCGGTAATCTCAAAAGTACCAGTGGTTTGCGGGGCAACTGCTAACCTTGCTTCAGGAGCTATGGCATCTGCAGACGAGGCCGCGGCGACCGCCGCTGGATAGGTTAGAAAGAAAACTAAGGCTGGAAAAAACGCCATTCGCATAAGGCTGATTGTCCTAAACAAAATCCAAATTAAAATAAACGTAATACGTCATTGTATGTCGCCAACAAAAACAGGCTGCCGACTAAAAACAGCCCTATTTGGACTCCCATAATCTGCAGGCGTTCCGATACTGGCTTTCCCGATATCCACTCCACTGAATGAAACACCACGTGACCACCATCCAATATAGGCACGGGAAGCAAATTCAGCACACCAAGAGATATACTGAGAAAAGCCATAATAAAGAGAAACTGGCGCCAACCATAGCGCGCCGATTGACCAGCTACCTGGGCAATGGTAATCGGTCCAGCAAGATTTTTCACGGATACCTGGCCAGTAATCATTTTCTTAACTACGGCAACAGTCATCACCGTTTTATTCCAAGTTTCCCCAAGAGCAGCAGGTATCGAGCGAAAAAAACCAAACCGCACGAGATTCTGAGAAGTGCCAATACCCAGCCGACCTACTTCTTTATCGCCTACTTGGCGTTTTGCTGGGGTAACCATGGTATTTAACGCAACACCTTGCCGATAGTAGGTCAACGTCATGGGTGTCGCTGGATGGGCTTCTATTTGCTCTACCAATTCAAACCAGTTGGTAATCGCGCTACCACCCGCCTGCACAATAAAATCGTCGCTGCGTAACCCGGCAAGATCAGCAGGAGAGCCGGCTTCTACTTCGCCGACCACTGCCATCACTTGCGGAAGCAGCCCTAAAGAGCCCAGCAGATCAGGCTCACCCTCGCCTTCGTGCCACCTCTCTATGGGAATTTGCACTATGCGTTGTTGGTGGCTTGCAAGATCTCGCAGGGTTAGATCGATGTTGCCTGTTTCACCAAGACGCGACGCCAACGCTAAACCGATTTCCTGCCAACCTGGGTAGGTGACACCATCAACTGCCATCACCTGTGCGGGCGCGGTAACCCCCACAGCCGCTAAGGCAGACTCTGCTTCAGGAATATCTACAAACGGAGTACTTTTATAACTGCCAACAATAAACAGTATAAAAAATATTAAGAAGGCGAGGAAAAAACTAGCAATCGGCCCCCCCAACGCAATCGCAATACGCCATTTTGGATGTAACTCGTTAGCAGCCACGGCACCCGCTGGACGCGTGATTTGTTGTTCCGGATCACTGTCATCCAACATGCGCAAATAGCCACCTAGAGGCAGTATAGACAGCACAAATTCTGTGCCTCGACGGTCAACCCACTTCAATATGGGGCGTCCAAAACCGACCGAGAAGCGCAAGATATGTACACCGGACAATCGAGCCACCAAATAGTGACCAAATTCATGAAAAGTCACCAGTACACCCAACATGGCTAAAAACGCCAACGGGTAATGCAACACTTCCATCACTGCTTATTCCTCATAAAACTTTCTCGTCCACTCATCTGCTCACAAACCCTGCTTACGACCCACCAACTAAACTACCACCTATGCCTGAAGGTAGCTGAATCCCCGCTGAATTTCCGC
>JAADHW010000092.1 GCA_013151695.1 Gammaproteobacteria bacterium
GATCGGTAGGGGATAGCACTTCTCTAATGGTCTCTTGTTGGCCGTAACTACTGTTTTAAATTTCGAAATTTAGCGAGTTTGAAGGTCCGCTTTCTTCGAATTCCTGACATGTTGGCTCGGCTGTCTGAACGCTTACAAATAACCCGTACTTTGACCCGAAAACAGAGAGAATTTAAATATTTCCCAGTATTTACCCAGTGGAACAGGGGTTTCCCTTGAGACGAGTTGGCTACAGACTGCAACCACCGCCATTTTTTTATTACAAAATATATGTTTAGGATTGTTTGTATCCTGTTTTATTTCAGACACCCCTCTATCTCTAGTCTCAAACGTTCACATTCACTGGGTTTTGGAATCCACTTTTCATAGTGCTTTACGATAACGGTGTGGCAACTCCACACACCAACCGAATCCCAGAAGGCTTGTTAGTTGAGTCCGCTGGGCTCGCTTCGAGTGTCTATACCGGTTGCACCCTCATTGGTTATTGACTTTTTGCCACCGAGCGTAGATCTCGTTTGACCAGAAGCTTTGGAAGTACGCGATGGTCGTTCGCACTTCATCTTCGTCCAATGTCTCACCAAAACCGGGCATGACGCCACCATACTGTGCGCCACCTATAGTAATTGTCTGTTCTAGACTGGATAGCGCATGGTGCCATCCGTGAGCAGATCCGTTGAGTGGCGGCGGCGGATAGTTGCCGTTTGCATCTGTTGTCCGCCAGGCGGTGGTGCCTTCAGCAGACGAACCATGGCAACTTGCACAGTGGCTCAGGAAAAGTGCCTTGCCGTTTGCTACATCATCTGGGGTATACCAGCGCTCCGCCACGCTATCAGCACCTAGCATCTCTGCGCTACAAGCGAAAGTCGTGGCCATGAACAAGGCTGCAATTGTCCGCAATTTGGCTGGCATGCTGTTAGTTATCCGTTAGTTGGTAGAAGGTTGGGTAGTGAAATCTGGAATATTGTATTCCCGTTCTCCGAAGATACTTGAATCTCACCTTGATGGGCGTCGATGATAGATTTTACGATGGCAAGCCCGAGTCCTGCACCATCCCCATCCTGTTGCCGGGAAGGGTCAACGCGGTGGAAGCGGTTAAACAGCCTTGGAAGGTGTTCGGAAGGTATCTGTGCCCCAGGGTTTTTGATTGTGAGCCCAATTTTCCCGCTGGGTGAAGTGCACAATGTTACGTGTACGTTTTCTCCGCTTGGGGTATGGCGTATTGCGTTAGACAAAAGGTTACTCAGTGCGCGCCGTAACATTCCTCGGTCACCCATCACACATGCCTCGCCTTGTACTGTCATTGAAACACCACGTTCCTCAGCCCAGCCGTCGTAATAGTCGAACAGATCCCGCACTTCTGTGGCGAAATCGACAGGGGTGATCTCATTGTTCTGTAGGCCGTGATCAGCTTTTGCCATATAAAGCATGTCACCAATCATTTGCGCCATGCGCTCGTATTCCTCAACGTTGGAGTACAAAATCTCTCTGTACTCTTCAATTGTACGCGATCGGGTGAGCGCAACCTGAGCTTGAGTCATCATATTAGCCACTGGAGTACGTAACTCATGGGCTATATCGGAGCTGAAATCGGAGAGGCGTTGGAAGGCGTCGTCCACTCTTTGGAGCATGTCGTTAAAGGAGACAGCTAGATCCGTCAATTCGTTTGGCATAGTTTCGGGTGACAGACGCTGGTCGAGTTTGTTGGCACTGATTTGACCTATGCGATCAACGATATCGTGAAGAGGGGCGTGACCGCGACGCGCGGCTATCCACCCGATAAAACCCATGAGTAATATGCTTGCTAGGATCGTCAGCCACAAGGTTCGCCGAAAAGCGCTGAGGAATTGAAGATGGAAGTCGATTGGAACCGCCACTGCGATGGTGTACTGACGTCCGTTTGGTTGGTCTTCATCCATAATTTGGATTAGTACGCGATAGCTGTGCTCAGCATCGTCCCACCGGAACGTAGCTTCGTTGCCCAATTCCACGTTGTCTGCGCTGATAATCTTGGCGAGTTTCGGGCCCGGACTTACATAGATTGGGCCTTGTTGTTGTTCGGCAACGTATAGTGATGCGCTATGGTGTCCTACCAGAATATCGTCGAACCTGACTTTCAGCCGTGCAAGATCTTCTTCGGTTTCGGCGTCAGCTAATGCCTTTTCGACAGTGTCGGCGATGATTTTGAGTTCGTTGGTGTCTCCAGCTTCAAAGTGGATTTCAGTCGAGTGGCTGATGATCGAGCCGAAAATGATAAAGATCCCGGCTGCCGCAATGCCAAACAGCAGAGTAAGGCGTAGGCTAAGTGAAAGTGGGCGCTGCAGGCGAATGTCAGGTCTCATGGCGGAGCCTCGAGAACATAGCCCATCCCGCGCACTGTGTGTATCAGCTTTATATCGAAGTGGTCGTCGATTTTAGCGCGCAAGCGTCGAATGGCGACATCGATGACGTTGGTATTGCTGTCAAAGTTCATATCCCATACTTGGGATGCGATTAATGAACGGGGGAGCACTTCATCTAGGTGACGTATCAACAACTCAAGTAGCGCAAACTCTTTGGCAGTGAGTGAGATGCGCCTTCCAGCACGGGTAACACGTCGACGCATCAGATCGAGCTCGAGATCCGCAACCGTCAACGTTGTTTGAGTTTCCGATACACTACCGCGCCGTACCAGGCTACGTACCCGGGCCAGGAGTTCGGCGAATGCAAAAGGCTTAACCAGGTAGTCGTCGGCGCCGAGTTCCAGCCCTTTGACCCGGTCGTCGATACTGTCGCGCGCGGTGAGCATCAGTACCGGGACTTTTAATGTCGCTTCACGCAGAGATTGAAGTATGTGCCAGCCATCAACATCGGGCAGCATTACGTCCAGGACGATCAGATCGAATCGCTCAGTCATCGCCTTGTGGTAGCCGTCTAGCCCGTTGCGCGTGAGGTCTACAATGAACCCAGCCTCGGTGAGCCCTTGTTTGAGATATTCACCAACCTTTAATTCGTCTTCGACGACGAGAACTTTCATGAGCAGTTCCAGTTTGTTTCGGGGAGTTCTGTATGGAGCCTAGTTACGCTGCAATCCAGTATAAGAATAGAGCTCATGGCTGTCAGAAAGATGGCATGAACATTACATAACTGTAATCGTTGCGTCACACAGTAGACAGAAGGTGTGCGTATAGTCCAGCCTGGCACCACATCTCACCACTGCAATCGAAGGATGAATAAAATGCCGCGAGAACCGCAATTTCCTCGACGTCTACTCGACTCATCGCGACGCAAATTCGTTCACGGCTTGGCCAGCGGTGGCGTTTTAGCTGGCCTATCATCCAAAACGGTTTGGGCGAATGAGGGGCGCAACACTCTGGCTGGCACCGCGCCGGTCTTGTCGGGTACCGAATTCGATTTGACGGTTGACGAAACGCCTGTCAACTTTACCGGTGCGCCACGTATGGCAACGACGATCAACGGTTCCATACCGGCGCCTATCCTGCGCTGGCGAGAAGGCGACACTGTTACACTACGGGTAACCAACCGCTTGCGTGTATCTACCTCCATCCATTGGCATGGCCTTTTACTGCCCTATCAGATGGATGGTGTTCCAGGCCTCAGCTTTGCCGGTATCGATCCCGGTACAACTTTTGTTTACCGTTTCAAAGTCATCCAATCGGGCACCTACTGGTACCACTCTCACTCTGGATTTCAGGAACAGACGGGTATGTACGGGCCCATCATCATAGATCCGGCCGATGGGGATCCGATTCGAGCTGACCGAGACTACGTGGTGCAGCTTTCAGACTGGACCGACGAAGACCCTATGCGGGTGTTCGCCAAGCTCAGGAAACAAAGCGACTACTACAACTTCAACCAGTTGACAGCCAAGCAGTTTTTGCGTGACGTGGCGGATACAAGTCTCGGTGAAGCTGTGCGCAAACGGCAGATGTGGAATCGGATGCGTATGAGCCCGACCGACCTGGCTGACATATCCGGCTACACCTATACCTATCTTATGAACGGGGCGACGCCCGCAGGCAACTGGACAGGATTGTTCCGCCGGGGTGAAAGGGTGCGCTTGCGTTTCATCAATTCGGGAGCCCAATCTTTTTTCGATGTACGTATTCCCGGATTGAAAATGACAGTGGTCCAGGTTGATGGTCAAAACGTAGATCCGGTCACCGTGGACGAGTTTCGTATGGGCGTTGCCGAAACCTACGACGTGATTGTCAAGCCTGACGATGATCGAGCCTATACGATTTTTGCTCAATCGATGGATCGCACGGGTTATACCAGAGGCACGTTAGCACCTCGTGCTGGAATGACTGCCGAGGTGCCTGAGATGGATGAACCACAATGGTTAGCCATGGCTGACATGATGGGCACCATGGCAGGTGACAGCGCGTCGGGTATGGCAGGCATGGATCACAGCTCGCACAACATGAAAGGTGGGATGGTCATCGCTGCCCCCACTGTCCGAGTTCGGCATGCCAGCACAGAATATGGTCCCAGCGTAGACATGCGTGTCGATACTCCTCGGACCAATTTGGATGACCCTGGTATTGGTCTCAGAAACAACGGTCGGCGGGTATTGACCTATGCAGACCTGCACACGATTGGCGGACCGATCGACGATCGTGATGCTGATCGCGAAATTGAGTTGCATCTCACTGGCAATATGGAACGGTATAGCTGGTCGTTCGATGGGCTTGAGTATGGCAAATCTACGCCTGTGCATTTTCGTTATGGCGAAAGGCTACGCGTGGTCCTGGTCAACGACACCATGATGACCCACCCGATGCACCTACACGGACTTTGGAGCGAACTCGAAAGTCCAAACGGAGAATTTATGGCGCGTCGGCACACGATCAGTGTACAGCCGGCGCAGCGGGTGAGTTTCCTCGTCAAGGTAGATGCCTTGGGTCGCTGGGCCTGGCACTGCCACCTGCTTTATCACATGGATGCGGGCATGTTCCGCCAGGTGGTAGTGGCATGAGGTGTCGAGATAAAAGACAGTGGTTACAAAGGATGGCGAGTGCCAATGTGCTGGTCGCAATAGCTGTGAGCTTGCTCGCGACAGCCCCGGTGTGGGGGCAACAGGGAAATTCGGATGACCTGCACACCGGGCACAAAATGCCGGCCAAGGAGATAGCGCCGAAACACGATGACAAACAGACTGAAGAAGAGACAAAAGGTCACGAGTTGATGGATATGGGCTCGATGCAGGGTGGTTCCGCACCGGCCGATGCCCGCGACCCGCATGCCTATGCCGGTGGTCAGGACTTTGGACCCTTCCCGCTGCGTCTAGCCGACACGCAAAGTTTTACTTCAGTGCTGTTTGAAAACCTTGAGTTGTCTCGGAGCAATGGCAGTACGTCGGGCAGCTATGACCTGCAGGGTTGGTACGGTCGTATGTATAACCGCCTGGTTGTGAAGGCAGAAGGTGACATTTACGCAGGAAATATCGAGGAGGCACGCACCGAATTGTTGTGGGGGCATGCCATCGCTTCATACTGGGACACTCAGGTTGGCATACGTTACGACAGTGGCGACGGGCCAAACCGGAATTGGCTGGCGTTTGGTCTACAAGGGTTAGCCCCGTATTGGTTTGAAGTTGATGCTACCGCGTATTTGGGTGAAAACGGTCGAACTGCGTTGCGCCTG
>JAADHW010000378.1 GCA_013151695.1 Gammaproteobacteria bacterium
TAACGGCACTGGCACTGGCACTGGCACTGGCACTGGCACTGGTGGAGAAAAAAACACTCAACATCAAAGGGTAGAAGAACAGCTTCAACCATTGCCGCTGCATGCTCAGTGCTGTTACACACACTGCTATACCCACCGCCATTGTCTGAGCAAAATAAGATCCGTTCTGTTCAATTCTCAAGATAGTTCCTCCATACCGATTTGCAGTGATTGACCTGAAACAAGACTGAGCTGACTAATTATCGAGTGTTGTCACTGGAAAACTTAGAACCGGATAAGTGTTTCCACACCCCACTTTGCTGGTTCGCTTAGCGCGCCAGACGGAAATCCCCCAAAAGGCGCGGCGAAAGATATGCGGCGCTCATCGGTGACATTTTGACCATAAATGGCAACCTGCCACTTGTCGTTAGGATCCGAAATCTCCAACCTCAAATCGACCTCGCTCCATGCCTCACCTACGAAAATTGGCGAATCCTGATTTGTTTCCAAGTAAAACACGTCGTCTTGATATTTATACGTCGCACTCAATCCCAGTATGATCGGTCCGACTGGTCGCTCATAAGATACGTTCAAATAAGTTTGCCATTCGGGAGAGCGCGGTAGCTTATTGCCCCTGACGTCCAAATTTCGATCAGACACTGGAGCACGCGCACCAGCCGCACGAATTTCGTTGTTAGTGGGAGTTCCGAAGATCTCTCCCTTCGTGATTTCAGCGTCTAGATAGGCAATATTCCCGGAGATAGTCAGATACTCAGTAACGGCGACAGACAGTTCAACCTCTGCCCCTTGTATCTTTGCGACCCCAACATTTATGATCCTGGCTGCAAATCCTGGGTCCGAAGTCCTTATCTGCAAGTCAGAATAGTCACTGTAAAATATCGCGCCATTTAGACGCACTCTATTTTCGGCCAGCTCAGACTTGAATCCAAGCTCAAAGGCATCGATGCTTTCTGCGCCAAAGGCCAGATCATTACCGAAGGTATTAAAACCGCCGCTTTTAAAGCCCCGACTGAAAGAACCGTACAAAAATAGATCATCACTTGCCTGGTACTCCAAAACAACACGGGGAGAAAAGTCGCTAAAGTCTTCCTTAGATGCAAAAGCCGGTGTGTCCCGCAAAACATCGCCAGGCTCGAAGGTGCCCGCAAAACTTGGCGGTGCCACAATAGTGCCGGCAAAAATTGCGAGATCAAAGCGGTCAGTGTTGAAGTCTTTTTCTTCGAAACTGTACCTTCCACCAAGAGTCAAAGATAGCTTATCTGTTAGCTCATATGTCCCGTCACCAAAAACGGCAAACGCGTCTGTCGTCTGATTAGACGCGACGTTAGCTTCGACACCGACGCCGCCAAAATTACGAAAGAGACGAACACGAGCTGAAACGTCCAAGTCTTCTGTAAAATAGAACCCGCCAACACTCCACGAGAACCGCCCAGAACCGTTGGATTCGAGGCGCAACTCCTGACTAAACTGTGACGACTTAATTGGGGCTCGATTCTCAAACAACGAAAGCGCGGTGTTATCGGTATCTTGCGCTCCTATAAAATCAAGATCACGATACCCCGTTATGGAATGCACCGTCATCGTTTCAAGTTCCCACGTGCCCAATAAAGTTACTGAATAGGTTTTGCTATCCTCTCTGTTGGGAACAATAACTTCGAATTCGTTGCTGTCGATAACCTCATCAATATCAGGTCTGAAAGCGAAAGGATTGGTGGCGCCATCTGTTAGCCCAAGCCCACTTAAAGCTATTAGCCCCGGTTGAGCCTTGCGGTCGTAATACTCGGTAATCAAATCAAAAGTTATCACATCTGACAGATCGTAACTAAGCGATAGGCGCGCAGTAACGTCCTTAGAGCCATTTACATTGCCGGCTCCAGTTGTGCTATCGCCAAACCCGGGCTTGTCAGAATACCCGATGACAAACCGCGCCAAAAGCGTCTCGGTCAGCGGACCGGATACAACACCACGGAAATTGACCTCATCAAACTCAGCATAGCTGCCAAAAATTTCAGCCTCAAATTCCTCCGTTGCTCTTTTTGTTGTGAGCAGAACGGCGCCTGCCGTAGAATTTCTACCGTAGAGGGTTCCTTGCGGCCCACGCAACACCTGAATTGAATCAATATCTTGCAGGTTCGTCGTGGGTATCGTCGTGCGAGCGACATAAACACCGTCCACATAAGCAGCAACCGGAGCATCACTGAAGAACGCTGCGCTGCCAGTAGATCCTCCAATCCCCCGTATGCTAACGGGGGCAGTGTTGTACGCCACCGAGTTGGTGGTAAAGAACCCTGGAATCGATCCGTTTAGATCTTCGAGGGTTCGTATGTTGTTGTCGTTTATAAACTCAGCTGTGGCCGTTGTAACGGAGATCGGCACAGTCTGTAGGTTTTCCTCACGCCTTTGCGCGGTGACAATTATTTCCTCCAGTACCATCCGATCCGCCTCGCTGGCCTGCGCCCATACTGGTGCCCCGAACGCTGTAGCACCCATGACAAATAAAAGCAGCGTTCCTATTGTGTGCAAAAGTCTCATATTAACCCCTCATCTCTATCTAAATTTTTGTCGGAAACAACGTAACAAGTAAGTGGGCTACCCCTGGGGAGACCACCAAACATCCATACAAACCTGACTGTCGAGTTCTTTTTTATCTCTCTCCGATATCGGTTACTCAAACTAGTCTTAGTTGGCTCAGATCAGATAAAATATATTATTACTTTAATATATACAATATCTATATCAAACATAATTTCCCACTAGACACGCAGCTGCAG
This sequence comes from Gammaproteobacteria bacterium, assembly GCA_013151695.1. GTDB lineage: Bacteria > Pseudomonadota > Gammaproteobacteria > Pseudomonadales > Azotimanducaceae > UBA4421. The sequence goes on from JAADHW010000378.1 coordinate 2,772, forward strand.
TGGCCGCTTTCTCAAACTCAGGTGGTACTGGGCCCCGCGCTTTATAGCGAATGGGCATTTCGGCAGAACAACCATGTGTCGAACAATTCTGAATTGTATATGTTACGGTAATAATATATTATTTATAACAATTCAAGACACCATGTTTGTCTGGAGGCATGTGCTAATGAACACCGACAAAAAACTAGCCTTATCTTTGTTTTTTATGCGCATCACTATATTTTTGGTGATGTTTATGTGGACCATGGATAAATTTTTCCGCCCTGAACACACCATCGCTATTTTCGAGAAATTTTATTTTATCCCCGGACTCGGCGTCTACCTTACTTACGGTATGGCTGTAGTGGAGATGATTATCATTGCCTGTTTTGTGCTTGGCTTAGTCAGACGCTGGTCCTACGGTTTTGTACTCGTAGTACACGCTGCATCTACCTTCTCCCCGTTGATGCAATATTTTTCTCCTTTTGAAGGAAATCACCTGCTATTTTTTGCAGCCTGGCCCATGCTGGCGGCCTGTTTCGCGCTCTTCGTTCTGCGCGATAAAGACACACTACTGTCACTTAACCGGCATAAACCGGTTGCCTGAAGGTATTTGTGCAGAAATTGGAGATGTATTTAGCAACTAACAGTTCGGGCGGACTTTGGTATCTGCACAATCCGACAAGCAAATGGACTGTTGTCCACTTTCAACCACATTCGAATAAAATAATATATTTTTATTCTTTATATATATTATTATACTATTCTGTACAGCGGCCTCTCATGCAGTGTGAGTTATAGAAGCAGTAAACAATGAAGAAGAAACGAACCATGGCCTCCCAGCTTGCGGACTCTGTTCGTGATGACATTGTCTATGGCAAGTTTGTCCCCGGAGCGCGTCTTAACTTAAACGATCTGAGCAAACACTACGCAGCAGGAATTAATCCACTGCGCGAAGCCTTATCCCGCCTATCTACCACCGGATTTATTACCGCAGAAGATCAGCGCGGGTTCAGAGTTTCCGAGATTTCCCGAGAGGAACTTATTGATACCCAACGCATCCGTGTTGAGTTGGAGTGTATGGCGCTTCGTGAGTCCATCACCAACGGCGATGTTCAATGGGAAAGTGAGATTGTTGCCGCGCACCACCGTATGTCTCGCATTCAAGACACGCCAGAGGGCGAACGGCTGTCACTTGATATGGATTGGGAAACCAGCCACTTTGATTTTCACACGGCACTGTTGTCCGCGTGTAAATCTGAGTGGTTAATGCTGTTCATCAAGACACTTTTTGAATGCAGTATTCGCTACCGAAAAGCAATTGTGTTGACCATCAAACGAGACGTTGCTAATGAACATAAAGGTCTCATGGACACTGTACTCAACAAGGACGCTGATCTGGCTTGCGAGCTACTGAAATCTCACTTCAACGAAACCACAAAGCTAATCAACTCGATGGATGAAGCTAAAAAGTAACACTAGGCGTTCAACAGATCAGCGCTCTGAGTTTATAATCCCGCAACCTGCCTCATTGTTGTCCCTGTTTCTTGTTGTTTGCGTAGGGATGCATCAAACATTGCTGCGACCGGCTCGGGTAGCTGAACCTCTTTTGCAAACTCCGGTCGTGCGGAAAGTATTTTAAACCACTGATTGACCCGTGGATGCAAAGTTGCAACTGGATAACCTGCAAGCGTCAAGATATCTGTATAGGTAAACCAGGCAATGTCTAACAAGCTTAAGGTCTCCCCGAGCAGGTACGAACTCTTATCTAGGCGCTGTTCGAGTTCCGTGAGTGCATCTTTGAATTTTAATGCGCTGTTTCGTGCCACCTGGTCGGTGATACCATTTCGAGCAACTGTCTCCCAGAAATTAATCTGCACCGATTTTTCCAAGTCTTGTTTACCAGCCACTGTGCCGGAGCCGGTGTTGCGATACTGTTCTAAAACTTCAGGAGTTTTGGGCGGACCTTCGTGAACCACGAGAAACCGAAAAATCAAAGTGCGTAGATCCAGATGTAGATCGTCTTCGTGTTTGAGCAGTAACTTTACAGCTGCCTCGTCGCCTGCCGGGATCAGACTGGGCTCAGGGAATTTGTTCTCCAGATAAATGAGGATGTCGTTGCTTTCAATGTGCACTACTCCGTCATCCACCAAAACTGGGACCAGTCCGCGAGGGTTAATTCCTAGAAACCATTCGCCGTAGTTTTCGCCGCCAAGAATATCGACAACGTGTGATTCCCAGTTAATACCTTTAAGGTTAAGGAAGATACGTGTCTTTTTTGAGCAGGTTGACGCTGGATTGTGCAGTAAATGGAGACCTTTCCAGTCGAGCACCTCTCGGGTTTGGATATCACTATCAACTAATTGAACCATCTTTTTCTCCTTGATCAACGCACCGCGTAAACGCGTATCGTTGGATTAACCTGTTTAGAGACACTGGTGCTTCTTATTGGCCTTGAAACCTGGGATGTCGTTTTGATTTAAGAGCAGAAATTCCTTCATGAAAATCGATTGAGCCAAATAGTTTAGCCGCCATATGTTCGCTGTCTGTGGCCATTTCCAGAGACGTTGATGTTGTTCTGGTAATACTCAAAATCTGTTGTTTTAAAGCGGTAAGGCTTAATGGCGCTAAGCGCGATATTTTTTTGCCAAGGTCGTAAACGTACTCTTCAATTGTATCGGGCGAAACGACGTGATTGATGATGCCTTGTGCGTAGAGTCGCTGTGCGTCAATTGGCGTGGCGCAAAATAGCATTTCCTTCGCTATATTTGAGCCGAGACGATTTACAAATGTACATATGCCACTTATAGGATAAGGGGCTCCCAGTTTGGCTGGCGTAATGGTGAAGGTAGACTCAGGCACCGCCACAATCAAATCGCAAGAAAATACCACCTCACAACCAAACCCCCAGACGCTGCCTTCAACCAGGGCAATGATTGGAATGGGAAACTCTCGAATGGTACACCCCAACACACTTGACCCTGTTTGCCAGTTATCCATATCGCCTGGGCCGGTTGGTAAAGTGTCTACATCTAGCCCCGCTGACCAAACCTTGACCCCCTGCTCCGCTCGCAGGATAACAACACGTACACCCTCAGCTAACAGCACCTCGAATGCGCAAACCACTTCAGTAACGAATTGGCTATCAAAGGCATTCATCTTGTCTGATCGGCACAATGTGATGGTACCGATGGCGTCATCAACTTGGGTAACGATGCGGTCCATCAGTTATCTGTTTGGCCAATCTCTTGATAGAGCTTTTCATATTGTTGCTTGAGAAGGTTCTTTTGAATTTTGCCCATGGCGTTGCGAGGGAATTTGTCTACAAAAAGAACTTTCTTCGGGCACTTGTATTTGGCGAGTCTATCTACCAGAGCACTTAACATGCTGGCTTCGTTTAGCTCACTTGGGGTTTCAGATATCACTAAGGCGGTGACCGCTTCGCCAAAATCTGGATGAGGTAAACCGATAACGGTGCTTTCCTGTACGTTTTCAAGTGCGTCAATCTCAGTTTCAACTTCTTTTGGATAAACGTTGTAACCACCGGTGATGATCATGTCTTTATCTCGGCCGACAAGGTAGAGAAAACCTTTATCATCGATTGTTCCTAGATCCCCGGTGCTAAAATATCCGTCTGAGCACATGTCTTGAGCGGTCTTTTCAGCATTTCTCCAGTACCCGTTAAATAGACAGGGACTGCGAACCTCAATTTTTCCAACTGTGTTGGGTTCCGTTAGTTCAACGCCTGTTTCGATATCTGCTATACGCAGATCAATGTTGGCTAGTGGTACTCCGACAGAGCCGGGCTCTCCCATACCATTACAAGGGTTCGAGGTAACAATCAGCGTTTCCGTTAAACCATAACGTTCAACGATGCTGTTTCCTGATCTTTTTCTAAACGCCTCAAGCGTTTCAGATGTGATTGGAGCTGAACCGGAAATAGTTAATCGGAGTTTGCGACAAACGTTTTTGGAAAAATCAGGATGTTTCAATAAACGCGTGTACATAGTCGGCACACCCATAAATACTGTAGCTTCAGGTAGATAGCGAATAACCTCGTTAACGTCAAAACGATTCGTGAAGATCATCTGCGCCCCTGCTGCCAATACTGTGTTGCCAGCAATAAAAAGACCATGTCCATGAAACATCGGTAAAACATGCAGGAGGATATCGTCGGCCGTAAATTGCCAGCATTCTGCAAGAGTGTTGGCGCAATAGACCAAAGCCCGACGGCTGATCATCGCACCCTTCGAACGACCAGTTGTTCCAGACGTATAGAGCAGAGCAGCCGCGTCGGACGAGGCACCGCTAAAACGGGTAAAACCGTCCGACTGACAGCTTAGGGCGTTCTCAATGAATGTCCCGGTGCCATCAATCCCTAAAGACAAAGTTTTGTGTACGTTGAATTTTTCTGCAATTGTTTTGGTTTGTTCAATCGACTCCGGCCGACAAACCAATAACCGAGGTTGCGCATCGCTTATAAAATACTCCATTTCAGCTTTCGAGTAGGCAGTATTCAGCGGTAAAAATATGGCTCCCATACGAAGACACGCCAGATACAAGATGTAGCCTTCAGGGGATTTGTCCACCTGGGCTGCAACACGATCTCCTGCGCATACACCGCACTGTGAAAGATAAGTAGCGAAGCGGCCTGATATGTCGGCAACTTTGCCGTAGCTATACAGCCGTTTGTCAGCCGTTCGAAGCAGTAACCGCTCGGGATCCGCCTCGGCAACAGAGTCCAACCAGGAAGCGGGATCATCAGCTGACAAACTGTTCAATGCTCGAAGTCCACTGTCAAAATATCTGCACACACCCTTTTTACCTCGACACTCATTGTCTGATGTTCGGGATGTTCTAAGTAACTTTGTAGTGAGTTAGCGTCTGCAAATTTCATTACAGCTCCGTAGCTGTATCCATGATCGCGATCATTAATATTCTTAGTAGCGGTTATATCGAGTACTTCTGGAATGCTTTCCAATTGTTTAACTTTTGCCATAAGCGCGTCCATTTCGGCAGTGGACACGTCCTCATGTGCTTTTAGTAAAACTATGTGTTGTATGGTCATAAATTGTCCGTAATGGTGCTTTTTTGAAGCCCTTATCCCTGTGACATTGCCTTTTTGAGTGGTGTGGTTTCCTGACAGTCGTTTGTGGTTTTGTTAATACGACTTGTTGATCCCAGGAGTGAGGTGAAGGCTAATTTAACTTCTCGAAAACTTTGCTCTGAGTCATCCTTAACTTTGGCTAGGATGTGACCGTCAGGTCTGACAATGAGGGCCCCGGTCTCGGGTACCTCAACTAATGCCAACCATTCTCGTGCGCCTTCAAATTGCTCATCCAGGCTAATGCTCTGAATGGGGGCGTCCATCTGGTCACACAAGCTTGTCCAGTTACCGCCATTTTTGCCGGTAATAAGCGTAAAGGTTGTTAAATCAAGGAGATCAAGGGTTGATAGTGTCTCTTGCCCTTTGGTCAACCACGCGTGAGGCATACGAAACCCTACATCGGCGCGTGGTACAAAAACTTCAACATCTCCTTCGAATGTTTTTTCGTCGTAGCTGAAACCAAGCTGCAAACCAATCGAGTTGAAGTGCTGCCGCTGCAACTCAACGGCCTCGTTAATGCGACTTCTCCGATCTCCTTGGTTCATCCAAGCATCGAATGCTTCCGTTGATGTCCATATTTCTGCCGGACAGGAGAGTTCTGCCAGGGCCTCAAGTCGCCGGGCGTTAGCGAGGCTTTGAACTGCGTTTTGGGTTGCAATTGGCTGGCTTTCTCGCTCGTAGCTGGCCAACAATTCTCCAGTTGCCCAACCTTGTAGCACCGCAGCTATTTTCCATGCGAGATTATTAGCTTCTAGGATACCTGTGTTGAGACCTAACCCCCCACTTGGTGGGAACCTGTGTGCAGCATCACCAATCAGAAAAAAGCGACCTTTTTGATAAGACTCGGCAATTTCAGAATTCATCGTCCAAGGAGCAACAACCTTGAGTTCAAAATCGTCCATGTCGTAACCAACGGCGTTCCTCACTAAATCAGCGCAGTGTTCTTCGGTGTACAACGACATGTCGAGTTCGCTGAATGGCATCAGTAGAATGAGGCTCCACAAATCCTCAACACGATAACAAAGAAGTACACCTTTACAGGCAGGATCTGTTAACCAATAAATCAGCCCCAATCGGCCATCTAGTGCTTCTCGAAGGTTGGCCGAAAATGTGATGCTGACACAGGCCATAACGTTGGCTTCACCTTCCATACCAATACCAAGATCATTTCTCACCAAGCTGGCTGCGCCATCAGCGGCGACGACAAATGCGCTTTGGATTGAATATGTGTGTTGTTGATCGTCAATCTGCGATACCACACCATTGGATTGTTCTGTTGCACCTGTCCAGGTGTGACCTCGCCGTAGATCGATTAATGGACATTTCTCGACTTCGGCTAATAGTAATTTTTCGAAGTCTGGTTGGGGAATATTAACCAAAGGGGTTGGAGTGATCTCGAAAGTGTCATCCCCTTGTCTTTCGTACGGCAGCTTACCAAGGATTGGGGCATCCAGCCGGGGCAGGAAAAAGACGCTTCCCCCGTCTTCTCGGGGTGAAGCGATGGCTTTAAGCTGGTCATAAGAAAAACCCATCGCCTGGCAAATTTCTAAACTGCGTGGATTCATGGCATGGGCTTTAGGCGCAAGCGAACGGCTGGTTAATCGCTCGACAATGACGGTCTTAATACCAAACTTCGCAAGCAGCAGAGCTTGGGTACATCCTGAAGGTCCGCCACCGACAATAAGCACAGAGTCTTCGTTTGCAGATTTGTTATTGTTGGTCATAGTGATTATTCCTTCGAGTTCGTTTGCTAAATTAATGCCGGCTACTTTTTGGTCTGATCCATCGAGTTGAGGATTAGCTTTGTGGTTTCGTTGAAGTGAGATTTCAGTAGCTCGCAAGCCAGATCAGCGTCCTTGTTGAGTACAGTGTCCATGAGACCTTTAT
>JAADHW010000107.1 GCA_013151695.1 Gammaproteobacteria bacterium
GCTTTTTCGCTATTCTTGGTGTTGAGGGCGCGTTGCATATGTGTTCTGGTGTTTTTTAAAATAAGTAAATACTTAATATACAGAAAACATGTTTCAAGGCCAAGGAAATATAGTTGGTGTTTAGGAACTGCTTGCCTACTACGCGCAGCGTAATACGTGTGAGAGGTGTTGGTAGCAAATATTTTGGTTCGCCGCCACTTGCATTTAATTAAGTGTATGCTTAATAATGGTAAATGGGCCAATTCGAAACCAATCATCCTCCTGAACCTGAGTATTCACGTCGTGAACGCACAACAAAGCTCAGTTTTACAACCAAGCTATCTCAGGGTATCGGGGCGATTCCTGGAGATGTATCCGGGTTTGTTTTCAGTGCTTTTGTGCTGCTCTATTACAATCAAGTTTTGGGTGTGGATGCGCGTCTCGTCTCAGTTGCGTTAGGGGCTGGGCTGTTGGTTGACGCCATTACCGACCCGCTGGTGGCAACCTACTCCGATAACCTTAAATCTCGCTGGGGTCGTCGCCACCCGTTGATGTTGGTTGGTGCAATTCCTTTGGGGTTCTGCATTTACGGTGTCTTTATGCCACCAGAGACTTTTAGTGATGGGCTAAAGGCTCTGTGGCTGTTTGGTTGTTCTATATCGGTCGGTCTATTCACGACGCTCTTTGTTGTTCCGTGGAATGCGATTGCCGCGGAATTATCGGACGACTATCATGAACGGACTTCCATAATGTCTCATCGATTTGCCGTAGGTTGGTTTGTTGGCGTGATGTTTCCACTGTTCATATTCACCTTCGTAATGCCTGGGACAGATGAACAACCCATTGGACAGCTAAATCCCGCAGGGTATCCCACCATGGCGCTGTGGGCTGCGCTACTAGCTTCCAGTGCTGCGCTAGCAACTACGTTGTTAACGTGGCGAGAAATACCCTATTTACGACAACCTCTCAACAAACCCGTCAGGATAGGGGTTGTGGTGGTATTGCAAGAGACAGGCCGTGCTCTAAAGAACAAACAGTTTAGCTTGATATTTGTCATTGTGTTGCTCGCTTCTGCCATTGGCGGCACTCTTGTGAGCGTGGATATCTACATGTCCACTTTTTTTTGGGGGTTTGGCACCGAAGAACTACGTTGGTTTTCTCTATCAGCGGTGGGTGCACTTCTGGCCTTTCCATTTGTCGATTATATCCAACGCCGCTGGGATAAAAAGCAGATCATGTGGTACTGCGCCATTGCCAGTTTGGTTGATGGGTTGCTGTGGGTAAACTTGCGATTGCTTGGGGTCCTGCCGGAGAATGGCGATGCAACGTTGTTGGTGATTCTAGTAGGTGCTGGAGTTTTTACTACTTTTGTCGCTGTCATTGACGGTATTATTGGTGCATCGCTGATTGCTGATATTCTGGATCAACACGAGCTAAAGACCGGTTATCGGCAGGAAGCCATGTTTAATGCTGCCTTGTCATTCTCCGATAAGGTTGTGGCGAGCTTTGGTATTGCCATGTCCGGATTTATTGTTGCCATGATTCAGCTGCCTGAAAACGCCAAGCCTGCAGACGTACCTGCAGAAGTGTTGTTTAATTTTGGGTTGATAGTAGGTGTTTTAATTCCGCTATTGTATGTCATCCCAATATATTTGATTCGATACTATAATATCACTCAAGATGTACACCGGCAGATTCAGCTTGAACTTGCCGCTAAGAGAAAGAAGAATTTATAGACCCATTGTTTTTTACCACCATGCTTGAATACGACGACTATACTTAACTGTTGGATTGAAACCTGAGAATATCTGATTTGGTGGTTTCACTGCTAGTTCTTAAACCGCTCGGTCATCCATTTTACCGTATAGTCTATGTATCCCGGTGCAAATGCGTCCGCGCCATAAAACTCTATTTTCATCAACATTTTGTATATTGACATCTCATTGTTCATTGCTGGATCGTTAGATGCAGCCGGCATAATGCTGTGATTTGCAGATCTGAATGTCTTTATCGTGACATCTAGATTATTCCCAGCAGAGCGAAGTTTCTCGAAGTACTGCACGCTATCCTCGACATCGACATTGTTATCGAATTCGCCAAATATTGCTAAAACCGGAACCGTTATTCTTGCAAGACTTTTGCTGGCATCGCTATTTACATTTTTTCTTACAAATTCCCATCTATCTTGAGACATCACTGTTTGGCAGCATGGCTGGGAGGATTTAGTGTACTCGACATACTCTCGATAGAGGATGTCACGGCCTAAATATTCGTTACCCTTTTCGCTTGCTTCAATTGCCCCAGAAATTGCATCTTGCGAATAACCTTCCGCCTTAAGCCGTTTTGACATCATGTAATGTCCTTGCTGTATCCAGTTGATGGCGGGCGAAACGGCGATCATAAAAGCGAAAGCGTCGGCTTCTACGAATGTTTCTGGCATTACCCATCCCGCCTGGCTTATTCCCCAGAGACCAATTGTATTTGATCTAATATCAACACGGTCTCGTAATAATTTACGCGCCTCAATTACCAAGTTGGCTCGATCGTTCATTGAATAGGTCAGCCAGTTACCTGTGGAATTGCCAATACCTGGTTTATCCCAGGACAACACTGCGAACCCCGCTTCAACCATCGCCTGTTGCAAGGGCTTGTAGTAACCATAAGAATCCCAAGTTATTTCTCCATCACCATGAATAAGAATTACAGCAGGGAAGGGCCCGGGGCCTTCTGGCATCAACAAAACACCTGCAACTTCATCTGTTTCAAAGTGAAAGCGTAGATCTTCTCGCTCCATTTTCACCCCCGAAGCACATGAAGTAAGTAGAGGAATTAGCAGCAGCGCAATAGTAAAAAACCGGACTTTCGCTAAGCCAGTGCCAATCTTAGCGAACTGGTAAATGACTCCAGCCATACTTGTCATCCTTTCCTTTGATCTAGCGTGGGTTCTTTGATTTCGTTGTATGCGTTTGGCCATAAGTATTTGAGCGCCAAGATAAACTCGACGCTAAAACCAGGCCACATGCTGGAGTTTGTACCGTCGGCGTTAAGGTACCAACTTTCGCATCCGGAGGACCAGGTACTACGACGCATTCTGCGTTGCATTCGTTGGAAGAAGTGACTCTGGCTTGTCTCCCGTAGATCCATCGAGTGCAACTTGTGATGTCGAATATGTTTGACGTAGCGCGCGAGATATTTCGCCTGCGCTTCCTGATAAATCAGAACGGAGGTGTGGCCGGGTCCGGAATTCGGGCCCATGATCATACCAAAGTTGGGGAAATGACTGATGGTCATGCCATAGAATGCCTTTGGAACCCCATTCCAATAGTCTTGGATGTCTTGGCCGTTGCTACCAATTAGCTCAAATGGGTAAGCTGGCGCGCCGGTTTGGTAGCCGGTTGCGTAGATGACGACGTCGACGTCAAATTCTTCGCCGTTCCCGACCTCGATGCCGTGCTCTGACAATCGTGTGAGTTCTTCCGGGACAAGTGTGACATGGGGTTTGTTAAAGGTGCTGAAGTAGTCGTCAGAGATCAGTGTACGCTTGCATCCAAGTTGATAGTTAGGCGTCAGCTGTTGCCGCAGTTGCGGGTCTGAAAGGTCGCGAGCGAGTGCCTTTTTGTGCTCATTCTTACCGAACTTTAACAAGGAAGGAAACCACAGAAGCGCTGGAACTGTCATTTCTAGCAGCCAGTACAAAATGCGGCGTTCGAGGCGTTGTGTCCAGGGCGCGCGCTGCCAGTCGGAGCGTTCTTTGTCGGTGAATATTTTATCGCGTTTTGGTAAAACCCAAGCGGGTGAGTGCTGCAAGACGTAGAGCCGATCAACTTGGTCTGCGATGGCTGGAATTACTTGGATGGCGCTTGCCCCAGTTCCCACTACGACAACCCGCTTGCCTACTAGATCAAGGTCGTTGTCCCAATGTGCGGTGTGCACTTGGCGGCCTTGAAATAGATTACGTCCTTCGACGTTGGGATATTTCGGTAGGCTAAGGCCGCCAGTGCATTGCAATAGAACTTTTGGGTTGATGGTCTCACCGTCCTGGGTAGTCACCGACCAGTTGCCTGCTTGGGCGTTATACTCAGCGCGAGTTACTGGTTTGTTGAATACAATGTGATCGAGCAGATTGTATTTTTCTGCGCAGTGTTCAATATATTGTTTGATTTCGGATTGAGATGAAAAAGCCCTTGACCAATTAGGGTTGGGGTTTTGTGCGAAGCTGTATAAGTGAGAAGGTATATCACAGGCGCAGCCAGGATAGGTGTTGGTGCGCCAACATCCTCCAACACCCGCCGCACCTTCGAGGATTTTAAAGTTCCCGATGCCTTGTTGACGAAGGCTAATAGCCATCATCAATCCTGCAAATCCGGCGCCGATGATAACTACCTCGGGTGCGCTGTTGGTGTTCATGCAGATATTCCATACTGGGGATCAAATAACATATTAAGTATATACTTGATAAAATGCAACAACCAAACTATGATGGTTTTTGTTGTTTCTCTGGAGCCGTGCATGCCTATCGTACGGATAAACGATGTTTCGCTATATTATGAGGTTTACGGGGAACCAACTTCTCCTGCGGTCCTTCTAATACAAGGCTTAAATTCATCTTCAGCAGCTTGGCCACTGAGGCTAGTTGACAACATCACTTCGTCTGGCCGTCAGGTAGTTATTTTTGACAATAGAGACGTCGGCAAATCATCTCGGCTAACATTGCGCAAATCACCTTCGCTGCTGAAGCAAGTCGTCCTGGCACAACTCGGGTTGCCGGTAACTTTAGTTTATTCACTAGAACAAATGGCACTAGATGCCGTCGGCTTGCTGGATTATCTTAAGCTGCCCACTGCCCATGTGATAGGGGTATCAATGGGTGGAATGATTGCGCAGCATATGGCCGCAAGTAGTCCTGAGCGCATGATTAGTTTAACCACGGTGATGTCCTCTTCTGGTTATGCCAGGCTTCCGAATGCGTCACGCCAAGCCTTGCGCGTGACCAGTGAAAGTGTGCCGGCTAACGCAACGACACAACAGAGGGTCGAATACGACAAAGCTATGTGGCGTGTACTCGGGAGCCAATCTCAACCGCGCACCGTGGTTGACTTGCATGCTTTCGTTTGTCGGATGGTGGAATGGAACTCTGGCGGCGAAGGAGGCGGCGATCGACAATTCTTAGCGATCTTGGCTGATGGCTGTCGTAACACAGTATTGCACAAGATCACGACGCCAACCTTGGTAATTCATGGCGATGAAGACCCGCTGCTGCCAATAGCTCATGGCCATCACACGGCCTCACAGATTCGTGGCGCTCGAATGCAGTTAGTACAGGGCATGGGGCACGATTGGTCTGACACTTTCGTTGATCCTATATGGGCTGAGTTAGTCAACCACTTTACCTGTGCGGAATGCTCAACGAATGGAGAAAGAGAAAGAAAATGGTCGTGATTGCGCTTGGTGCTTGCGGTGAGATGGGGCGTGTCGCTGCTGCAGCTTGTGTTGCTTCTACGGCTACCAAACGAGTTATTGTTGCTGATTTGAATAGCAAGGGTGCGGCTCGCCTAGCGCAAGAGCTGGGACCGAAAGCCGTCGCGCGTGCAATCGACATCAATGATCAAGCAGGCCTTGTCAGCTTACTGGC
>JAADHW010000327.1 GCA_013151695.1 Gammaproteobacteria bacterium
CAATGCTAGCATTCAGTGTGCTCCTAGGATCTGCCTGCTTAGCGCAAAACTACGACTACCTACTGACCAACGGTATGATCTACGATGGTGGTGGTGATGAACCTTACCGGGCAGATATTGGCATTCGCGAGCAACGTATTGTCCGCATCGGCTCACTGCAAAGTGACACTGCCAAGGTCAAACTTGACCTTTCAGGACTAGCCGTAGCCCCAGGCTTCATAAACATGCTCAGCTGGGCAACCACTACACTGCTCGTCGACGGCCGCAGTCAGGGTGACGTTCGACAGGGTGTAACGCTGGAAGTATTTGGCGAAGGATCTTCCATGGGTCCGCTCAATCAAAGCATGCGTCAACAAGCTTTGGCACGTCAAAGCGACTACAAATTCGATATCCCCTGGGGAAGTTTGGGGGAATATTTAGAACACCTTGAAGCACGAGGTGTAGCGACCAACGTCGCGTCCTTTGTAGGCGCCACTTCAATCAGAGTACACGAACTGGGTTACGACAATAGAGCCCCTAGCGCTAGTGAGCTGCTACGAATGCAAAAATTGGTAGAACACGCCATGCAACAAGGTGCCCTAGGTGTAGCCTCATCACTAATCTATGCCCCAGCATTCTACGCCCAGACAGACGAGCTTATTGCTCTTGCCGAAGTAGCCGCCAAGTACGGCGGCATGTACATTTCTCATATGCGCAGCGAAGGTAACCGCCTTCTAGAAAGCATTGACGAGCTCGTTAGCATCTCCAAACAAGCAAACATTCGCGCCGAAATTTATCATTTCAAAGTGGCTGGAAAGTTGAACTGGCCCAAATTTGATGCGGCAGTAGCAAAGATAGAACAAGCAATTGCACAAGGGTTACAGATCACTGCCAACATGTATACCTACACAGCAGGCTCTACCGGATTGGATGCAGCTATGCCGCCCTGGGTACAAGAAGGCGGCTACAAAGTCTGGGTTGAGCGCCTACGCCAAAGGGACACACGCCAGCAGGTCATTGAAGAGATGAGTACCCCAACAGTTGCTTGGGAGAACCTGTTACTTGCGGCAGGAGCCGACAAAACGCTGTTGGTGGGTTTTCGAAACCCAGATCTACGCAAATACACAGGAAAGACCCTTGCAGAGGTAGCATTGTTGTTGAATAAATCTCCACAGGAGGCGGCCATAGATCTGGTTATTGCCGACGGCAGCCGCGTCCAAGTTGTGTACTTCTTAATGTCCGAGGAAAATGTCCGCAAAACTCTAGCCCTACCTTGGGTTTCATTTGGATCAGATGCGGGCTCGATGTCTACTGCAGGCGTCTTTCTAAATACCAGTACTCACCCTCGAGCCTACGGCAATTTTGCCAGGGTATTAGGCAAATATGTGCGTGACGAGAGGATCATCAGTTTACCCCTGGCGATACACAAACTAAGTAAGCTCCCCGCGACCAACCTACGAATTCGCGACCGAGGAGAAATCAAACTCGGTTATTACGCAGATCTCGCCATTTTCGATCCCGCCCAAATAACAGACAACTCAACCTACGCCCAACCACACGAATACGCCACCGGCATGCAACATGTATTCGTTAACGGCCAGCCCGTACTTCTCAATGGTGAACACACCGGCAGATTGCCGGGTACAGTGGTCAGAGGCCCTGGCTGGTCAGGTTGGAAAAATTCACCCCCACCTTAGCCTGTTAGAATTTATTTGAGTTAAACTCAATGCTACCCCTCTTGTAGGATTTTCGTGACCGAAATCGATAGTCGCTCCTATCGCTACGCCAGGTCCATTCTCCTTACCGCTCTGGTCGGCATGGGTTTTGGCATGACAGTGCTTTTTGCCATACTTGCCCCATTAGGTCGTGAGGTGGGGTTCTCTGAACTTCAAATCGGCAGCATTATTGCGGCGTCTTCTCTGACGGTCTTTCTGGCCAGCCCAAGATGGGGAAGATTGAGCGATAGATGGGGGCGAAAGCGCGTTTTGTTGATTGGTCTTTTCGGCTATGTGGTAGGTACACTTTTGTTTGCCGGGGTGTTTCATTTCACTTTAATTGGCGTCGTGCTTCCCGCTCTGGGCTACTACCTTCTCATGCTAACACGGGTGATGCACGCCTCGGTGATGGCTGCAATGATGCCTTCAGCCAGCGCCTACATGGCCGATATCACCGACATCGCTGGACGGACCAAGGGCATGGGGGCTGTTGGCGCTGCGACCAATTTAGGCAACATCATTGGTCCAGCTTTGGGTGGGTTATTAGCGGGTATCACCTTGCTAACGCCGCTATGGTTTGCTGCCGGACTAGCCGTAGGCACAGCGGTTTTCGTGTTGCTCTATCTACCAGAATCACCACAGAAGAAACAGCGAGATCAAGGTCCGGCCAAGCGTCTAAAACACACCGACCCGCGAATCCTACCTTTTGTGGTGGTAGGCGTCTTAATGTTCATGGGTATGGCATTGGTTCAGCAAACCTTGGCATTTCGGTTCCAAGATATCTTGTCTTTAACCGCAGTGGAGACTGCACAAACCTTTGGCTTAGCAATGGGGCTGTCGGCTGCTGCTTCCCTAGCAAGTCAATTGTTCCTGATGCAACGCTTTAATTTGTCGCCGTTTCACTGGCTGTTTTTAGCCATGCCTGTTCTCATCTTGGCGTTCGGATGTATGGCGGTAGCACAAACTAAAATGCTGCTAATGATTGCTATGATATTGCAGGGAGCTGGCATGGGTATCGCAGGCCCTGCCTTTGTAGCGGGCTCATCCCTCGCCGTCAATGCAGATGAACAAGGCGCGGTGGCTGGCATTGCAGGGTCTTGTGCCCCGCTAGGATTTACAATCGGACCGCTGGTCGGCGGATACTTGTATCAAATTCAACCCGAGTTTCCCTACTGGTTTACCTTTATCATCTACATTCCGCTGCTTGTTTTTGTAGGTTGGATGAATCGAAGGATGAATCGTCGCTTAACTTGAGCCACTCAAGTTTCACCTCTATATTAGGCTGCTCGGCAACCAAGGAAATCTCATGCGTCACGCTAATGCAATACCTGCAATATCTCGTCCCTTCTACCAACCAGCGCTCACAGTTTTTGCGATCAGCTTGATCACAATCGTGTCGGTCGCTCAAGCCCATAACCAGGCCACTACCGTCGATGCAAGCGGCCGCCATATTCACTTTCCTGATACAGAAAAATATCAAACCTTAGCGGTAGATCTACACACCCACAGCGTATTTTCTGACGGCCATGTTTGGCCTAAAATTCGCGTAGAGGAAGCCTTGCGAGACGGATTAGATGCTTTAGCCATCACCGAACATTTAGAATATCAGCCACATCGGTTTGATATTCCGCACCCAGACAGAAACACCGCTTATAACGAGGCCCGAGAAGCTGCCGCAAAAACTGATCTGATTGTTATCGCAGGTAGCGAAATCACCAGAGATTCACCGGCAGGCCATATTAATGCGGTTTTCATCAGCGATGCCAATGCAATGCTGCGGGTTCCTAACCCACCTGCAGACGCAAAAGATGCCCTAGCTTACTACCAACAAGCCAATGCCTGGCCGGCGCAAAATGCAATAGAAGAAGCCAACGACCAAGGCGCATTTCTTTTCTGGAACCACCCCTACTGGACAAATCAACAGCCCAACGGCATCGCGCGCATGAATAAATTCCATGAGGAGAATGCCAAAAATGGGAAATTACACGGCATTGAAATAGCCAATGGTCAGGACTATTCAGAAGGCGCGCACGCGATTGCGTTAAAGTACGATCTCGCAATGATTGGTGTTTCCGACGTACACGACCTCATTGACTGGGACCACCCACCGCACCAAGGCAAGCATCGACCCGTAACCTTAGTACTGGCACAAGCACGCACCGCAGAAGCCATCAAAGAAGCGCTATTTGCTCAACGCACAGTCGTGTGGTTTCGCAACCTTCTGATCGGCCGAGAGGATGAGCTAAATTCGATTCTTGACGCGAGCCTGCAACTGGAAAGCGCACGATGGCGGGCTGAAACCGAAGTGTTGCAAATTGAGATTCGAAACAACTCTGACGCCACCTTTAGGTTACGCAATCTGACAAAACATACGTTCATGCACAGCGGTGACGATATTGATGTAGCGGCCAATGGCGTCACTAAAATAAGCGTTAAACCAGGCAAGAAGATGGCATCAATTAAGCTTAAGTTCGCGGTGGAGAATGCGCTGGTTGCACCCAAGAAGCCGGCGACCCTTTCATTTACGGTGACGCCCGAGAATTCATGAGCCAGCCTAGCTGGCAGGCTCTTGGAGTTCAGATATATGGAGATGTTCGATTCAAAGATGGGGTTAGCATATGGCCCAATACTGTACTGCGAGCTGAATCACACTACATAGAGATTGGTGAGAATACCAACTTGCAGGACTTTGTTATGGTTCACGTGGGTTCCGGCCCGACTATTATAGGAGCGTATTGTTCCGTTACCCACCACTGTACGATCCATGGCGCCACAATTGGCAACACTTGCCTAATCGGCATTAATGCAACAGTAATGGACAACGTTATGGTTGGAGACAACTGTATAATTGCAGGCCATACCATCATTACCGAAGGTACTGTTATTCCACCCAATAGCATTGTCGCTGGTGTACCTGGCAAAGTTGTGGCAACGCGCAACAACTATGTGTCGAATAAGATCAATGCCATGTCATACTACGAAAACGGATTAGCATACGCCCAAGGGCACCACCGCCGCTGGTCTGACGTGGACTACCCAGAGCTAGTTGCAATGTGGAAACGCGAGTTTGAAAACGACTTATAGAATAGCCGCAACCTGTCTAACAACGGTACTCCTAGCCCTGCTATTGACCGGTTGTGACGCAACCGCGCCGACGTTGAAAAACGATGGCCAGCATCACCAGCCAGTTGTGTCCAGCCTGTTCTTCGAACAAGTACAGAATATTCAAAAGCCAGGGCTAAGCACGCAACTACTTCAGGCTGATGCAGAATCAGATGTAGATGTCTTGTTGATTGTGTTAGATGCCAACGCTTATGACCCCTACCTAGTCGCCGCACCAGGAAAAGGCGTTTCGGTGCAAACTGCCATGAACGAACAATCGCTGGAGGTCATTATCGGCAGTGGCTTTGTATCAGAGTTACACAGCCTTGAGCCTGTAGGCTTACTACAGTTCGAAGGCTCCATCCTCAGCGCTGTGCAACGCCACGGTTATACAAGAATACTGGGTATCAATGATTCTGGTTTAGGTGTTGTGCATCGCAAAAATTACCAACGGGGAATATTTCATAGTGCACTGCAAACAGGACCAGGTATTGTTGAGAATGGCAAGCTGGACATATCAGTTAGAGACCTGCAACGGCCTAAGTACTACAGGAGTTTTATCGCCGTGTGCGAGGCGAATTGGGTACTCGGCGTCAGTTTGCAGCCCATGAACCTGCGACCTATAGGCGAACGACTACTCGCCTTCTTCGCGACTTCTAACATGGTCTGTGATGACGTGGTGAACTTGGCCGGAGACCGAGAAGCAGTCATTGCCATACGACATGCGGACCAGCCGTTACTGTTTCATGGCGACCCTGAGACCTACAAGGTGAGTATGCTTGGATTTAGGGAGAAATAATTTTATCCGAGTA
>JAADHW010000263.1 GCA_013151695.1 Gammaproteobacteria bacterium
GCATACAAAAATCTTCCCCCCAACTGGGCTCTCTGCACGTACCTAGGTGAAAATGACAACGGTCAGGGCTAACAATACACAAATCACAACGTGCCAAAGTTGAAAAGCAATCAAAACAATATCCACCGGCATAGGTTTTTCTCAGAAAAACTTCACAGTGACGGCAATGGGCTACGCCTGTGTAGGAAATGGCGAAGCCGAATTCCAAATACTCATTGAGGCAAACCTCGACGCCACCGATATTGGCAAAATATACCGCCTCAAGGCCTGCTTGGGTTGTTTCGCAGTGTGTTTTGAAGCCTGCAAAATGCCCGTTCACGCTGGTTTTCCTGCATCGCGGGCAGAACAAAATGCGATCAGTAACATAGATTGATTGGTGTAGTATTCATATCTTAAGTTTCTCAGTGCGAAGCACTCAGGTAAAGCTATGCAGGCTGTAGATAAAGAAGTATTTGACAAAGTATTGGGGTGGTTAACAGCGGGTAAATCATGCTGGCTAGCCACGGTAGTAGCAACTTGGGGGTCGTCCCCAAGACCAGTAGGTTCGCTCTTGGCCTGCAATGCACAAGGCCATATGGTTGGATCATTATCCGGTGGTTGCGTAGAAGACGACCTGTTAGAAAAGCTCACCAACGGTGAAATTGCGGCTGACAAGGCGCAATTTTTCGAATATGGCATCAGTGCGGAAGAAACTGAAAGACTAGGTCTGCCTTGTGGCGGGCACTTGAGCATTATTGTTGAGCCAGTGCCCGCCAACGATCAAACCGTCGATCAATCTATAAATCCCTCTATCACGGAGTTTCAACTCCTGTGCCAAACGCTAGAACAGCGCAAATGTGTGCGGCGTACGGTTAATCTAGTCACCCAACAAACACAAGTAACCCCAGTTGAGTCTCACCAGGCTTTAATTTGGAACGAACTAGATCAAATCCTAACCCAAACCTACGGCCCACAGTTCCAACTGTTTATAATTGGCGCTGGCATGGTGGGGAAATACCTCGCCCAAATGGCACAACTGCTCGACTATGAAGTTACTGTATGCGACCCCAGGAAAGAGATGTTAGATCAGTTTGAAGTTGCAGGAACCCGGCTTATTAATGACATGCCTGACGACGCTGTACGCAACCATGCTCAAGACCGCGCGACAGCTATAGTTGCCCTAACCCATGATCCGAGAATTGATGATATGGGGTTAATGGAAGCACTGACCACTGACGCCTTTTATATAGGTGCTCTTGGTTCTAAGAAAACCAGCAGCAGTCGCCGTGAACGACTAAAGGCATTAGATCTCACAGACGCGCAAATTAATCAATTACACGCGCCCATAGGGTTGCCTATAGGCAGCAAAACCCCACCAGAGATAGCCATCGCCATACTTGCCGAAATCACTGCTGTACGCAAACTACAAACAAGCCAAGTACACGACCATCTAGATAAGGTAAGCGCTGGATAGATCGTCTTGACCGTTGGCGCCGTGATTCTAGCTGCCGGATTCGGCCGCCGCTTTAGCGCGTTAGAAGCTGGATCTGACAAGCGATTGTACGCTTTAGGTAACAATACAGTCGCCCAAACCACAGTTGCAACTTACCGTCGTGTCTTTAGTCAAGTACGTGTCGTCGTGCGACCTGATGACAACAAGCTCATTAACCAGCTAGACGATTTTGACATCGAGGTTTGTATCGCCAAAGATGCACACCAGGGAATGGGACATTCCCTTGCAGCAGGATTTGAAAACCTACCCTGGCGATATGCATTCGTCGCGCTGTTGGATATGCCCTTTATACTGAATTCGACCCTCAATACGATCAAAACCCACGCACTAAAACACCCTGACAAGTTTATTCGGCCACATTACGTTGACGCAATGGGAAAACGCTCAACAGCTTTTGGTCATCCTATCGGCATTCCATCGCAGTATTTCTCCGAGGTTACCAAATCTAGTGGTGATACTGGTGCTAAACGACTACTACAAGCCCATGTAGATTTGGTGCTGGGGCTAGACCTCAACGACCCAGGGATCATTCAAGACATCGACGTGCCAGGTGATTTAGGTAGGGGTGCGCCCACCTAGGCGAGTGGCCCAGTCTAATTTGCTACGGCAAGATTCATAAAAACTATGTCCAGTCGGGCAACACAACTGCAAACGCGTACCAAATTTTGTCACCACTACTTCGTCAAGAACCTGCAAAGTAGTGTGCACTTGGGAGTCACAACTCAATTGTGGTGCAGTATCGTTGGCATGAGAGACTTTGATACGTAGTTCCACATCACCCGGTACAACCAAGGGTCTCGACGTCAGTGTGTGTGGAAACATCGGCACGATAACAATAGCATCAAGATTCGGATGCATAATAGGCCCCCCAGCAGACAGAGCATACGCGGTAGATCCGGTCGGGCTAGCTACAATCAACCCGTCCGAGCGCTGATTATAAACGTATTCATCGTCAATCCAGAGCTCAACCTCAATCATTTTAGCCATGCTGCCAGAGTGCAATACCACATCATTCAATGCGGTAGATTCCGCAATACATTTTCCATCGCGAAATACTCTCGCCTGCAATAGAAAGTGCTCTTCAATGATGTAGTCACCGGAGACTATTTCGCCGAGTTGTTTTTCGAGCTGTTCAGGCGAAACCGAAGCCAAAAAACCCAGCCCACCACGATTAACGCCCACTATGGGAACACCTGTGTCTGCGATGTCTCGTGATACACCCAATAAGCTCCCGTCACCTCCCACCACCACCACTAAGTCTGCAGCGTGTCCCAACTCTCGGCGCGGCAGGACTTTTCTAGGGCTATGGGCACCCGGATTTGTGGATTGCCGAATGTATTGCGCCGTCACGTCTTCAAAAATGACCTGCACACCAAATTTCTCAAGCACGGCTTCCACAGCTAGAACCGTATCTACAATGTTGTTGTGCTGGCGCCGCGCGACCACCGCAACAGTTTTAAACTCGTTTGTCATAACACGGCACAGTACACATCACATCGCACCGGAACAATGCCTTATCCTCCTGACCACGCTATCCATATGCACTTTTTTAAGTTGCAAATCCCAATAATCCGCATAGGCTTCGCAAATTAATTCGACTGGTGAGTTGTCATGAGCGACTTAAGCGAAATTCAGCGCATGGTCACACGTTTCAAACAGGTGATAGCCGACGCAAATCAAAACATTCTTGCCGAGGTTTCAGCGCCGGGTGATTTGTGGCCCTTAATGCGTGAAGAAGCAAAGGTGAAAGCGTCTGAAGAGCCGATATTGGGGAGCTATTTTCACGCCACAATACTGAGCCACGAGAGCTTTGGCGATGCTTTAAGTTTTCGACTAGCCAGCAAATTCGACAACCCTATGTTACCCACCATGCTCATTCGAGATGTAATAGACGAAGCGATAAGCGGTGATCCAACCATACTTTCTGCGGCTGAAATTGACATGCTGGCTACCTACAGTCGTGATCCTGCTTGTCATGACCTGTCTACGCCATTCCTATTTCTCAAAGGCTTCCATGCGCTTCAAGCTCACCGAGTTGCTCATTGGCTATGGCATCAAGGCCGGCAAACACTCGCGCAGTTCTTTCAGAACCAAATTTCCGTCACCCTTGGTGTAGACATTCACCCTGCTGCTCAGATGGGTTCGGGTATTATGTTTGACCATGCAACTGGTATCGTCATTGGCGAAACTGCTGTCGTCGAAGACGATGTATCTATCTTACATTCTGTAACCCTTGGCGGCACCGGCAAACACAGCGGTGATCGACATCCAAAAATTCGCAAAGGTGTTTTGCTCGCCGCCGGTTGCAAAATCATTGGCGACATTGAGGTTGGAAGAAACGCGAAAGTGGGCGCTGGGAGTGTAGTACTTGAAAACGTACCGGAGAATGTAACCGTCGCCGGCGTTCCGGCGAAAATTGTAGGCCAGCGACATGACCATGTACCTGCCCACATGATGGATCAAGCTATTTGCTGCGAGCCTTAACTTCGTGCTCCCGTTGCTGCGAGATATTAAATAATAGCCAAGGAACCAAGATGACTGAGCGGCAAATTGCCCAGCCGAAGTGTCCGGCGTGTGCTGAGATTGGTCTCGAGCATATTGTCAGCACCCCTAGCAAGGAGCGCTCACGCGCCAAACAGCCGTGGTTCTACATTGTGCATTGCGCTGCTTGCGGACACGTGTATAACACGATCTCGAAACACAGCTTTAGTCAACCAGTGACACCCAACTTCGTCCTGCCTAAGCCAAGTTAGCTGCCTTGGTTATAGGTCACCTCTGAGCATCTGCTGCAGTCTTCTATTCCTACTTTGTTCTTGTCGCAAAGCAACTTTTAGCGAGTGAATTTCTTCCCGGGTCACGCGAATTTGGTCCAAGTAAGCCAGCTGTTGTTGTTCAATCTTCTGGCGATGATCAGCCTTCTCAGAGTTAAGTTGTTCAGAATGCAAACGAATGAGGTCTTGTAAGTTCAACTTACCAGACGGACCGAACACTTCTGTTAAACGCGTTGTTAGATCACAACTTTGTTGAGCAAGCTCACGCACATCCACACCTCTTGCCGAGGCAGTGGATTTATTACCATGGGATAGTGGCTCTAAATCGAGCACAGTGTCTGCAGTGTCTGGGTCTAGAGCCTGCAGCTCAGGCTTCGAAAAGAATAGATCGTCGTTCGCCCCAACAACCGTTTTAAGTTTCAAACGGTTCCTGAATATGCGACTCTGCAATTGTTCTATCACCTGAGCACCTTGGGGCTCCCACAAGTTCACACAATGCCAAGGTACTGCACATTGACCACGAGAAGCTTGTCTAATCGGTCCTTGTCCAATATCTAAACCCGCACCCGCTTGTTCTGCCAGATAATGTAGCGGCAAATTGAAGCGTGGATCAATTTGACCATTTTCGGTAACGTTAAATAGGAAAAAAACCACGCCACGAAGATTAAAGCCATTACCCACCACACAGTAAGCGGCACGAACGAGGCTAGCAGCATGGGCATCTAGTATGATTTCACCCGCAAGCAGCGCGGCGAAATCACGGAACAGCATCTCATCTTGGATGTCTTCATCCGCGCCATACAACATGACCATTTCCTGATGGCCACTCTTAGACATATCTCTCTCCCACGCACCGCACATGTGCAGTACTCGTCATCGCTTGAAACCACGCAAGTCTAGCCGTTCTTAGTCAAAGGCTCGTCGACCTGTGTCACAGCACCGTTGAGATGGGAATCACGACGACACTACCACCACGCTTACTCCACCCCAGCGAGGCTCGACGCTATGTCTGCGTAGCGAAAGGCTGCTCTACCTGGGCCTTTGTCCGATTGCACCGGTTCTGCGTAGACCATGGAATCACCTTCGATATTGCGGACATCTACAATCGCATAGTCAACTTCATTGAGAACAAAGTGTTTACCTACTAAATACTGCATGGCGCGTCCTTCCTTAAATTGTGCACAATGACTCAATGCACAATAGCAATTAGCGAGCAAGGGTAAGTATAGGGTTGTAAGCAGCTCATGAGGACCGCCGAAAAGTGGCGATAACCGCCACTTTTCAGAAGCGTGCTATGTATTTTAGTGATATTTATCAAATACATATGGCATTTTTCTAGACT
>JAADHW010000307.1 GCA_013151695.1 Gammaproteobacteria bacterium
TTTGCTCATTCTCGGCTCACGCCGGGCTTCGCCCGCGGAGGGCCATCCTTGGCCCTCAAGTCAGCCTTCGTATATGCCAGGTAATGGCGCCTGGTAGCGCACACGATAAATGAGCCCCTGCTTGTCGTCAGATATGAGTAAGCTGCCGTCTGGTGTTACAAGCACATCGTTAGGGCGCCCCCAAGCGTCCTCATTGACCAACCATCCAGTGATGAAGGGTGCGTAATCTAATACGCCGTCTTTTTCGGTGACAACAGACACTTGATAGCCAACCTTAGAGGAACGATTCCACGATCCGTGTTCGGCAATGAACACAGCATTGTGATAGCGGGGTGGGAATGCGTTGGGTGCGTTATTGCTGGCGGTGTAAAAGGTCATACCTAAGGCAGCAGAGTGCGCTTGTATGTTCAATGCAGGTGCAACAAATGTTAGGTCCTTGCGAAGCTTGTGAGTGCCGAATTCGGGATCGTCTATACCTGTGGCATGAACAAATGGGAAGCCAAAGTGCTTGCCAGGCTCGTGTAAAACATTCAACTCCTCTGCTGGGATATCATCTCCGAGCATGTCTCGACCATTGTCGGTAAACCAAAGTGTTTGTTGCGTTGGATGCCAGGCGAAACCTACCGTGTTTCGAACGCCCCTGGCCCAAATTTCTGTCTGTCCTGAATCGGGATCCATGCGCAAGATAGTTGCGAAGCGCTCATCGTCAGACAGGCAGACATTACAGGGCGCGCCCACGGGAACGTACAACTTCTCATCTGGACCGAACTTCAAATACTTCCAACCGTGATGTCTTTTGTCTGGCAGCGTATTGGTAATGGTTTCAATAACAGGGGAGGGTGTGAGATGGCGCTCGATTTGGGCTATACGTAGTATCTGGTGCGTGGCGCCGACATAAAGGTCACCATTTAATAGGGCCACACCACTGGGCATGGTGAGGTTTTTCATCAGCGTGATGACATTGTGGGGCTGCCCCACCTCGGCTTTACCCAGGGCATTGGGTACGGCATACACTACCCCGGCGCGTTGAGTGCCGATGATAAGGGTGCCGTTGGCTGTTAATGCCATCTGCCGCGCATTGGGTACTTCGAACGCCAGGGGCTCGATGGAAAACCCCGATGGCAGGTTGAGCGCTTGGGTATCAGCCAAGGCTATGGATGTAGTAAAACCCCAAGCCAGGGCGGTAAGAATAAGGGTGCAATTTTTCATCATCGTAATCTCGCACATGTACTGCGGTGACTCAATAGTGGCGTAAGGCCAGGTGCGCAAGTAAGCTTGTGTTATGAACGCGCCCGCACCCACCTTACTTACAGATGCCCTCAAAGAGAGTATTCAAGTGGCTTATCGAGCCTGGCTTGAAGCGCGTGGTTTTCGCGCGCGGCGAGGACAACGAGAAATGATCGCTCAGGTTGCGCGCACCCTAACCGCAAACGAACATCGCATTGCAGTAATAGAAGCAGGTACGGGTACCGGTAAAACGGCCGGGTATTGTCTGGCTGCAATACCTACTGCCCAAGCGCTGGGAAAGACCATTGTTCTAAGTACCGCCACTATTGCCCTGCAAGAGCAAGTTACCCAGCAGGACATACCCGATCTAAAAACAAATGCGGGGTTAAAGTTCAGTGTCGCTCTGGCCAAAGGTCGAGGTCGGTACGTGTGTCTTAAAAGGCTCGATGATCACCTCAAATACCAAGAGCAGAAAGACATTCCTTTGTTCGAAGAACTCGTCGGAGATCATTCAGCCTTTTATCAGACGCTGCTTGACGGCTTTGGGCGTGGTGAATGGGACGGCGAGTTAGACAGCTGGCCAGATGAAATGCCAGATGGTGCTTGGGCTGGGGTAACCACAGATCATCGAGGCTGTAGTAACAATCGGTGCAGTTTTTTTAAGCAATGCCCGTTTTTTCGTGCGCGCAATAACTTGGAAGGAACCGACGTGATTGTCGCAAATCATGACTTGGTTTTATCTGATTTAGCGTTAGGTGGTGGAGTTGTGTTGCCTGATCCAGAAGATTGTATTTTTGTTCTGGACGAAGCCCACCATCTGGCAGAAAAGACACAGAATCATTTTTCAGCCAGAGCGCGAATCAATGGCACCCTGCAGTGGCTCGATCATATTAATTCTGTGTTGGGAAGCCTCACCCAGCGTTTCGCGCGCCCACCGGAATTGGTTGCCTTGGCGACTAGTGTCGCCAGTGAAACAGGCCAACTTCGTTTAGCGCTAGAATTGTTAGGCGAGGCACTGCAAGGTTTGGAGTTTCAACCCAGAGATGAAGAGCTTGAAACTTATCGCTTCCCCTTGGGTGATGTTCCTGAAGATATTAGTGACGCAGCAGCGGTTGCACTGCCGTTTATGCAAAAAATATGTGATGACCTTGAGCGCACACACAGCTTATTGCAGGGGGCGGTTGCAGGTGAAGCCAATTGGGAGAAGGCCTACGATGCGGAAGATTGGTTGGGTCCGGTAGGTCAATTACAAACCCGCGCCATGGCCGCCAGCGCTCTTTTACAAGATTACAGTGGTGAGTCTGCTTATCGTCATGCGCGATGGGTTAACCGTACCAGCCAAGATGTAGAGATGATCACAGCCCCGATCGAACCAGGTCATATTCTCCAGGAGGTGTTGTGGCAACGCGCTTATGCTGTCATATGTACCTCAGCAACATTGAGTGCTATGGGTAGCTTTAATCGCTTTTTGGAGCGTGTAGGTTTAAGTCAAGATACGCATCAAAATAGAATTCCAAGCCCTTTCAATTTTCCCGCCATCGCCAGTTTTCATGTCCCAAAAATGCAGTCAGAACCTAAAGACTTCGAGGCGCACAGCGATGAAGTTGCAGAGATGTTACCCAGTTTGCTGCTGCAAGAAACCAGTGCTTTGGTGTTATTTACTTCTTGGCGACAGCTCAATGCCGTGGTGAAACTCTTGCCGGGTGAAGTTAAGGACAAGTTGCTTATTCAAGGAGAGGCAGCCAAGCAGGTGTTGATTCGAGACCATCGCCAACGAGTAGATGATGGCGAGCCGTCGTATTTGGTGGGCTTGGCAAGCTTTTCCGAAGGTCTTGATCTGCCTGGAGACTATTGTCGACATGTCATTATTATCAAACTACCTTTTGCTGTACCTGACGACCCTATCGACCAGGCCATCGCCGAGTGGGCGGAAGCACGAGGGCGTAATGCATTTTATGAAATTTCAGTCCCCGATGCTGCGTTGAAGCTGATTCAAGCCTGCGGACGGTTAATTCGGCACGAAGAAGATAGCGGTCGTATCACCATGCTCGATAAGCGCATTGTTACCAAGCGTTACGGCAAAGTGCTGCTGGATTCTTTACCGCCTTACAACTTTCAACTTAACGGCTGACTAACTAAAAAGCCGCAGTGGGGCTAGCCAGCACTTTGCCAACCGTGGGTATTTGCTCAAACTTGCCTGGCGAGAAAATCAATAAGCGACTGTCTCTCAGTTTGTTTTTTAGGGTTGAAAGGAATATGCCCATTTCTGCTTTGCTGATTGCTTCTACTTGCTCAGCGATTTTTGAGCGGCTGTCAAAGGTAAGGTGGTTGTCCATCAGGTCGCCCCAATAGCGCTGAGACTGCTCGTTTAGGTTTTTAGGAGATTGTCGCAGACGACTGAGGAGCCCTGCCTTTTGACGGGCAAAATCCTCCTCGCTTGTCTCTGGCCAGGCTGCTGCGAAGTGATCAACAAAATCCACTGAGATTCTTTCTAGATCTGCGGTTGAGGCAACCGGGGACTGAATTATAAAAGTTATCCCACCCCGCTTAACCACCGGCCGGTTGCTGACACTCACCACATAGCCAAGTTGTTTCTCGGTACGAAGTTCTTGGAAGTAGGCGTTGTGAAGTATCTGCGCCGCCAAAGAACTTTTTGCCCTGCTGGCAAATGAATCGTCTGGATCTTGCACATGTAACACCATTGCGGCATCGTTGTGATCGATGTCTAGTGGCAGTAACAAGGTATCTTCAACGCTTCGAACTTGAGCCCTGTGAACGGTTGTGAGCTTCAGGTCGATTGACGCTGATAACAACTTTTCCAATGCAACAACGTCGGTGCGCTGCACATTGCCGTGGAGAAGGCCGGTGACGGAGAACGATTTGAACTTGTCTTCTCGCCAAGCTTCGAGCTCTTCTAATGTCAGGGGCTGCAAATTTTCTACCAACGTGTCTCTTGGCCAGCGGCCACTGCGTAAGGTGTCGGATAGCGCTGCAAACGCTTGGGCATATGGACGTTCCTTCTTGGCGTTACGCCAATCTAATATTAGGGATGCTTTTAAGGTGTCGAATCTCTCTTGATTTAGAGAACCGTGGGTCAGCGCATCCAGGACAGTTTGTAAAAGCTCTAGTTGGTTGTCTTGGTAACCGCCTATAGAAATTGAGAAACCAGCATCTGGCACAGCAAGGCTATAACCTAGTCCGGCCAAATATGCCGGATAAGTTATTTCACTCAAATTGTCTTCCACCATGGAGCGGTACAATTGTGCAACCGCTCTGTCTCGTGGTGTTTCTAAACCCCCGGCGATTGCCAGTTGCAATTTCAAATTTGCTCTGGGGCTACCAAAACTTGTATCGGTGTCGAGCCACACTGACAAGCCATGTTTGTTCGATACCGCAGTGATGCTGTTTTCGTCTGTAGGTTTTAAATTCAAGTCATCAGGCAGGTAAGGGTTTGCGGTAGGTAAGGCAAACTCACCTTGAGGTTGGCGATCTCTTTCTATCGAGCCGTGTGTCAGCGCATACGGAACCTGGAACCAGGGTTCGGTGGATGTGGCTTGGATGGCAGGCGCTGAATACTCAACCAGCAAGTTATCTTCTTGAATGTAGCCCAGGTATTGCTGAATGAGAGCTGGGTCAAATTCCTCCATCAGAAATCTAGAGGCTAACAAATCTTCGGCAGGGTACTTATTAATGCTCGGCGCTAACTGATAAACAAAGCCCATAGGTTGAGATTTTTCCTGGAAGCGAAAGGCAATTTTTGCCACTTGCGCTTGTTCGTCATACAGCCACTGTTGGGGAGGGGTTGTCTTGATGAGGCCGATATACTGGAAGAACAGATCGGTTACCGCCGCTCTTTCTTCATCCCCTTGGGGCGTTAGTTCTATCTCGACAGTCAACATCGAGTGGTAACGATCAAATTCACCCACCGTCGAACTCAAGCTGCGTATCCAACCTTTGGCAGATAGAGCCTGATAGAGGCTGCCCTTACCTTCGTGGCCGAGTAGATTGGCGAAATACTGTTCGGGTTTTTTCTTATAGTGTTGTCGAGTGTTAGGCAGTGGAAAATTGTAGACAATTCGGCTGCCGTCCTTTATCGATTGAGATTGTAGAAGTGCCGGAAGCTGATCGTCCGCATACATCGGCACATTCGGGTAATCGGCGCCTAATTCCTTGTTTGGAATTTGTCCGAACAAAGGTCGAATTTGCGCTTCAAGGTCGTCTAGTGATTTGTTTGATAACACCACAAGCCCCATCTGGTCGGCCGAGTACTGCGTGTCGAAGAAATTCATCAGGTCGGCATGAATGTCTCCATCTAGGGTGTCGAGGGAGCCTATGGTGAAACGGC
>JAADHW010000326.1 GCA_013151695.1 Gammaproteobacteria bacterium
AGCCAAGGTGCCAAATTCTCTCTTGGTTGTGTTTCCTAAGCCGCTTACATATTAGGGTAGTTTGGTCCACCGGTGCCTTCTGGAACAATCCAAGTGATGTTCTGTGCAGGATCTTTAATGTCACAGGTTTTACAATGCACACAATTCTGTGCATTGATTTGAAATCGCGCAGTACCTGATTCTTCGATGACTTCGTATACCCCAGCCGGACAATAGCGTTGCGCTGGTTCATCAAACATGGGCAAATTGTCGCGAATGGGTATTTCAGGATCAACCAACGTTAGGTGACAAGGTTGATCTTCTTCATGATTTGTATTGGACAAAAATACCGATGACAATTTATCAAACGATAAGACACCGTCTGGTTTCGGATAATCGATCTTCTTGGATTTGTCTGCTGGCTTCAGGGTTGCATAGTCAGGTGTTTTGTCCTGTAGTGTCCAGCCCTGGTTGCCCTTGAAGAATTGTTCAACAAAAGAATAAGCTGCACCAATCAAAGAACCAAACTTGTGCAAAGCAGGGCCCACATTGCGCACTCGGTGCAATTCGTCGTACAACCAAGACGCCTCGAAGCGAGCTTGATAAGAACTGGCCTGCGTACCACTGTGGCCAGCGGCAACCTCTTCGAATACCGCATCGGCCGCTAACATGCCCGACTTCATTGCAGTATGAATGCCTTTTAACTTAAGCGCATTTAGGAACCCTGCATCATCACCGGTTAACACTGCACCTGGCACAGCCAACCTAGGTAGCGCCTGAATGCCACCCTTGAGCTGTGCTCGCGCGCCATAAGAAATGCGCTCACCGCCTTGTAACACCTGCGCGATCTCAGGGTGATGCTTTAGTCGTTGTAGTTCGTCAAAAGGAGAGAGATGGGGGTTTGAGTAACTCAAATCTACAATAATGCCAAGGCTGACCTGATTATCGGGTAAATGATAGAGGAAGGTGCCACCCGTAGGACCGCCCGAGAAATGCCCCAAGGGCCAGCCGACACTGTGCATGACCCTCCCAGGCTTTGCCTTACTTGGGTCAATTGACCACAGTTCTTTTAAACCAATGGCGTAGTGTTGCGTGGCTGAATCGGTATCTAACTCAAACTTGGATATGAGCTGCTTACCTAAATGACCGCGGCAACCCTCAGCGAAGATCGTATATTTAGCGCGTAATTCATAACCAGGTTCAAAAGTGCCTTTTTGCTTGCCGTCAGCGGCAATACCCTTATCGCCTGTGGCTACTCCGACTACCACACCCTCGTCGTTGTAAAGAATTTCCGATGCTGCAAACCCGGGAAAAATGTCAACCCCTAGCGCTTCTGCTTGCTCACCTAACCAACGACATAAATTACCGAGGCTAATGGCATGATTGCCTTTGTTGTGGGCATCTTTAGGCACAAACATGCTGGGAATTTTAATTCTGTTGGTGTCGTTCACCATGTAGTAAATAACGTCGTCGGTGACCGGATTGTTGACAGGAGCACCACGTTGTTGCCAGTCAGGAAATAGTTCGTTTAAGGCGGTCGGTTCTAAAATAGCCCCTGACAAGATATGCGCGCCAATTTCGGAACCTTTTTCCACCAGGCACACCGAGATTTCGGTGCCATCGGTTTCTGCTAGCTGCAACAGTCGACATGCCGCGCTTAGTCCAGCCGGACCGCCACCCACAATGACAACGTCGAATTCCATTGATTCACGTTCAACTTGGCTTTCCATCAAAAATTCCTTCTGCTCACTACGTAGGCTCACTCGACTGCGATTTTCGCGGGGTAGTATAACTGCTTTTTTACCTTCGCTCCTCACTACACAATGATTTAAGCAGTTGCGTGTTGCCTCAACTTGCCACAGTTGCCCTTGACCTTGTTCAATGGCATAGCGACAATACGCCGCCCAATTTTGCCTGCTCAGATATGCTTGCAACCTCATGTGTTAGAGCAGTTTTAGGTAAATTGGGGGAACGTAATTTTTAAAGCGAGGACTCTATGTCAATGAAGGTACTGGTAGCTGTTAAGCGCGTGGTAGATGCCAACGTCAAAGTACGTGTGAAGGCAGACAACACAGGTATTGATCTAAGCAATGTCAAAATGGCGGTAAATCCCTTCTGTGAAATTGCCATCGAAGAAGCGGTAAGAATGAAAGAAGCCGGTACGGCTGAAGAAGTCATTGCAGTTGCTGTCGGTGCGGCAAACTGTGCAGAACAACTTCGCACGTGCTTAGCCCTAGGTGCAGACCGCGCGATTTTGGTCGAAACCGATGTTGAACCCCAGCCATTAGGCGTCGCCAAAGCACTGCAAGCGATACAAGCGAAGGAAAACGCAGACATCATTATCTTTGGTAAACAAAGTATCGATGGTGACAACAGCCAGACAGGGCAAATGTTTGCTGCGTTAACGGGTATGGCTCAAGCTACTTTTGCATCTGAAGTTAAAATAGCCGACGGTAAGGCGCAGGTGACTCGTGAAGTGGATGGCGGTTTGCAAACCATCAGTGTCACTCTACCTGCAGTGATTACAACTGATCTGCGTTTAAATGAGCCGCGTTATGCCTCATTGCCAAACATCATGAAAGCAAAGAAAAAGACACTCGACACCTTCTCACCAGCAGATCTGGGCGTAGATACGACCCCGACCATAGAAATTCTCTCGGTCGAACCACCTGCCGAAAGAAAAGCCGGAATCAAGGTGGCCAGCGTTGAAGAATTGGTCGACAAGTTAAAGAATGAAGCAAAGGTGATTACATAATGAGTACATTAGTTATAGCCGAACATGACAATGCGCAGCTCAAGCCAGCAACCTTGGTTGCCATTGCCGCAGCCCAAGCCATTGGCGGCGATGTCGATGTATTTGTCGCAGGCGCAGGTTGCGATAGCGTTGCGAAGGCTGCCGCCGCAGTGCCTGGCATTAACAAGGTGTTGCTAGCTGATCATCCAGCATATGAACATCAACTGGCTGAAAATGTAGCTGCCGCAGTAGTAGAAGCTGCTGCCGGGTATAGCCATATTTTGGGTGCACATACGGCTGCGGGTAAAAATTTCATGCCTCGCGTTGCAGCTCTTCTTGGCGTAGCGCAAATATCAGATATTGTTGGGGTAGATAGCGAAGACACCTTTAAGCGACCAATATATGCTGGGAACGCCATTGCGACAGTCAAATCAAACGACTCTGTAAAGGTGATCACAGTCCGTGGTACCGCTTATGACACGGTTGCAAACGAAGGTGGAACGGCTCAAATTGAAGCATTTGGTTCCGGCCATGACCTAGGTGTCTCAAGCTTTGTTGGGGAGGAGATTGCAAAATCTGAACGGCCCGAGCTCACCGCGGCGAGTATTATCATCTCTGGTGGTCGTGGTATGCAAAATGGCGAAAATTTCAGCATGCTAGAAGGTATTGCAGATAAACTGGGTGCCGCTATAGGTGCATCGCGTGCCGCTGTAGATGCAGGGTTTGTACCTAATGACATGCAAGTAGGGCAAACTGGTAAGATAGTCGCGCCTGATTTGTATATTGCAGTGGGAATTTCTGGTGCAATTCAACATTTAGCAGGCATGAAAGACAGTAAGGTAATTGTCGCTATAAACAAAGATGAGGACGCGCCCATCTTTCAAGTGGCCGACTATGGACTGGTTGCAGACTTGTTTCAGGCTCTACCTGAACTCGAAGCTCTGCTATAGTTCTAAGAACTAGCCAACCAAACAGGAGTAATCCAATGGCGGTATACGAGCTAAACAAGGGGCAACTTTTACGAGTAGCCCGCAGTATCGACGGAAAATTGCAGCAACAATACTTTAGTTTGATTGGTTTGAACAAAACCAAGCAAAAGGACGTGCGTAGAGATGCTAAAGCGTTGGATCAGAAATGGTCTGACAAACAAGACGCTGCCAAGGCCAAGCGTGTAAGAGAAGCGGATACGGGAAAGAAACACTCAACCGGTGTACGCGGCATTAACTTGGTATTTCGTCCATCTCCTGCATTTCGTGTGCAGGTCCAAACAAGCGGTAAATCGCATGTTCGCGAGTTCTCCGTGAAGCGTCTTGGTGCAGACAAAGCTTGGGCAGATGCAACTAAGTTTCTCGCCCAATGCCGAGGTTACAAAAGCGCACCTAAGGCGTGGAAAGTGCGCATGCCAAAAGTGCCCAGAAAAGCGCCTAAAAAGAAGTAGATGAAATAGGCTATCTACTTAGATGTTGCCTAGGTAGCTTGTTACGCTTTTTCGGCTAAATTCCGCTTTGCGGTAAACCAGGTCACTGGTTTAGCGTGATTATCTACTTCCTCAACGACATTGAGGACGAGGGCGAATAGTGCCATTCGTACCAGTACCCCGTTGTCTGTTTGACGGAAGATAGCGAGGTTGGGGTTTTGATTCAGATCTTCATCTAATTCTTGAGCCTGGGCGCGTGAATCTCTAGGCAGCGGATGCATGATGACGGTATTGGGTTCACAATGCTGAGTGTAAATAGACTCATTCAGCCGAAATAACCCACGATATTTATCCGCCTCGTCTTGAGAAGGGAATCGTTCTTCCTGGGTTCGTGTCACATAGAGAATATCTACCCCATGAATTCCAGCCTCTAGACGGTGAAACTGTGTGACTTGGTGTCCATGGTTTTGAAGTTGAAGTGATATTTCCTCAGGAATTTCTAGCTCGGGTGGTGATATGAAGTGAATATGAATGTCATCATATAAGCACAGTAACTTACACAAAGAGTGCACCGCGCGGCCGTATCGCAAGTCACCAATCAGGGCTATGCGCAAATTGTCCAAACTGCGGTCCTGGGCGCGCAGTTCTTCTCTCATGGTATACAAGTCAAGTAGGGCTTGGCTTGGATGCTCGTTCGGCCCATCACCGCCATTGATGACAGGCACACGGCTCGCCGCGGCAAATTCAGCAACGCTGCCGGCTTCAGGGTGTCGCATAACAATTACGTCGCTATAACCTGAAAGCACACGCGCGGTATCGTAAAGAGATTCGCCTTTGGTGAGGGAAGACGCTTTAACTTCTGTGGTTTCGCGAACTTCGCCACCGAGCAGATTGAAGGCAGAGCCAAATGACACCCGAGTTCGCGTACTGGGCTCAAAGAACATATTGGAAACAATCGCGCCTTCAAGTACACGGGTGATTCTCTTACGCATGGCATAGGGTCGCATACCGTCGGCCACCGAAAATATTCTATTTACATCGGATCGCTGAAACTGGCCTACGGACAAAATATGATTGCCAACAAAATCCAAGTAGGTCTCCCGATTTACATTCGCGATATCATACGCCAAAAGCGCACTCATATTGTTGATTAGTGAGTGATCTTATGTAGTGGAAATCTTCAAGTACTAGAAGGATTTGTCTACTTTTAGGAAAAAGTATCGCCCGGTAATCTCATAAGTACGCGCGTCGTAACTGTCGTTGAACGCAGCAGCCGAGAAAGGTGGTGTATCGTCCAGGAGGTTGTTAATGCCAAATGTCAGTCGAAACCATTGAGTCTTCGGGCCAAGATAGGACAGGTTGGCGTTATGACTACTCCACGAATCGATCGTTCGATCAGTTTCCAACAGCAGAATAG
>JAADHW010000097.1 GCA_013151695.1 Gammaproteobacteria bacterium
CCCCCAGCAAGACAGGTGGTCCGTGTAATCGTCATTATAGCGCTTTTAAGTATAGGTGTTGAATTTATGCTGCTTTGGGATTTGCTGGTACGCGAAGAAATGTTCGCTTATCTTTGTCACATTCTCCTGAATACCGGTTTTCTTGCGGCACCACTTGACAGAACTTCAGGCATCTCGTCCCATTCGTAAACTCCACTTGTAACCAGTTCTGGGTGAAGAATGCCCTTGGATACTGCCTCTAACACGGGCTCCATATTTGGTCTAGCATGACCTTTGCCATTGTGGAAATTCACCCCTCTTAGGTAAAGTTGGAACATGGGTAGGGCTACATCTTCAAAATATATGCCCACACTATTTACCTGGCCTTCAGGTTCTACTGACGTAAGTGCTAAGCGAAGCATCTCAGCCTTCCCGCTAGCATCAATTGCGAGATTGAAATCACCGGATCCTCGTTTGGGTAGTTGGTCACGAACTTCTGCGCCTAGTTTCTCGGCAATCTCTAGCCTTTCGATATTGTGATCGTAATAGATAGTGTTAGCGTTAGCACAGTTTGCAGCAACATCTACACAATATAATCCGATGGATTTTGAACCGCCGAAAATAACAATTTCTGGGTCCTCAATACCATTGATTGAAGGCATGACTGATTCCCAGCCTAAAGCTAGATTGTCACCGATAGATGCTACGTGAATGGGATCAACACCTTCAGGAATTTTTGCTAGGTTGTAATCAGCATAAGGTACTCTAACGAGATCAGAGAATGTACCACCCCAGTCACCTTTGGCCGGTAACCCATATTGAGAATTCCAATGAGGTTTACAGTTGGCAGGGTAATTTTTGTGACACTGCACGCAGGTACCGCATGCGATATGCCAAGCTAAGCCAACAATATCCCCTATTGAATATTTCTGACAAGCAACCCCTACCTTTACCACTTTGCCCACACACTCATGTCCTAGCGGGAATGGTCCTTGAAAGGGCGCCTTTCCAGCAATTAACAGATGATCTAAGTCGCAGGTTGTCGCAGCAATCGGTGCGATTATTGCGTCAGTAGGTTCGATAATTTCAGGGTCCAATAGTTCGTCAAACCTAAGCACGCCTGGCGCGACAAAAATTAGTGATTTGATATTGTAGCCATAAGTATTGAATGTGTACTTATTAAGTATTGTTTCTGTACTTAAGTCAATAACCGTAACAAACCTTTTTTTGAAATCAATGAGGGTTTTTTAATGACGGTGATCAGGTTGGGTATCGTTTACTTAACGGATAGACTTTTGTTTAATGCGGAACCAATTAGGACAGATGAATTTAATATGAATTGGCAAGACTTACCAAATGAAGCTTGCTCAGTTGCACGGACCCTAGCTGTTCTCGGTGATCGATGGACCTTGCTAATAATTCGAGACTGTTTTAATGGCACTAGAAAATTTGATGAATTCCAAAGAAGCCTTGGTATATCTAGAACTATTGTGACCAATCGCCTTACTCTTCTCACCAAAGAAGGGGTACTAACAAAACAAGCGTATCAAACAAAACCAGACCGCTACGAATATCGACTTACAGAAAAAGGATTGGATATTTATCCAATCCTTATGGGAATTTTCCGTTGGGGAGACAAGTATTATGCAGAAAAAGAAGGTTCACCCGCTCTGTTTAAACATAAAAATTGCAAGCGTGATTTTCATGCCTGCCTAGTTTGTTCCGAATGTGGTGAACCGCTACACCCAAGAGATGTTAATGCACGTCACGGACCAGGCTATAAAACTAAGCCGAGAAAAAAGAAGTAGCAACGGTTCTCTCAGAGCAAACTCAATGTTTGATTGTGAACCACAATGAAGTGTACCCGATCGGCAGGCTTAAAAAATTTGGGAATCAGTCCCATCACGACCTGATCCATTCCAGGTCAAGTACCCTTCGGGTCGTTCGGTTCTATGCAGAATGGTTACAAATGCCGTTTCAATCGGATTGTTGACGCATCTTGCGGTGAACTTCTGCAGCGGAGGAGGTCGCGATTTGGCTATTTGTGATGCCCGGGTGTAGCCGTTGGGTAAAAGGGGTAGGCTAGAGAACCAAAAATTCAGATAAGGCGGTGGACATGCAACCGATTAAATATGTTGATGCTTTAAACGAGCACTATGGTGCCATGGGTAACCCACCCTACCGGTGGACGGTGCATGAGACTGCACCTTTGCATAGGCTCACCAAACCACTGGGTGAGTGTACCGTCAGCCTGCTAACCTCAGGGGGTGTATCGCAATGTGTTATGCCTGCTTTTAATGCAGATGCGCGCAATGATCATCGATTAGATGCCATCGACCATCAAGTTGCAGCGGATGATTTTCAAATTCACGACAGCTACTACGATCATAGCGATGCAGATAGTGATATTAATTGCATTTTTCCTCTCGAACGTTTGCGTGAGTTAGCCGACGCTGGTGAGATCGGTAGTGTTGCAAACCGCTTGTGGAGTGGCTTTATGGGCCGCATTTACAATCGCAGCAAAGTGATTGAAGAATCTGCGCCAGCCTTTGCTGATGCGTTGTTGCAAGATGAAGTTGACCTGTTGGTGGCTGCGCCGAGCTGACCCTTAGATCACCAGACTGTAGGTCTGGTTTGCCGCGTATTGGAAGCACGAGGAATTGCCACGGTGTATGTTGCTACCGGGCGAGACTTGGCAGTGTTAGTTAAGCCGCCTAGGGTGTTGTTTGTGAATGCGCCCATGGGGAATAACTTTGGAGCGGTCGGAGACAGCGCCATGCAAACCAGTGTGTTACGCGCTGCATTGTCGATGATAGACAGTACGGAGCAAGGGGGTGGATTAGTAGATTATCCAATCACATGGCTAGATAATTTTCAATTTGCACCCGGCGGTAAGGCTAGTTCTGCAACAGCTAATTCCACAACAGCTATTTCCGCAACAGATGGGGCCGCTCGTCTCGGTGAAAGCCGTTAAAGGTTTTACTGTTTTGAGCTTCGCTGGGCTGAAACAGAAAACCTCCGGCGCCGTTATGGATGCCGCCGTCTACCCTGAAATCTGCGCCGGTGACATAGGCTGCCATGTCTGAGAGTAAGAAAACGACCATGGCGGAAATTTCCGCGGCTGTGCCGTGACGTGCAAGTGGAATTTTGCGTTCAATGGCTGCCAGCGCCTGCCAATCTTCTTCAGGATACCGATCGAGTCCGGTGGTGGCGATAAAACCAGGGATGACACAATTTACCCGCACCCCAGATCGAGCCCATTCGGTGGCGGCGGTAAATGTTAGGTTAGACAATCCCGCGCGCGCGGCGCCGTTGTGGCCCATGCCAGGCATGCCTCTGTCATAGTCTGCACCGATATTCACAATGACCCCGCCATGTTGTTTCATGCCTTGGTTGTACACTTCACGGGCGACCAAGAAATAGCTGGTGAGATTGTTTTGCAGCACTGCATTCCAACCATTGAGACTAAGGTTTTCGAGTTTCGATGGAAACTGTCCTCCAGCAGCGTTTACTAGACCGTGAATAGTCCCGTGCTGGTTGCTAATGGTGGCGACCAGCTCGATCACAGCAGGTTCGTCGCGCAGTTCTAAGTCATAACATCCAAGCACACAGCCGCCGTCTTCTATAATCTCAGATTCTGTTCGCTGTAGGTTCTTCATGGTGCGGCCAGCCAGCACTATGCTGGCGCCTAGACTGGCGAGTTCATGAGCGATACAACGCCCCAAGCCGCCACCGCCACCAGCAATGAAAATGGTTTGATCTTTGAATAGGTCTTGTTTAAATCCAGATTGGTAGCTCACAAATATCTCCCTTGTCGTGGTTGCATCATACCCACATCGATCCCAGATCGGAGTTGTAATCTGCTAGTCTAATAAACGATTTTACTCGTAGGGAAACCTGACGTGAATGACAACAAAAAACGACCTGATACCGTTCGATTGCAACGCATCAGTAAATCCTTTTGGGAGTCAGCTGCGCTAATGAGTGCAGTAGAGCTGGGTGTGTTCACTGCTATTGGTAATGGCAGCAATACAATAAATACGTTGGCGACTGCCGTCGACATCGAACCGGTCAATGCAGAACGGCTGCTAGCGGTGTTGGTGGCCATGGATCTTGTCATTCAACAAGGTACGCAAAAGGCAGGCCGTCAATATAGCAACCCTGAAGATGTTGAGCGTTTCCTGGTTGAGGGTAAGACCACTTATGCCGGAGCTTGGATGCTGTTTGGCAAGCCGCGTTGGGGCAGGTGGGGTGATTTGACCGAGCATCTACGTGTCCGTGAAAAAGATCAGCGAATGTTGGGTATGTACGATGAAACCTTTACGGTTGAACGGGCCCGAGAATATCATCTAGCGACATACTCTATAGGCATGGGTGCGGCCCGGCGTTTTCATCGTCAAGTGGATCTTCAAGGGCGCACGAAGGTGATGGACCTGGGGGGAGGATCTGGTTGTTATTGCATAGTCGCTGCGCAAAATTATCCAGGTATGAAAGCCGAAGTACTAGACCTAGCACCAGTGGTAGAAGTGACTCGGGAGTATCTTCTGCAAAATAATGTGCAACAAGATGTCATCGCCACTGCCTGCGATTTCACTAAAGATCCGCTGCCAGAAGATGCCGATGTAGCCATCATGGCGTCGAACCTGCCTCAGTATGGGCGCTCGATTATCGCCGCTGTGGTGCAACGTGTGCACGATGCGTTGTTGCCGGGAGGCGAATTCCATCTGATTGGGGAGATGCTCAATGCAGATGGATGCGGACCACTTGCGCCCGCACTTTGGGGTTTATCCGAGGCGGTAAGCCACTCCACTGGGCTAGCGCATTCCACCACTGACTGCATTGGATATTTTGAAGACGCCGGTTTTGAAAATGTGCAGCTAGACGAATTCATTCCTCAAACCCTCACGCGGGTGAGCGGCACCAAGAAGAAGGAGTCCTAGTCGTGAGCTTGACCCATTACGGCACTATGTTTTCGTACTATTCAGCTAAGACGCGTGCGTACTTATGTTACCGGCGTATACCTTTTGTGGAAGTTTATGATGCCCAGGCGCTTGGCGGGCGCGTACGTGAACAGATTGGAAAGTTGGTGATCCCGGTGGTGGAAACGGCCGAGGGAGAAATTCTTCAAGATACTACGGTGATCATCGACACCCTGGAGCCACGGTATATTGAACGACCTACGTTTCCGGACGATGAGGTTTTGATGTTGGTGACACGAATTGTGGAATTCATCATTGATGAATTTTGGATAACCACAGCGATGCATAGTCGCTGGAATGACCCGCAGTCCAATTTGTTTGCTGCTACGGAATTCGGTCTTGGCATTGGTGGCAGCATGGGGCTGGTGGGAGATGATGCACTTAACATGGGTTTGAAAGTGGCCGCGCGCATGCAATCGTATCTTCCTCGCCTCGGTATTGCTGATGAGGCCGGGCAGAAAGCAGCGTCAGACTATTTTGAATCATGTAGTAAAGTGCTCAACACTGCGGTGGATGCGAGGCAGTTTCTGTTTGGTCAACGTCCATCGTTGATCGATTTTTGCGTGTTCACCGGT
>JAADHW010000003.1 GCA_013151695.1 Gammaproteobacteria bacterium
CGCATCTACGCCTCTCAGTGCAGATAGCCCCGTCAAGCGGTAGTCAAAGTCTTCTTGCTGTATCCTCAATCCGGCAGAGAGTGACCACTGCTCGGCAAAATCCCAATCGATCTGTCCAAACGCCGCAAAGTAGGTGGTTTCAACATTGTAGACATTGCGCCCACCTATCGAAACACCATTAGGCGGAGGCACCGTACATGCCCCTGTTAATGCGCCAGGATCACCATCAGAAAAATTCGGCGGAGGAAATACGTTAGTATTAAGTGGGCATAGGCGTATGACTCTATTCACATCGTAATCTTTATCAGTTTGCCAATAAAACAGCCCGGCCAAATAGCGAAATACCTGATCAGTAGGCGAGGCAATCCGAAATTCTTGGGACAACTGGTTAGTATCCAGATAGTTCCAGACCTGGCTGGATCCGGTCAAGGCCAAACGCCCCGGCTCCACCGGGCCAACACCAGGGACAATCACAAAGTCATCAAACCCGGCAGGGGTAACCTGCTGGCCAATGCCATCAATGTCCAAAAACGCATCAAGAGACCACTCTCGATATGCGGTTATGCTTGTGAAGGTATGGCCATCAGCAAATGGCAGATTAATTTCCACTGATGTGCCCCACTCGGCACTCTCGAAGTCATTCCGTCCAAGGGGCCCACCGTCAATATTGACCCGACGGTTGGAGAACGACACAGGACCCACACCATATAAATCCTGAACCGCTAGAGACTCAAATTGTGTTGGTGTACGTACATTGTTAGGGCCTTCTGAATTCCGATAATCCAGCGTTGCCATAATCTCAAGATCACCCTCTGGCATCCAAAGTAACTTACCACGAAGGCCTTGAGTGTTAAGATCATCAAGTTTCGGACCTGTGGGATTGACGTTTTTAAGCACGCCATCACCC
Organism: Gammaproteobacteria bacterium; assembly: GCA_013151695.1. Classification (GTDB taxonomy): domain Bacteria; phylum Pseudomonadota; class Gammaproteobacteria; order Pseudomonadales; family Azotimanducaceae; genus UBA4421. The sequence continues at coordinate 908 of JAADHW010000003.1, forward strand.
TCATCTACATAAATGCCGGTAAGGCGATAGGCAAGATTATCCGCAATGGGGCCGCTGAGCGTAGCGCGGACCTTGAGGTCGTTATACTCGTTGTAGGATGCGTCAATACCCCCTTCAATTCCCTCAAGGCTGGGCGCTTTGGTAACGATATTGAGTACACCCGCTGCCGCGTTTTTACCAAATAACGTACTTTGGGGACCACGCAACACCTCTATGCGTTCAATGTCGATCAGATCCGTAAAAAAAACACCTTGGTTATCTATCACAACTCCATCAACCACCATAGAAACACTAGACTCAATGGTTGGCACTGATACCCCAGTACCAACCCCGCGTATGCGTATAGTGTTCTGTAGCGGCGATATGTGTTTGTTGAGGGTAATGGATGGTGTCAGAACCACCAGTTCTTCGGTTGAGGTTACGCCCGCGTCAATGAGCATCTCTTCAGTGAAAGCAGCTATCGAAACCGGAACATCCGTAATGGCCTGTTCCCGCCTTTGCGCAGTAACAATAATAACTTCTAGCTCACGCGGATCTGCCTGGGCTAGCGCCCCTGTATCTGATGACTCCTGCGCGCTTGCGGTACCAAAAACAAGACTAAAAACCAAGGCAACTGACGCAAGGTAGATATAACCTCGCCCACCAACTTGACTCTGCATAGCAAACTCTCCCACTTATATTTAAGACTCCGACTTTGAATTTTTTTACTTCTACTCCCACTTCCTTTTCACAGTTGATTTGTTGCCTAGGAGGCCATCTTTCGCGGCTGACAACTATGAATTATTTTGATGATATCTCATTAATGATACTGCATCAATAAATATTGGAAACGCTAAAAGTCCGACATCGTTACCGACGAACCTGGTCGCCAATAAAGTTTTAGGACTAATGAACGAAGGGGGTAGTGCTTTCGAATGGGCAGGACGCCAGGTGGTAGTTCCTTGATGTACCGGTCTTTTTTAGTTATTGGACTCTGATACCAGCGTCTACGTTGCAGGCACCGAGGCTGTGGAGGGTTTCCAAAATGCTCTCAACGCCTAACAACAAGTATTCTCTCGGCTACGACGCATGCAAAGACATCTAGGCCATCGAAGGAACTGAAGACTAGGGGACGTACCATATTGGCGAAGACCAAGCGCGCTTCTGTATAGTTGCGTGCATATCTTCGCGCGGCTCAACGCCAGCGTGGATAGCATCATAGGTAGACCATCTACAGCTTGGATTTTCTAAGACACGAACATAATAAAACGCCCGTTGCTCAGGATCGAACATCGGGTCTTGCCAAACACCAGCAAGCTCACTATCGCCTACATCAACGGTAGTTGAACAGTCGCTCAATTTCACCCGCGCGCCATTGTCTGGACAACGCTGCGTTGCGGAGTCCACTTCAAGGCCGTCGGAACAAGCAACATCCATGACCCGTTCATGCGCCTGGCCATCTTCTATCCAACCCTTGATAACTTGTAGGCGTTGCAAGGCTTGTGTATCAGGGTCACGCGCCGCCCAAAGGTAAAACAAGGGTACCTTACCATCCGCACCAAAAAGATCAGCCCCCATGGGCACACCACCGGCGTATGCTTGCGCAATAGCGTCATCTGCTGAGACCAAATCGGGAGACAAGTCATAACCGGCAAAAAATCGCACTTTGATATGCGAGCCACTGGTGGAGAAGGTTTCTTTACGGCGAAACGCATCAAATATCGCATCCCGAGTATTCGACTCAGCCCAAACGCCGGCAAGCCCTGACGCCCCCCAATATTTACTTGGCTCGTTAGCATATTCCGGGTTTTCTGGATCTGAATCGGGTAGCGGCACAGAACCGCGCAGGTGAGGTTGAATGTCCATCACCCCTGTTTTACTCCAGTAGTTATCATCTTCAAACGAACCGGCAGCATTATGGGAATCAGAAGAACCAATGACCCCAAACTTAAAGGGGTTAAACCCGCTCTGCGTTTCCATGAGCAAACCGTTCAGATAAGCTTCACGTACGTAGCTTCCTTGTGGCCTGGACGGCGCGCCGGTCGCAATTTGCAGCGGCATGATGTCATAGTCGGCCCACTCATCGTTTGGCGACAGTAGCGGGTGCGTATCAGAAGTACCCTTAACCTGGCTGTTTTCAACAAGCGGTTCATTACGCACCCGTTGTTCTGCATACGCAGCATCCAGCGGTTGGTCACTATTGAAGTAAGTTTTTGCAAACATCCAACCGTCAGAGCCATTAGGATTATGTGGAATCGCAATCGCTTCTTTGCCTTCATCGCGATTGGCGTCCATCCAATCCCAAAGATCTTCCGGGTTGACAGAATCAAAGCGGCTGAAAGGTTGCTGTGGTACGTTGGCATCCCGAAAGATCACATTACGATGTAAGTTTTCAGCAGCTGGTCCGGTGGTTGAGTATTCATAACCAATAAATGTGGTGAACGACCCCGGATCGTTATGACGTTGGGCCGCTTCAATGATTTCTTGCCAAGCACTACGCATAATCTCGTGATCGTCTAGTTCATCTTCGACACCAGGCGTGCGGCTACGCAAGTGGCCAATCACAGCTCTGAACGCCGCCCCAGCGCCTTCTGCGGTGGTTGTCCCTCGAACCGCGGGAGATAGCTTGTGATCACTAAATCGACCCGACGTACTTGCAAGTTCTGACATCATGCCCAAATACATTGCATGGTCTGCTACAGCCATAAAATCCAACGGCTTTCTCATTTGCATTTGAAAACCCGAGGCATGTTCAATAGCAGCTCCCTTGCCAAAATTGTAAGCATCATCAGGTGTGCGGCGTGTACCCATGAGGTAGGCATCAAAAGACAAGCCAGTATGAACGTGCGTATCGCCAAAATAGGCACTACGTAACACATTAGTCTCTACCGTAGCGGCCTGCTCTTTTGCAGCATTTGCCAAGGGCAGATCGTTTTGTCCATTTAGCTGTTGCACGGGCTCTGCACACGCAGCTAACAAACTAACAAAACCCACAACGGTAAAAAATCGCATGTTCCCACCCAGCCAGTTGATTCAAGGGCGCGGAGTATGCTGGAAACGACACGTTCATTTCAAGGCCAGTGCCGCCATACATAAAAAGCTCCCGCACACTAAGGCTCTACGCGTTTGGGTTAATTGGGCACTTTAACCCGGTAGCCTGCTGTGCGTAGGCTTGATGTGTCGCAATCTGTAAAGCATCAAACAGCGATATTTTTGCGGATGAGTTTTATCAAGGCTATGCCACCCTGTTACCTGATGGTAAAAGTTAGTCACCTAGAGAAAGGTTTAGATTGGCGTGGCTTCAATTACAATCGCGTTTTTTGCGGCACTGGCTAAAGTTTCAGGAACAACGCTTCGATCTTTGTTTAGTCTAATATTGTGATATGCGGCGTCTTGCGGAAAGATTTTTAGATAATATTCCAGAGCGTGTTGGATAGTATCCGGGTCGTTTTCTATAACCGTTGCGTGATAGCGCTTTTCTTTGCCTTGCAAGCGCAACGTAACGTTTGCACCCCCTTTCAGGTTGCGCCACCAGAGGTTTTCAGAAGAGGTGAAACACCTGACGGTTTGGTCGAGACGAACATAACGAACAGGGGTTGTAAACTCTCTGCGGCTCCGGCGCCCGGTGAAAGTAATCAGCATTAAGCTGTTACTCCAAAACATGTGTATGGGCGATCGCAGTAGGATGCGCACAATAGGGTTAATCAAGACAAATAGTGATTCGGGGAGTTTCATTACTTAAGTGTCCTGAGAGTTAAGCTGGCCAATGGCAATAGGATTCATCGTCTGGCGGTTAAGAATCGATTGGCTTCAGTCAATTCAGGAAAATCTTTACCCTTCCAAATTGCAGCCAGCTTACGGTAGGCAGCCGTAGCCTCATCATGATGTCCCAGAGCAACATATGAGCGAGCCAGGCCAAGTAGGGACAGCGGTCGGTTAGGGGTGCGTGACAATGAAATGGTAAACATTTCTACCGCGCGCTGGGCGCGATTCGAACTCAACAAATATTCAGCATAAAATTCGTGAGCGGGTTTAATCGGATTAGGGGCGCCATTTGGCGGCCGCATGGACTCAGCAACAGTGACCCCTTTACCCAGATGGTCAAGGCCCAAATCGATATTACCTTGAGCAATGTTCAATGCACCCGCTACTTGGTGATACATAATCAGTACCGGTTTTCCGTTGCGCGCATAGTAGGATGGATCAAGTTCCGATTGCAGTTGACCAGCCCTCTCCTGAAGACGGTCTACCACCACTTCTGCCACATCCAGTTGATCAAGGTGAATTGCGCTGATGCCGGTCGCGAACAGCTCAGTGTCCGCAGAATGTTCAGTGATAGCCTTTATCTGCCAACGACGCGACTCGATCACATAACGAGCTTTCACCCGCGGCAATGCAGCTTGTATTCGAAGTTGATCCCGGTTATCCGGTAAGATTGCTGCCATACGCTCGATCCAAAGTTGCGCACGTTGATAGTCGCCAAGTTGTAAATCACCGTACTGGCCCCAATCCAATGCATGGGTCATATCACCCGCATTGTCACCAGGTTGCCACAACGCAACCGCTGTATCATAAGCCGACTGATTGGATGCAGAAACCTCTTCCCACATGCCGTGTTGTATAAATATATGGGTA
>JAADHW010000324.1 GCA_013151695.1 Gammaproteobacteria bacterium
GTGATTGGAGCCAATGATGTGGTTAATCCTGCTGCTAGGAATGACGAGAACAGTACCATTTATGGCATGCCCATTATCAATGTTGATCATGCACGCACGGTATTCGTGCTGAAGCGTTCTATGGCTTCTGGTTTTTCCGGGGTGGACAACCCACTGTTCTTTGGAGAGAACACACGCATGTTGTTTGGTGACGCTAAAGAGTCTCTTTCCGGTGTGGTCGCGGAATTTAAATCGTAGACAAACTGTCAGGGCTGTATGAATATACAGCTTTGGATGCTGCCCTTATGCCAGATGTAGAAACTTGCCTGCTCACGTCTGCTCAAATTGAATCTGCCAGAAAAGAAGGTAGCCATCCCTGGAACGAATTGTCTCTGTTTCACAGCACTCAGCTCTCCCGAGGCCTGGGTATGGAGCGTTCAATGGTGGTTCATATGTGTGTGCCACCAGGAAAGGAGTCTTTCGTACCGCACACCCATGAGCGTGAGGAAGAATGGGTATATGTTTTATCGGGTTCGGGAACAGCCGATATTGATGGGCAATCGTATGAGGTCACCGCGGGTGACTTTATGGGTTTTACCACGCCTTCGGTGGTTCATCATCTGCGCAACACAGGCAGTGAAGATTTGGTATACCTGATGGGGGGTGAATGCCGCCATGCAGAAGCGTCAAACTTTCCCACATTAAATAAGCGCAAGGTTCGGTTTGGAACAGAGGTCTATGAAAGTCCAATTCATGGCTAAATACTCGCTGTTTTGGCGATTCTCAGTACCGCCCCCAGCAATACGCTGGCACCGCACTCCGCCTGTTTCGGACTGATATTCTCAGCCTCATTATGCGAAATACCTCGGTCACAAGGCACGAAAATCATCGAGGTTGGATGTTTCAAGGCGACGTAACAGGCGTCGTGGCCTGCTCCAGAGACCATCTGTCGATTCGACAGCCCGAGCTGTGTCACGACGTCCTGAACGGCTTCGACACATTTTCGATTGAACACCACGGGCGGAGAGTTGTTGTCGAGTATGATCTCACTCTCGACGCCCACAGTTTCACTCACGGACGAAACGATCTGACGGAGCCGTTTGTCCATCGCATCCAAGGTCGACCGATCGGGATGACGCAGATCGAGTGAACACTTAAGCTCTTCGGGAACCGTGTTAGGCGAGGCCGGAATGGATGCAAATTGGGCAAACGTTGCACGGCTAGACGGCGCGTACTCTGCCACCATCGCGTAAACTTGTGTAACGATTTCACCGATGCCCCTGGCTGGATCATTGCGAGCGCCCATTGGTGTCGGCCCAGCATGCACAGGGTTTCCTTTTAGACAGATCGTGTACCAGCGGAAGCCTTGAACCCCCGTAACGACACCGATCTCGAGATTCTCGGCTTCGAGAATCGGCCCTTGTTCTATATGAAGTTCAAAGGCCCCGGCATAGGATCGATTGTTATCTGCCGGCTTTCCTGCCCAGCCAAGTCGATCGAGTTCTTCGCCAACGCTTACGCCGTTGCCGTCAACCAAGTCTCGCGCAGTATTGATGCCCAGTTTTCCAGCCCATACCGCCGAGCCCATCATCGAGTATCGGAATCGAGATCCTTCTTCGTTTGTCCAGACAACGAGGTCGATAGGGGCATCAGTCCGAATCTCACGGTCATTGAGCGTCTCGATCACTTCCAAGCCACCCAATACTCCATAGACGCCGTCAAATCGACCGCCGGTAGGTTGAGTATCAAGGTGACTCCCTATCAGAACAGAAGGAAGTGAATTGTCTCGACCCGGCCTTCGAACAAAGAGATTGCCAATCTCATCTGTTTCCCAAGTACAACCCGCTGCCTCGACCCAACCCAGAAAGAGCGCTCGCCCGGCCGCATCCTCGTCACTTAAAGCTTGGCGATTACTCCCGCCCCGCGATGTGGCGCCAATCTCGGCCATTGCCATGAGTCGCCTCCACAGACGATCACCATCGATCCGATCTTCCATTCATCAGTTTCCTTTTAGTCGGGACAGGCGTTAAGAGGCTTATTAAATTAAGCCACAGCAATTGCCCAGCATCGCACCTTACTCCTACGCTCGCCATCTGCCAGAAGCTCTTGCACATCTCAGCAAACAAGACCGTACTCTGCCACACCTCGACTAAGTCGTTTGCTCCAAGGGAGGATTTTGGTGTTAATCCCACATTTCCAGCACCAGCTGCGATCGATGTTGCAGAAACTGCTGCGCCTAGCATCAATATGCCAAACCTTAAGAAGTGGCGGCGTTCAACCCCACTAATCCGATCGTCTATCCTCTGCTAAGTACTATTCAATAGGCGCGTAAGCTAGTCTACGTATTAGACATACCAGTCGATATCCGAAATACAAATAAAAAGGACTTCCATGTTTTACAGAAAGAACGTTTACCAACAGCAGCCTGATGATAAACAGATTCATGAACAACTTATGCAGTCGTCACATTGACGGATTCCCAGTACAGGTGGGTCATCGTGGCGTATACGCTGGTGATCCAGGCGGTTAGCCTCGGTATTTTAGTTTACAGCTTTGCGTTGTTTGCGGTGCCTTGGTTGGATGAGTTTGGGGTGCCGCGAACCGAAGTCATGCTCACCGGTTCGTTGTTGCAGATTGGTGTAGGTTTGTTTAGCCCGTTGGTAGGACGGGCGATGGATCACTTTCCCATGCGCTGGCTGGTACTGTTGGGCCTAGGGGTCTTGGTTTGTGCATTGGTGCTCGTTTCCAAGGCTCGTGAACTCTGGCAAATACAGGTTTTGTACGCGACGCTGTTTCCGTTGGCCATTGTATTAATGGGTACGCTGGCCGCTCAAACCTTAGTGACCAAATGGTTTTCAGACAATCGAGGGCTAGCCATCGGCTTGTCAGCTATGGGAACTAATATCGGCGGCATAGTATTTCCGTTGTTGGTGGCAGTTTGGCTGGAGCTTTTTGGATGGCGGGATACTTTCCTTTGGTTGGTCTTGGTCGCAGCTATTGTGGTAGTTCCACTGACGTGGTGGGTGTTACAGCGTTCGCCGCCTGTGAACAAAAGTACACACCTTTCGGCTGCAGATGGGCGACAGTGGTCTACTGCCGAGATTCTAACAACCTCTTTGTTCTGGCTGCCAGTTCTATGCATTTTGCCCCTCATCGTCGCCTTTACGGCAGTGCAACTCAATCTTGGTGTCTATAGCCGCGATCTGGGTTTTGATGGAGGCACCGCCGGCACTCTGGTTGCCTTGAGTTCTGCCTGCATGATTCTAGGTAAGTTCTTTTTTGGTGGATTGGGGGATCGGGTGGATCACCGCACACTTTATTGGATAGCGGCAGGCTTTATGGCGGTATCGATGCTGATCCTGCAAACTGAGCCCACATTTTGGCTGCTAGCTACAGGCATTGTCTTCCTCGGCTTGGCCGGGGGTGGCATCTTGCCTCTTATGGGTTTAATTTTCGGGGCGCGTTTCGGGGTTGCTTCCTTTGGTCGAGTGATGGGCTTCGTGATGATGAGCTTCGCTTTAGGTGCAGTAGGACCACTACTGGCGGGTTGGTCATACGACGCCACGGGCAGCTACCGAACAGCCTTTTTGGCCTTTCTGCTGACTTTTATACCGGCAATTGTTGCTATGCGTTGGCTGCCAAAGGTGGAAATGGGTTCAGCAAGAGTTGGGGTCGGCGCGGAATAACTCGGGCCTCACTTTTTTATCCTCAGCGCCAATTTCACCTCTAGCTGAGTGGGAGCACTATCTGACCAACCAAATTGTCAAGGGGCGCTTATTTTTTCCGAAAGGAGTTGCATAACCACTAAGGGTAGATTTATGATTTGGAATCACCTTTAGATCGCTAACTTGGTATTGTGCCATATCTCAAAGTGAGCAACCTGGCACTCATGAAAGAAAAGCGCAAAGAAGAATGCGGCAGATCATAAGCAGCGTGGCCTGATACAGATCCCTATCAGAAAACCTATTTTGACACATTGGAGTAAAATTTATGGGCAGTACCTCGCCAGAATCAGATGTTGAACTGCATACCGACGAAGCACTTCTGGACCCCTATCCCCGCTATAAAACATTACGTAAACAGGGTGCAGCAGTCTGGCTGACTCAATACAATATGTTTGCATTGTCGCGATACAAAGACGTACGAGAAGCACTTGGAAGTCCAAAAATATTCTCCAGCAGCAAGGGTATCGCTCTGAATGATCGCGTGAATGAAGCGCTCAGCGGTCCACACAGCGGTGGTACTTTATGCAGTGATGCACCCCGGCACGACATACTTCGAAAAATCATAGAAAAACCCCTTACGCCAAAAGCGTTAGCACAACTGCGCGAGCGAATTACAACTGAAGCTGAGAAGCATGTAGAAAAACTAGTGGCCAAAAAGTCATTCGATGTAGCCACTGAATTATCGCAACATCTACCCGTTACCATTGTGTCGGAACTTGTTGGCTTACCTGAAGAAGGTCGCGAGAGGATGCTTGATTGGGCGCCTGCAAGTTTTGATTGTTTTGGACCCATTAATCAGCGAATGAAAACTGCGCTTCCCGTCTTAGAGGGAATGACAAAATATGTATCCCAACAATGTGTTCTAGGTAAACTAAAACAAGGGGGTTGGGCCGCAATGTTATGGGAAGCTGTGGACAGAGGAGAAATAGATCCTGAAGATTGTCTGCATCTCATGAATGATTATCTTGTGCCATCACTCGATACAACAATTTTTGCAACGACCAGCGCGATATGGTTGTTCGCAAAACACCCTGAACAATGGGATATCGTTCGTAAAAACCCTTCTTTAATTCCTCAGGCGATTAACGAAGCTGTACGTTTAGAGTCACCAATTCAAGGCTTTTCGCGTGTTGTAACACAAGATCATGAGATAGAAGGGGTCACGTTACCAAAAGGTTCGCGTGCTTTAGTGTTATATGCGTCAGCGAATCGAGATGAACAAAAGTGGGATAACCCCGAAGAGTTCAATGTGCATAACGATGCAAGAGGTCATATGGGTTTTGGATTTGGTGACCATCAATGTGTTGGCAATAATCTCGCAAGATTGGAAATGAGAGCGTTGCTAGCTGCGTTGGCCAAACGTGTCAAGCGATTTGAACTTGGAACGGTAGAACGAGGGCTTAATAATATGCTGAGGGGTATCGCTAAGTGTGAGGTGACCGTTCATTAAAGGTAACCAACTACCAGACCTTGGCGGGCAATATGGACATGGTTTGAATTGAAGCCGGGTTCATCATGCTCATTGACGATCACTTGTCGCGGTGACGGGTATCATTCCCGTGAACTCGGCTCCCGGGCTATTTTCCACAGCAATAAAACAGTTTGGGTCAATGCGACTACGAGGCACCCAACCGCCAATGTACTAAAACGAGACTATGGCTAAAGATTCAATATCCATACCTAATCAACTGGCTCTTGCGGCGGTTGTAGCCTACGGACCGCCGATTGTTGGCGCTTCTGCGTTGCTTTTTTTCGTCACTTTTTTCGTCATGAACTTCGGCGCCGACTACCTCGGTATAGCACCAGCTGTCAT
>JAADHW010000093.1 GCA_013151695.1 Gammaproteobacteria bacterium
GGTCTTGCCAGTTCCAGGTGGACCCACCATAAGAATGTGATGACCGCCAGCTGCGGCAATGGTTAACGCGCGTTTGGCACTATGTTGCCCAAGCACTTTGTCAAAGGTTGTTGCGGTTGGGTGAATTTGTTCAGGCTCAGGGCAAGATGGTGGCGTTACGCAGACCTGCCCATTGAGTAAGCGTGCAACCTCGTTGAGGGTAGCTGCTACAGCAATGGTTTGTGGTGGTGCGAGGCCTGCTTCGATAGTGTTAGCGGTTGGAATGACAAGGCAACGATTGTCTTGCGAAGCTGCCAGCGCGCATGACAAAACCCCAATGACACTCCCCAGTGAACCATACAATCCCAGTTCTCCAAGGAATTCGTATTGGTTTAAGGTTGTCGTGCGTATTTGCTGGGTGGTAGCCAGAAGACTGATGGCGATGGGTAAATCCAACGAAGAAGTCGATTTAGCCAAGTGTCCTGGCGCGAGGTTGATCACCACCCGGCCATCTGGGTAGTCGAAGCCACAGTTTTTAAACGCACTTTGTACTCTGTCTCGAGATTCGCGAACAGAAGCCTCGGGGAGCCCGACAATAGTTGTGCTGGGTAAACCGGATCCCACATGACATTCAATAGCGATGGGGTGAGCGGTCATGCCAAATAGGACACGACTATGTACCGGCGGCACGCTCATCGGTGGCTAGGTCGTTTTTTCGAGATCTTCTAGCCTACTTTCTAGACTTTGTACTTGTGTTTGAAGCGTTGTTAGCAAAGCCATATGGGCTTCGTACTCGTGTTTTGGGACCAATTCAAAGCGCGCCATGAGGTCTCCTATTTGAGCCTCCAAAGCTGTGGAATCTGGCATTTTTGCGCGGATGAGATCAAGTAATGTCGCAATCGGGTCCATGATTTAGCCTGCTGGGTCGATATAAGTCAGTCTACGAAGATAACGGTACCACCACACCCGCTGATTCACTGATGTTGGTGTAGGAAATAGTAAATGGCGGCTCAGTTGGCGCACCATTTAAGTGCGCTGGCCCGATTTTGATGCATGCGGTGGTGCAGCCTTGTCGGCAGCCTTTATGCCATTGACACCTAACCGGTTGTTTTCAAAAGAGTTCGCATAGTTGGCCTATCGATTGCACTGCTTATGTTGGTTGCAAAGGTTGCGGGTAGTTCGCGGCCGTGCAAAAGATCAAGCAATGCCATTTCAGGCAAAATTTAGGAGAGTGTCCGGATGAAAGTAGTCGCCAAGGTTTTTCTCGCTTCTGTAATAGGCCTCGGGTGTGTATCGACCAGTGTTCGCCGTTGCGCAAGAGTTTTCGGGCAATGTTGCCCTCACCACTGATTACCGATTTAGAGGCATATCCCAAGGGGATCGGTCACCTGCGATACAAGGCGGGTTTGATTTGGAGTTAGACAGCGGCTTCTATGTAGGTACTTGGGCTTCAAATGTCACTTTTTCTGGAGCAGCGCTAGAATTAGACATCTATGGTGGCTTTGCTGGCGATCTAACAGAAGAGGTTAGCTACGATGTAGGTATTTTGTACTATGCCTATCCTGAAGATGACAGCAAAGATCTCGACGGTCTGTCCGATCGTGATTTGGACTATGTCGAAGTTTATGGCAGCCTTTCTCTAGGCGACGGAACGGTCGGCTTAGCTTATTCCCCAGACTACTTTTTCGAAACGGATAGTTTCATTTACCTTTTTGGTGACTACAGCATACCGCTTGCCGAAAACTGGACTTTAGATTTGCACTACGGCCTTAACTTGTTTAGTGACGAAGAATCTGGGGCTGATTTCGGCATTGGTAGGTGTTCTACAACAGCTGCGAATGGTGAGTGCACAAACGGCTCTGAAGATAGCTACTCAGACTGGAGCGTTGGCATATCAACCTCGGCCGTTGGCCTAGATTTTTCGCTTCAATACGTCGATACCAATCTTGCTGAGCGCGACTGCTTCGCAGGTACTAAATTGTGTGACGCCACGGCGGTATTTTCTGTATCGAAAAGCCTCTGATTGATACAAAATCCGGGTATGCGTTAAAAATGATCATCCACAATGACCCGCATATACATTTATTAGGAGCGAAACATGAAACTAATAACCGCCATTATTAAGCCTTTTAAGTTAGATGACGTCCGCGAGGCGCTCTCCGACGTAGGGGTTCAAGGCATGACCGTAACCGAGGTAAAAGGTTTTGGGCGTCAGAAAGGACATACCGAACTCTATCGGGGAGCCGAGTATGTCGTCGATTTTTTACCCAAGGTAAAAATTGAAACTGCGGTAGATGACAGCCTGCTAGAGCAGGTTGTCGAAGCCATTACCAAATCAGCGAACACAGGCAAGGTGGGGGACGGCAAAATATTTGTCACTTCGCTGGAAGATGTTGTTCGAATTAGAACAGGAGAAACTGGACCAGACGCTGTTTAAGCGCTGAGTCCTTCGGAGATTATTGTGGAAGATCTAACTCAACTTAGCTATTCAGTAGATACCCTCTACTTCTTACTCATGGGTGCCCTTGTGATGTTCATGGCACCCGGCTTCGCTATGCTCGAAGCGGGTATGGTGCGGGCTAAAAATACTTCGGAAATATTGACCAAAAATGTGGCTCTATTTGCCATTGCTTCTATCATGTACCTGCTCGTTGGATACGCCATTATGTATCCAGGAGACGCAGGTGCTGGGGCTTGGATACCGACTATTGGAATGTTGATCGGAGACGAGAATGCCACTGAGGCGGTGCTGGCTTCAGGTGGGGAAAAGTACTATTCGGCACGATCCGACTTTTTCTTTCAGGTTGTATTTGTAGCAACTGCGATGTCAATTGTCTCTGGGGCGGTTGCTGAGCGCATGAAGCTGTGGGCATTTCTAGCCTTTGCAGTGGTAATGACAGGCTTCATTTACCCTGTTCAAGGCTTTTGGAAATGGGGTGGTGGTGGTTTAGAGGCCCTCGGATTTCTAGATTTTGCAGGATCCGGCGTGGTCCACATGTGCGGCGCGGCAGCGGCGTTGGCTGGCGTGTTAATTTTAGGCCCTCGGCTTGGGAAATACGGACCCAACGGTGAAGTGCACCCTATTCCAGGTGCCAATATGCCTCTGGCCACCTTAGGCATGTTTATCCTGTGGTTTGGTTGGTTTGGTTTTAATGGTGGTTCCCAATTGAGGATGAGTGATGTTGGTGAAGCCAACGCAGTTGCGCAAATATTTGTGAACACTAATACAGCGGCGGCTGGTGGATTGATTGCAGCATTGATTCTGGCGCGTTTGTTGTTTGGTAAAGCCGACTTAACCATGGCGCTTAATGGTGCCTTGGCAGGCCTCGTCTCTATCACCGCAGAGCCATTGATGGCAACTGCTGTCCAGGCACTACTGGTGGGTGCGGTGGGTGGCGTTATCGTCGTGTTGTCTATTCTCGGTTTAGACAAGCTCAAAATTGATGACCCTGTTGGTGCTATTTCAGTGCATGGTACTTGTGGTATATGGGGCTTAATGGCGGTGTGTATCACCAATCCAGAGGCTACATTTAGTGCACAAATTATTGGTACCGGCATCATATTTGCTTGGACGTTTGGTGCGAGTTTAGTGGTTTGGTTAATACTTAAGGCGATTATGGGTATTCGAGTCTCTGCGGAGGAAGAATACGAAGGCGTGGATATTTCTGAATGTGGTATTGAAGCTTATCCGGAGTTTGCTCGAGGCTAGCAAGTTCCCTGGCTCGATTCCTGGCACTTTTCTAGATTTGTACTATAAATAGTGCAGTCAAAAAAAGTGCCGACGCTACTAGGTGCGTTTGGAGTCGCAATTATCAGGATTGAAAAGTCATGGATCAAACAAGTACCACAGACACCGGGGTTTATAGTCCGGAAGCCAAAGAACAGGATCGCGGTCAAATTCAAAGTGACATTGAAGCTTTTTTGAAAGGTGGAGGTGCCGTTGCTGAAGTGCCTAAAGGAGAGAGAGCAGACCCCCCACGCAAGCCAGAGAACAACTACGGGAGAGGATCGATCTAATCTGATTGGTAAATATTTGCCCCCACGTTGGGCTGTTTGACAGTAGAATACCCAACCTTGCTAATCAGTGGATTGACATAGTGAAATATTGCAGCACGAGGGGAGGCGTCAGTGGCCTGTCCTTTGTTGACAGCCTGCTGATAGGGCTTGCACCCGACGGTGGACTGCTAGTGCCCGAACAGCTGCCAGATGTCGGCGCTGACATATCTCGCTGGCGGGGGCTAAATTTCGTACAGTTTGCCCAGGAAATTATTCCCCTCTTTGCTACCGACATTGCGCCAGCCATTCTGAAAGAACTCATCGTAAAGTCCTATGAGAACTTTGAACATGAAGATGTGGTGGGCTGGCAACAGCTAGGTGACATCACTGTTATGGAGTTATTCCATGGCCCAACGCTTGCTTTCAAAGACATTGCGCTACAATTTCTTGGTCGATTATTCGAGTATGCATTAGCGCTCAATAATCAACACCTAAACATATTGGGCGCCACCAGTGGGGATACTGGTAGCGCTGCTATAGCTGGAGTTTGCGGGCAATCTAATGTCGATATTTTCATCCTCTATCCTGATAACAGAGTAAGCCCGCTGCAGGAACTGCAGATGACCACAGTACCGGACGAGAATGTTCACTGTCTTGCGATTGATGGAAGCTTTGATGATTGTCAGAGCTTGATGAAGGAAGTATTTGCAGATTTAGATTTTAAGCGAGAGCTTAACCTGGGGGCGGTAAATTCCGTTAACTGGGCGAGAATACTTGCCCAGGTTGTCTACTACGGTTACGCCAGTCTCAAATACGAAGAAGCGGTAAGTTTCTGTGTTCCAACCGGTAATTTTGGCAATGTATTTGCCGCTTATTTGGCGCGCCAGATGGGTTTCCCCATAGAAAAATTGTTAGTCGCGACCAACGAAAATGACATTTTGGCGAGGTTTATCGATACCGGAGAATACTCTCGCGGCGAGGTGCATCAGACTTTGTCGCCGGCTATGGATATTCAAGTTGCGAGTAATTTCGAACGCTATTTGTACTACCACTTTGGTAAAGACACAGATAAATTGTGTGCCTTTATGGAGCAGTTCCAAACTGGAGGTAGTGCTCAAATTTCGCCACCAGAGGGCGACTTCATGGCTACGGCTGTAGACACGAAACAAACATTGGATGCGGTTCGTAAAGCTTATCGCGACTATGGATATGTTTTGGATCCGCATACCGCGGTAAGTTATGCCGCATGTGGGTATTTCAGGGACATCGTTGAGGGGCCGCTAATCTGTGTGGCCACAGCTCATCCCGCCAAATTTCCCGATGCTGTGCACAGTGCGGTACCGCAAGCGCCAGCTCAACATCCGGCCCTGGATGCTTTGATCGGGCTGCCCCAAAGGAAAACAGTTATTGAACCGACAGTCGAGGCGGTTAAAAATTACCTGCGAACGGCGTCGAGCAGATAAGGCTAAGTTAGGTGCTCAACCGACGATAAAAGCGCCTTGATGGCATTTGGTACGTCAACTAAGCGAGTCACTTCTGCACCGGGTTTAGGGTCGTTTGAGACTAACTGGTAGTCTTTCAGATTGACCCAAATACTGTGCATACCTACTTGATTGGCACCTTGCACGTCATCTACAAGGTTGTCTCCTACGTGTACTGCTTGTTGAGGTGCGAAGTTCAGTTGGCGCAATGGGGTTAGGAACATGTCTCGGTGCGGCTTGCTTTGGCCCACGTCTGCTGAACTAAAGGCGCCACCCAGATACTCGCCTAAGCCTGCTTTGTTGATGTCGGCGTTACCATTGGTCAGTGCATACACTGTGTAGTGTTGAGCTAGCTCGGCCAACATATCTAACGCACCAGGGTAAAAAATGACCTGGTTGCGTCCTTCAAAGAATATGTCGAACGCGTTCTTCGCCAAACTGCGAGCATCTTGAGTGTTGTACCCGGTGAGTTGCATGACCCGAAACAAAACCTCGGTTCGCATAAACGACAGATCATGGATCTTATTCGGGCTATGTTTGGCAATTTGTTGTCTGATTGAGACTAGCTGATTGCTATGGTAGTGCGTTAGGCAATCTGGCACGTTGCTTTTAAGCCAGGCGACCATAGTCTTTTCTGCTTTTATGATGATGCTGTCGACATCCCATAATGTATTGTCTAAGTCTAGAGTAATCAGTGCCTTGTTAGCCATGCTGGGTATTGCTATTGCGAGACGATTTGTGCGCGCGTGGATGGGCGCCGTCGTATACCTTGGCAAGATGCTGAAAGTTCAGGTGCGTATATATTTGTGTGGTGGCAATATCTGAATGTCCGAGCAGCTCCTGTATGGCTCGAAGATCGCCAGAGGACTCCAACAGATGAGTGGCAAAACTATGTCGCAGCATATGTGGGTGTAGGGAGTCGTCTGCTAACTGTACGGTGGCTATCTTCTTCAATCGAGATTGTATGGTGCGCGGACTGATTCGATTATTTCTTCGGCCTGTGAACAACGGCGCTTGGGCCAACGGTGCGGGGTGCATCTGTAACCAATTCTGCAAGGCGGCTACACAATGTCGGCCCAAGGGGGTGTTTCGAATTTTCTTTCCCTTACCGGTTACTCGTACATATCCTGCGGTTAGTTCGAGGTGTTCGATATTTAGACCAACCACTTCACTTAGGCGCAGTCCTGAGCCATACAATAACTCTAAGATAGCTCTGTCGCGCACTTCAATAGGGCTATTGGCGGGGCCGGTAAAGAGGGCTGCTGC
>JAADHW010000245.1:0-24497 GCA_013151695.1 Gammaproteobacteria bacterium
CAGCGATGGAGGCGGTATTGATAATTGCGCCGCCATGACCTTGCGCCCGCATGACTCTTGCTGCGTGCTTAATGCCAAGAAAGACACCCTTGGCCAACACATCCATGGTGTATTCCCATGACTCTACCGTGGTTTCCGTGAGTGGCCCGATCGCCCCACCTACCCCGGCATTGTTAAAAACGATGTCGAGTTTGCCAAAGTTGTCGGTAGCACAACTCATCATTGCCTCCACATCACTCTCACTTGCAACATCGGTTTTCAGAAACCTTAGGTTATCGGCAAATCCTTGGGCAGCGAACTCTGCCAACGTACTTTCCCCAGTTTCGCTGTTGAAATCTGCGATAACCACCTGCGCACCTTCCTGTAAAAAACGCAACACTGTCGCCTTGCCCATACCGCTGGCGCCGCCAGTTACTACTGCCACTCTTTGTTCTAAACGCATCTCTTCCCCTCTTTTGTCATCGCTATTGTTCTTTAACACCACACTGCAGCATGAGCCATAGGTGGGCTAAATCTGCCGTACCCAAGTCGCTTTAAGTAATGGTAGTATCGAAGCTGCGTAGGATAACGGACTAGGGGAAAGTTATGCACCACGTAGCAGATTTACTTGAATCAAGTTCCCGCGAACCTATTTGGATCGAGCCACTTGCATGCGTTTACGACGCATTAAAGCTCATGAATTCAAAGAATATCGGTGCTCTACTGGTACAAATAGATGGCATTCTTGTTGGCATAGTTTCAGAACGCGACTATGTACGCAAAGTTATCTTGGATCGACATACTTCCAAGCTCACCAAAGTATCAGAAATCATGACGCGCGAACCCATTACCGTCACACCACAAGATACAGTTGTGCATTGCATTGCGTTGATGCGCAAAAATCATGTGCGACATCTTCCGGTGGTTGATGCCGGTCGCTCCATTGGCATTATCTCTCTACGAGACCTGTTTCTCGATGTCATTCACGAAAAATTCGAAGACAACGGTATTGAAGAAGAACAGTTGGATTGAAGGTAAAAGTTTACTTTTCTTTTTTTGATTCTGATTTGCCGCCGGTAAATGTTGCATCGAACGCCTGCTTCATGACGTTCAAAGGGTTCATCGCATTAAGTTGACGCATGCGATCACGATACAGGTCTTGATGGTCTAAAAAAGCCTGGATGGCTTCTTCGATATAACGACTGGCAACTCTGCCAAAACGATCGCCATAAAAACGAATGAGTTGCTCGATGGTGCGGTTCGTCAGCACTGTCCCATGACCTGCCTGTTCCTGCTCAGCTAGAATCTGCAATAACACCGTACGAGTGAGATCAACCCCGTCTTTGCTGTCTACAACTTTGATACTTTCGCCAGAAATAATCAGCTTTCGCACGTCATCAACAGTGACGTACTTACTGTCAGTTGTGTCGTACAAGCGACGATTTGGATACTTTTTTAATTTATGCACAACAATATATCAGCAGCTTAGTGGGTATTGGGATACCACATACAACGACGCGATGTAGATCGGTCAAATTTTTGCCATTGCCCTGGTGGTTGCGCAAGCCTATCTGCAACCGCACATAAAACACTTGCGTTAACCACCATGCCACAATGAGAGCCATAGACTTCTATGTTTTCAGTCAGCGGGGTTTCTTGCTCTATACACCCACGCCAATGCACTACGCCGTCGTCGCGACTGAAAATTGCGGTACTGGGAACCCCAGTCGGGGAACTGGGATCAGTGGTCAACATGGCTGCTCGCGCCCGCTCAACAGACTTGCCGCTGACCTGTTCAAACAACATGCGGACAATGCCGTTAACAGACTCACCGTCACTGGTTGCGAAAGGGCTTCCCAAGGTGACCACAAAACGCACATCGTGCGGAAAACGACGAGCAATTTCACGTGCAAATACACCACCCAAACTATGCCCCACTAGAGAGATAGGTTGGCGATAGTGGTCTCTTAATCGGATGAATCTCTTCAACAAGGCGTTTTGAATTTCTTCTGTGCCTGAATTGGCGCCTAATAACCAAGGCAATGTATTGAAGCCTTGGCGTTTTAGAAAGGCTCGGCATACAGCAGTGGAAGAGTCGCCGCCCAAAAACCCGGGCAACATGAGGACAGGATGACCGTCACCTTTGGCGCTGGTGTTTAGATAGGGCCACAAGGTACTCAGCGTGACCGCTTCTGCAATCGTTCGCCCACCTTCGGTGAGGGAATGCCACAATGCAGGGGTAGAGTTTTTGTGCGCTACAACATCATTCGCTTCAAACATCTATTGGCTCCAAAGGGCTATAAAGCCGCAATTACCAGGATTCAGTGTCCACATTAAATAGGCTTTGGTCAACAAAAAATGTTGCATTGCAAAACAACATCCCCACAATTGTGCAATGGCACTAATAAACCCCAAATCATGGCTTAGTCTCACGGAATTGCCCCGCGCAGGCTTAGAGCTATCAGCACTCCTATCTATTGCTCCATTCCTGGCTAACGCAGACCGCGGCGATGGCCACCCGGTTGTCGTACTGCCTGGGTTCCTAGCAAGTGACGACTCTACGTGGATACTTAGGAGCTTCCTAAAGTCACTGGGCTATGAAGCTCATAGGTGGACTCTAGGGCGCAACCTTGGCGCCAAAAACATGGGCGGCTACGACACCTTAGTAAACTACATATCTGATCTTCATAAAAACAGCGGACAAACAGTCAGTTTAGTGGGTTGGAGCTTAGGTGGAATACACGCTTTGGCAGTGGCTGCCAGAGCAAGTCATGCGGTACGACATGTGATTACCCTTGGCAGCCCAATTTCACCCGCCGATGCAAATGAAGACATGTCACCTATCTACTACGCACTTCGACAAACCGCCAAGACCATCAACGCGGTCCCGCATACTTCCACCCCGCAACACCACACAATACCCGACATGCTGCAAAATATTCCGCACAAGCTGCCGGTATCAGCCGTCTATAGTTGCACCGACGGCGTGGTGCCTTGGCGTCGATCGAGAATTGCAGAAACGGTCTATCGAGAGAATATCGAAGTGGTTTCTAGTCATCTTGGGTTGGGTGTCAATCCAACAGTGTTGGTTGCAATATCAGACCGATTAGCACTAGAGGAAGGCAAGTTTACCAAGTTTAAGCGGTGTGGTTGGCGGCGCCTAGCGTACCCTGCTCCCTAAAACACCATCCCGTTCACATTCGAATATTAATTACACTTTTAATATATATAGGGTATTAAAAAGAATTCGGAATTGTGCATCGCAATATTTCTATTGTCACTAATATATAGGTTTTTGAGCAACCCTGAGGTGGTACTGGTGCAACGCACCATCAGCGCTCACACAAATCAGTTCTTAGAGTGAAGTTTCTCAGACACAATAACTTCACTAAAAATGGTGCTTTCAAGAGATATACCTCACCTGGTTACTGTTTTAGTTACAGAATGTTTAGGAAAACAGGAAATAATTGTTGCAACGCACAATTGTGTGCTGCACAATAGCCTTCATTGTGCGATGCAACATTTTCACCGCAAACTTTTGAACCCAAACTTTAAGACTAACGATTTAGACACAGCAGGTTTGACACCAAACAGAGGAATTAGACATGAGTGCTTTTGAAACCCCAGTAAAATTAGGCCGAGAATTATTCGAAATTAACACCAACGTTGCACGACGCATGGCGGAAATCGCAGGCGAAGGCATTAAGCAGTATTTCGAAACCAATCAAGAATTCGCACAGAAACTAACCGAAGTACGTGATGTATCTGCATTCTTCGAATTACAACGCGACTACGGTAAAACTCTTTACACCAGCGCCACAGACCGTCTTCAAACACAGGGTGAAGTGGTTAAGGAAGCATTTGAGCTCGGCGGTGAAGCTTTGCGAACCGCTTTCAACCCTGCACAAGAAGCAGAACAAGCCTCTGCCGAGGAAATCGCAGCATAAATAGATTTGCCTGCTCGCTACGAGCAGGCCCTCCGTCTTGCGCCGAGAATTGTTGCTAAATAGCGAAACAGTGTCCATTACCCCTCCCCTTTATCCCCTCCCCTTTATCCACTCCCCTTTTTCCACTCCCCTTTTTGGGCCTGTTTTCGCTATCCTAAGCCCTCCATGGTAAGAGACCGCACGGTAACCCAATGCAACAGCTCAGTGCACAAGACGCATCGTTTTTATATTTAGAGTCCTCTGCGACCCCCATGCATGTGGGCTCAATCTCGATTTACGATGGCAGCGATACAGACGATAGCCGACTCACCGAAGAAGCCATTTTAAGATCTGTTGGTGATCGTCTACACCTTGCGGTCACTACTCGGCGCCGATGCATTCGGGTGCCGCTAGATGCAGACTATCCCTACTGGATAGAAGACGCAGACTTCGATTTGGAATACCACATCCGTCGGGTCGCATTACCCAAGCCTGCAGATTGGGCAGAACTCAAGAAGCTCTCTGCGCGAATCTTTTCCCGCCCATTGGACATGAATAAACCCCTTTGGGAGTTCTACATCATTGAAGGTTTAGATCACCTAGAAGGAATACCACGAGGCAGTTTCGCCCTGCTTTCAAAAACCCATCACGCAGCCATAGATGGCGCTTCGGGCATGCATTTCTTTGAACTAATGCATGACCTTGCACCCCAGCCTACACCAGTTCCCATGCCACAGACCCCATGGCGCCCAGACCCAATGCCCACTGCAGGTGAACTACTGTTTCGTACTGGCATCAACAACTTTCAACAACCTCTGCGTATCGCGCAAGCATGGGCTAGACAGTTCAAACAAAACACCCAGTCTTTCGAGTCGTTCACGGCACCGTGGTTAGCTTCTAGAAGAGAGCTTAACCACATACCCAAGACGCGCTTTAATGGAAAAGTGACCTCTCACCGCGTGCTCGGCACCGTCGCCGTATCTCTTAAGAAGGTGAGAAAGATCCGCAAGATGGTAGCCGGTGCCACGGTTAATGACGTTGTGTTGGCCATTTGTAGTGGTGCGCTACGATCTTACTTAGATTCAAAAAACGAACTCAGCAAAGACTCACTCGTCGCCATGGCACCGGTCAACGTTCGCACCGATGAAGACTCTACCTCCCAAGGCGGCAACAAGGTTTCGGCACTTTTCGTGGCTATTGCTACCAATGAAGAATCGCCACGGCAACGGCTCCTCAAAATTCATGAAGAAACCGCCGCCAGCAAGCTCATGCAAAAGGCCATAGGCGCCGCAGCAATGACCAACTATGGCGATTTTGTACCTGCATTTACAGCAGCTTTAGCCTCTCGCCTTATGGCGCAAACCGCAGCCAATGCACCCACCCCGCCGTTCAACGTTTCAATCACCAACGTACCTGGACCTCAAATACCTCTGTATTTTTGTGGCGCACCCATGGTTTCTACCATTGGTATAGGGCCCATCACCCAAGGTATGGGGCTGATCTTCCCAGTCATGAGCTATTGCGGCAAACTGAGCATATCGTTTACCAGTTGCCGAGAGATGATTCCAGACCCAGATTTCTTCGAAAGCTGTATCGAATCTGCCTACAAAGAACTTCTCGACGAGGCTAAGGACAAACAAAATGAATGAAAAGGTAAGTAGCAAACAACGTCCTAATATTGAGCAAAACGCCTCTGGCAAAAAAACAGAAGGCGGTATTCCATTAAATACAGCACTCGGCGTCGACGCCAAAGCCTTCATCGATACCTGGTCCGATATTTTTGCCGCTTCCTTGCAACAACCTAAAGCCGCCATCAATGCAGGACAAAAATTTCTCCAAGATGTAGGCAAAATCTTGGTAGGCACAGATGAAGGCAGCCCGGACAGCGGCGATAAACGCTTCGCCGACCAAGCGTGGAATACCAACCCCATCTATCGCCGCGTGGGTCAAACCTACATAGCGTGGACCCAAGCGCTAGATACCTGGTTAGACCAAGCCGGTTTAGAAGGCATGGAACATGAACGCGCCCGCTATGTCTTGGATACAGCCAAAGAATTTTTTGCCCCGGTCAATACTTTAGTAGGCAATCCGGCGGCGCTACGACAAGCACAAGCCACCCGCGGAAGGAGCCTTGTTCAGGGCGTTAAAAATTTGTTCGACGACGTCCGACACAACCATGGCTACCCAGCTTGCGCAGATCGCAATGCCTTTACTGTGGGCAAAGACGTCGCGGCAACGCCTGGGGCTGTCATTTTTCGCACTGATCTTCTAGAACTCATCCAATATCAGCCAGCCACGTCTAAAGTAGTCGCAAGCCCTCTCCTCTACGTATTCAGCCAGGTCAATAGGTTCTACTTAGGCGATCTGACTCCAGATCGCAGTTTATTCAAGCGCCTCTTAGATGCAGGCATTCCAGTATTTGCGATCAGCTGGCGTAATCCAACCGCATCCCAACGAGATTGGAATCTCGACACCTATGCGGAAGGCATCATTCAATCAATCACTGTCATTCAAGATATTATTGGTGGTGAAAAAGTAAACCTCATGGGCTTGTGTGCGGGGGGGTTCACTGCTGCTGCGGCAGCCGGAGCGTTACAGGCACGCGGTGAAGACCGTATCAACTCACTGTCGCTGTTTGTAAATGTTCTCGACAGTCGACCCGAAGACAGCGACTTTGGGCTATTTGTCAGCGAGCGATCTGTCGAGGCACAAAAACAAGCCACCCGCGTGAAAGGTCTTTTCGATGAAAAAAGAGTTTTCGAGATGTTTGCCATGTTGCGTTGGGAAGAAAATGTCCTTGGCTTCATGCGCAGTAACTACCTCATGGGCGAGGCACCTATCAAACACCCGCTTTTATTTTGGTCAATAGATTACACGCGCTTACCAGCAGGTTTACACTCGGCCTTTCTCGACCTTTCGCTATATAACAAACTAGCAAAACGAGAAACAAAAGTTCTAGGGCAGCGGGTCGATCTGTCTAAAATCAAATATCCGGTGTACATTATGGCCGGATCAACAGACCACATCACACCGTGGAAAGCTTGTTATCGAACCACGCAAATGTTCGACACAGATCTGGAATTTGTACTCACCAACCAAAATCATACGCAAACCATATCCAGCCGAGACAACAATAAACATCTGAGGCACTGGACCGGCTCAAACTACGCCAGCGATCCAGAAGTATGGCTACAAGATGTGACTGAACACGAGGGCAGCTGGGTTGTTCATTGGATAGATTGGTTAAAGGTCAAAAGCCCAGAAGAACAAGTTGACGCACCAACCCAATTCGGTAATGAGAATTACCCAGAATCCGACCCTGCACCAGGACGATACGTCTTAGAATCTTAGCTCGTCAAATGCTTCCCAATGCTGGTACAGTGCTAACAAGCTTTGCTTGTAGGGGACACAATTATGGCTACGTATATCATGCTCAGCACACTAACGGACGAAGGCCGAAAAACGCTGAAGTCGCGTCCTGATCGTCTCGGCGCGGTTAACAAAGAAATTGAAACCATGGGCGCACGTGTACGCGCGCAATATGCTGTTTTAGGCGGTTACGACTTCGTCAACGTCATTGAAGCTCCAAGCAACGAAATTATGGCCCGCATCTCAATGGAACTGGGCTCTCGTGGCACCATCAAGATCACCACCTTGCCGGCCATGCCTATTGAGGAATTCCTCAGCAACATGGCTGCAGCACCACCGCGCAAAGATCCACCACAAGGTGAAAAGAAATAGTCTAGGCGCTGGCAATGGCTCACTATGTTTTGCTGATGAAGTATCATTCCAAAGGGCTCATAGCTGCTAAGGGAAATCCTTCCTACTTGCTGGGCATACACGACTCGATCGAACGATGGGAAGCCAAAGTCATCGAAAGTTATCGTTTGCTAGGTGAATACGACCAATGCACTATCATCGATGCACCGAGTAATTTCATGGCCTACCGGGCTACCCTTGCTCAAGAACTTTCAACCACCGCTCATACGGAAATCTTACCGGCTATAGATATTCCATTGTTCCAGCGTTTGATGGAGCAAAGTGGCACCACCGGTGGTCCACACAAGTGGCAGATTCAACCTTGGGCACAACTGGCACGACGTATGATGCGAAATTACGCATTCACCCAGTGGGAAGACAAGTATTTCAAACCTTTTAAAGTCACCGGCCGACACAAAGTCGAGAATATCAATGGACCCTGTATTGTGGTTGGTAATCACGCCAGTCATCTTGATCAATATGCACTACTTGGCGCATTGCCGGAAAAAATACGCAACAACATATACTTCGGTGCAGCCGCAGATCGATGGTTCTTGAAGGGCCGTAAAGACATAAAGCTACAACCCTGGTACCAGTCTTTGGTGATGGGGTTATATCCCATCAAACGTGGTGGCGGCAGTGCTACTTTGGAATACCCAAAATGGTTGCTCGACCAAGGGCGTAACTTGATGCTGTTCCCAGAAGGTACCCGCTCTCGGGGGCGGGAACTGGCGAAGTTTAAACATGGGGTCTCGATTCTCGCCTTAGACAAGAAAGTACCCGTGGTGCCTATATACATGACCGGACTCAAAGCCATGCGACCACCTGGGACAAAGTCAATAATCCCAGGTCCAGTGACTTCACATATATTAGATCCAATTTACTTTGACTACTACACGGATGTCACGGAAGCCACGCAAACTATTTTCCAGGCCATGAACCATGCGCACCAACAAGTCCTGAGCGGGGGTGATGAGGCTTTTACAAATCTCTAAGGTAACGTGCCGTTAGCTAAAATCAGCTCGATAGCCTGCGCCACACCATCTTCATAATTTGCTGCGGAAATATAATTTGCAGCCGCTTTCACTTCTTCACTGGCTTGCCCCATGGCAACGCTGGCTCCCGCAATGGCGAACATCGCCAAATCATTCTCTGCATCACCAAACGCGATCACACGATTTGGTGCGATATTCAAATGATCACACGCCGCCTGCAGTGCAGTGCCCTTATTCGCCGCCTTCGCGGTTATGGTGATGACCAGCTTGCCGCTGGGACCAATGGAATCAAATACATTCACTACTTCATTGTAACGAGGCTTGAGTTCCTCCTTAATGCGCTGACAAACTGCCGAACCTTGGATTGCGGCGATGCGGGGCAAATTGTTCTGCTCAACCGACAGCTGGGGTACCCAGTTCAACTCAGGCCCCATCAATGACAGGTCTGGCTCTCCATCGAGCTTCAGCAAAACACGGTCGGTGACAGTCACCGTGGCAATACACCTATCCGCATTGCAAATATCATACAACGCTTGCACAAAGTCTGCTGGCAATCGCTTGTCAAAAATATCCGCCTGGGCTACTGGGTCGTACACTTGCGCACCGGAACAGGCAATAGCTATGGATCGCACGCCTATTTCATCCGTGATGCGCTGTGCCAATTGTAACCAACGAGCCGTGGCAACTATGATCTCGTAACCCGCTTCATGTGCCTTTTGCAAAGCCAGCTTGTTCGCCTTAGGCAAATCTTCTCCCACTAAGGTGGTGCCGTCTAAGTCTAACGCCAGAGCTTTGTACTGCATGACTGATTCTCTCCGATTGTGTGCACTAAGATACTTGCCATTCACCTTCAGGCCAATAGAGTTTTCTTCCATCTCCGATACCGCGAGGCGCCAAAGTGATGAAACTGTATAGCCTATCGACAGATAGATTCACTATAGTCAGTAGATGTTTTACCCTCAACTCACCTACATCTTTGTACCTTTAGTAATTGGAGAAAACACATGATTGACCTGCATTATTGGCCAACCCCAAACGGCTGGAAAGTTTCCATCATGTTGGAAGAGTGTGAGTTGGACTACAACGTTGTGCCGGTAGACATTGGCAGTGGTGATCAATTTACAGCGCAGTTCCTGCGCATCAGCCCTAACAACCGCATGCCAGCCATTGTCGATCATCAGCCTCTTGGCGGCGGCGAGCCATTAGCAATATTTGAGTCCGGCGCCATTCTTGAGTATCTGGCCGAGAAAACCGGCAAGTTCATGCCCACTGATACTGCCGCGAAATACAAAGTTCTGCAGTGGGTCCACTGGCAGATGGCAAATCTTGGACCCATGATGGGCAATGCCAATCACTTCAAGAACTACGGTAAAAATATTGCAGATGACCCTAGCCAGCTCGAATACGGCATCAAACGTTTTGTTGGAGAAGTGGACAGGTTATCCGGCGTGATGGACGCACAACTATCCGTCAATCAATACCTTTGCGGCAGCGAGTATTCAATAGCCGACATCATTACTTGGTCGTGGGCTTGCCTCATTGGTCGCTTGATAGATGAAGATGTGTGGACAACCTTTCCTAATCTGAAGCGCTGGGTAGATGAAGTTGGAGAACGACCGGCCGTTCAAGCAGGCCGTAAGGTTGGCAAAGAACTGGGCAAGCGCGAACTCACAGAGGAAGAAGAAAAAGCCCGCCGCGAGCTATTATTTAACCAGACCAATGACAAAGTCCGTGCCGCGCGAGAAGAGGCGGTGAAGGCCACCAGCTAACCCGGCCCACAACGCTGAAGGAGTACTAGCCTCTAGCCTCTAGAGACCTCTACCGAGACTATAGAACTCTGTGTTTGGTCGCATAGAGGTTAGGTTGGCCAACCGATTACTCATTGCAAAAAAGGCAGCGATGGCACCTATATCCCATATATCGTCTTGGCTAAACCCTGCCAACTCAATCGCTGCAATATCTTCATCTGTCACCTGCGCACTGTGCAACGCAACTTTCATCGCAAAATCTAGCATCGTTTTCTGTCGTTCCGAGATGTCTGCCTTTAAGTAATTAACCGCTATTTGGTCAGCCAGGAGTGGATTTTTCGCACGTATTCTTAAAATTGCGCCATGCGCGATTACACAGTAATGACAAGAGTTCGCACTTGAAGTTGCAACCACGATCATTTCTCGTTCTGCTTTCGACAAACCGCTCTGTTTCTCCATCAAAGCATCGTGGTGCGCAAAGAACGCGCGGAACTCATCTGGTCGATTAGCCATCACCAAAAACACATTTGGCACAAACCCAGATTTTTCCTGGACGGCTTCAATGCGCCCACGAATATCCTCTGGTAACTCCCCCAGGCTGGGAATGTCAAAGCGACAGATTGCAGGGTCAGTCATGTTTAATCTCCACCGTAAGTTCTTGTCCCAGAAAACCTTGAAGCGGTAGTGGGCCAAAGTTAAGTTGTTTAGCAACCGCCATGGCTTGGGCCAGCGACATGTCTTGATGGCGCACCAAGTATGCTGTCCACATGTGGGTTGCACGCCAAGCCACAATACAATGCAACAATACCGCACCGTCAGCAGACTCCAGTGCAACTGCAAACTGATCTACCGCTGCAGGCAAATAAGGCGTGTTTGGACCGCCCAGGGGTATGTGTACATAATCCATACCAAGTTCTGAAATGGCGTTCGATTCATCAAACGGAACGATCTCTCTATCGTCCATTTCATGATGCGTTCTAAGATTGATCACGCGAGTTACACCCATGGCCTGCACTCTGCTTAAGCCGTGGAGAGTCGGCTGACCGGCGATGTAAACAGTCGGCGCAAGCTGGGCGAAAATCTCATGGAAACCCTCAGTATCGAGTTTCTTTGGAACAGCAAAGGGCTCAATTTCACTTGCTTGCAGTAGCGGTGAGAGCAGCGCAACAAACAACAGACCCCACCTGAATCGATTATTTTTCGGTTGCATCATTTTTGCTCCTTGCAGCTGCGCAGGCTTTGATTTTGAAGACCATAGAAAACTCCGCAGAAGCCGTCAAGCGAACAAAACTCACCACACAATAGCGTGACAAGTGTGTTACGGTAACGCCGCTCAAGAACAGCGAGATTCTTGAGTTCTTCTTGGTAACTCGGTCTATAGTTAGGTATGGCTAAACCCTCTAAAAATCATCCTTGGAAACTTGGCCTATCTGGTCCGGTATCTTATGCGAATCGTTCGACCAGCACGTGGCGTGGCTTTTACCGACCACCCGACGAAGCGAGCCCTGTGAAAACCCTCAGCGAATCTGAAATCGAAGAGCTAGGCTTAAAACTTGTACTGCCAGTGCACGAAATTCTCGAAGCCCGCAGAATGTGCCAAGAACACCACCCCGACCGAGGCGGTGATCCGGAACTGTTCCAACACTGGAAAGAGAAGTTAGATCGACTCAAACGTCGCGTACGCAAACACTAAGAAAGCATTCCCAAGGGCGGGATTGCGCTTTCAGGGTTATAAAACGTTCGGACATTAGGTAACACCAGCTCCAACTCAGAACTTGGCAGTCCAAACCACAACGCAAGCTCAGTGAAGTACTCATCTACAGCAGTAGTGGGTATATAAATGCCGCGACCAACATCCAACAGGCTACTGTTAGACAACACGGGATAAGCCCCATACATTTGTCCACCGTTGACTGACCCACCCATCATCAAATGATGCCCACCCCAACCATGGTCGCTGCCCTTGCCATTGGAGGTCAGGGTTCGACCAAAATCTGAAGTAGTGAATGTGGTGACGGCATCAAATTCACCCAGGGTAACCAAGGCATCTCGAAATTCAGCCAATCCACGGCTGATGATAGGCAGCAACCGAGCTTGATTGTCGAGTACATCGTCATGATGATCCCAACCACCCACGGTAATAAAAAATGTCTGGCGCACCGCACCAAGCTCAGACCGGGCTCCAATCACACGCGCAATCTGGCGCAGGGCTTGAGAAAATGGACCCGATGAAAATGCATCGGTTACCGGTGTCCCCACGGCTAGTGCGGAAACAAAAATTTCCCTGGCATCAATAGCACCACGCAGTCGCTTCGAATATTCCCGCCGAAATAAATTCTCGTGAGGAACTGCTAGTAAGTCATCTATCATACGTTTACGCAACGCACCAAAATCGGTGCCATTGTCATACGACGAGAGACCAGGAGCCCCGGCTTCGCTGGTGTCAATACTGTAGGGCGAAACCTCAGCACCGCTTTGAAAAACATTCGTGCCAGACAACGAGATGTTCATGGAAATGCCATTTGCAGGGTTGGCACTTTCTAACAAATCAGCCATACGCCCTGCCCAGCCTTGAGCAATGCGCTCATAAGGTACCGCTGTCTGCCAAGTTTGAATTTGGTCAGCATGAGAAAATACACCCAACGGCACAGCAGCTCCTGCTTCGACTTGTGCTGCATTGACGTAATCAACAAGCGGGCCGACGTTGGCGAGCACCGCTAGTTCGCCATTGTTGTATAAATTTTGAACCTCTACCATGCCAGGGTGTAAGCCATAGGTGAGGCCTTGATGAGTACCGGCCATGGGCAGAAGATCGTTTTGGGCTAACGCTAAATCTGTGCGAATCGCTTGATACTGAGCATGCTGGCTCGCCTCGGTGGGAACAACCATGTTAAAAGAGTCGTTGCCACCAGCCAGTAAGATACAAACCATAGCCTTATAGTCAGCAAAAGAAGCGGACATCGCACTGGCTTCACGAACGAATCCGAACTGCAATGCAGTCGCAGCAGTCAATGATCCCGCAAAGCCTAAGGCGGACGTTTGTTTTAAGAAGCCCCTTCTATTCGGCATGCCAACTCCTATACGTCAACCGCGTAATCTGGCGATATTAAGATGAGATAAATTGCCGTTCTTGCTTGAAATTCTGGGTCGTTAATATCCGCCAGAATGGCGGCGATGACACCGCGTGTTGTCACAGAAAGTTGTCCATGAGTAAAAACCAAGTCTAATCGGTCAAGTAGCGGCTCCACTCCTTGCTGCGCTAGAGTGACAAATTCACTGAGATTCAAACTAACGTCGCCGAAGGGTTCTTGAATATCCATGACAAAATCTGCACTAACCGCGAAGTCCACCAGGTTAGACATAGAAATTATCGTTGACGCATCTGTTATTTGGAATTCAGGAGCCTGCAGTCGAGCATCGGCTATTTCCCCTGTAGGGCTATGGCTGGGTAGGAAGAAATTGAACACGCTAGGTGAAGACAACGGATGCTGGCGCAACGCAAACTGTTGTAGAAAACCATTGTTATAGAACAAACCATCTTCAGCGGTAGCGTTGAGTTGCCGAGCCATACTGACAAAACGAACCAGCGGTTCACGCAGCCTGCCTGCCGCAATGGAACTTGATATATTTGTCGCTTCAGGATCACTAAGAATGGCGGCAATGGTCGCCTGCATATCACCGCGAATGCCTGTACCTGCACCATTGAAGGTACTCGCAATGCGGCTGATGTAGGCTGGTGATGGATTAGACGTTACTAGCCTTTGTATCAGCTGCTTGCCAATGAAGGGCCCGACATTGGGATGATTGAATAAGTTGTCTAGCGCATCTTGAATGTCTTGCATACCCGTCTGACCAGCACCGACAACTAGGCCATTAAGTAATCTCTTCTCTCCCAACTCGTGTGCTGCTTCAAACATCTGCATATCGACTTGAAAGAACGGTTGCGGATTGCCAAAAAATGCACCCTCTCCGCCATAAGACAAGCCTGTGAATATTTTCGCCATTTCCCGCACGTCTTCATTGTCGTAGGTGGGGATGGGCTGACCGTTCACCCCAAGTTGCACAGAGCCATCGTTGTTCAGCTCAAACAAACCGATGGAAAAGAGCTGCATGAGTTCACGCGCAAAGTTCTCATCCGGGAAGGTGTTGTTCCCTGGATTAGCCTTAGCATTGTTAACATGGCTTAAATACATACCCATGGCTGGATGCAAAGCCACATTTTCCAGCAAGTCGCGATAGTTGCCAAATGCATGAGCCAACAGGACGTCGTAGTAAGTACTCAATGCATAAGGATAGACAATCAGCGCATCTACGTTGTCCGAAACCACCAAAATTTCCGACAAGGCAAACGCAACCCGTTGACGCAACACATCAGGTGCTGTCATGGCTCTATTCCACCATGCATACCGACGAAACATGATTAGATGTTCAACCGGATCGTCTACTGCAGGGAGTTCATTGTTGTCCAACATTTGCATCAATGTATCGACGACAGGTTTGTGCAAGGTTGGACCTAAGGCAAACTGCTGGTCTAGCCAAGCTTGGCGCCCAGCCACAGCTAAGGCATAAATATCATCGTAGGCGAGGCCGAAGGTCGCATGTGAGGCTACTTTTGAGGCGGCTGCGAGTTGCGCACCGGTGGGGGTTGGAACAGGTGGTGGTGGGGGCGTGTTTTCGGGAGAGCCACTGCTGCTGCCACCGCCTCCACACGCAGCCACGAAGACCACTACCATTGCTGCAAAAACCGAAGATAGACGATGGTAAGGGGTTCGCATTAGGTTTATTCGTGAGTTTATACCCATTTCGGTTTACTCTAGTTTGGCACTCAGTGAAGTACGCAACCATGCCCACCATACCACGCCATTTATCAATTTATGCCAGACTCGTATCTATGGGACTGTGCTGTGCGTGGGTGCTGGCTTCGAATGTAACCCATTCATCCACCTTCGCAAATTACGACGATGCACAAATCAAGTACGCAAAAATACGACACAGCGCACAAATGCGCTGCAAAGACCTAGTGAGTACCAGCAATTTTAACTACACCATCATCGCCGCCAGTGAAATAGCGGCGACGGAGAGTATTCCAATACATTGTAGAGTTAGCGGCTTAGTCGCTAGCGAAGTTCGTTTCGAAGTCAACTTGCCGCTTAAATGGAACGCTCGAATCTATATGTTTGGCAACGGCGGATTAGCGGGCACACCAGCCATCGACCCGTTAAAACAATTTTCTCGTAACCAAGCACTGATGCAAAATTTTGTTACCGTCTACACCGACACCGGGCATGACCGACGCGTCGAACCTGGTGGCACATTTGCACACAACAACTTTCACAAGCTGGTCGACTACGGCTTCCGGGCAGTTCATTTAACCATCGCTAGCGCCAAAGCCATCGTTCAAGATTTTTACGCCAATGAAGTAAGTCATAGCTATTGGCACGGATGTTCAACCGGCGGCCGTCAGGGGATGATATCGGCTCAGCGCTTTCCGAACGACTTTGACGGCATCATCGCAGGAGCACCGGCAGCCAACTACTCTGGTCTCAAATTTTCTCAAGCATGGCGGGTGGCAGCCATCAGCCGTTCCGGGCTCACTGAAGAAGAAGTATTGGTTCTCGCTGATCATATCTATCGTCAATGTGACAACTTGGACGGCGTTGCTGATGGACTGATCGCCGACCCTCGACGCTGCGATTTCGATCCAAACAGAGACCTGCCTAAATGCAAGGGGCAAGACAAAGTAGACTGCTTTGACAAACAAGAGATCTCTTCGTTAACTCAATACTATGCGCCGGTAGTGATCGGCGATGAAAAAATTTATCCCGCAATGCCTGTAGGCAGCGAAGTATTGGGGCTCACTTACTCTAGAGAACAACGCAGCGGATGGTTTCCTTGGCTGATCAACGACCAGGGTCCCACCCTCCTAGACCAACTGGGCTCAGACTTTTTTCGCTATATGGCCTACATCGAAGATCGCCCCGAATATGACTGGACGGAATTTGAGTTTGAAATGCTACCGGACAATATCGCGGACTTTCGCGCCATCGTCGATGCCACAGACCCAGACTTATCCGCTTTCAAAAATGGCGGCGGAAAACTTTTAAGTTACTTTGGTTGGGCCGACCCAGACATCAACCCATTGACACTTATCGACTACCACAATCAAGTTAAATCGTTAGATGTTTCGGTCGATGATTATTTTAGAGTATTTCTTATGCCTGGTTTATTTCATTGCCAAGGCGGGGCGGGCCCGGATCAATTCGATGTGATGACACCATTGATAGACTGGGTTGAAGGCGGCATGGCACCTGACCAGGTGAAAACATGGAAACTGGGCAAGGGTAACCAACGACTAGATCAGCGACCAGTTTGTGCCTACCCCACCCAAGCCACCAGACAAAATTCTACGCAAAATTCTGAGCAAGCTCACATGTTTGCTTGTGCCACGACCAATTCACAGCCCTAATCCCCAACACATACGGAACTTACTATGTTAAATCGCTTCTCCATTGCAATTACGACGCTATTGTTGGTGTCACTCAATAGCTATGCTGACATCACTGAGGATGTATCCCACGGCTATGCTGACAATAACGGGGTAAAAATACACTATGTTACTGTTGGGGAAGGTCCACTAGTGCTTATGATTCATGGCTTTCCAGATTTTTGGTACACCTGGCGTCACCAAATGCAGGCGCTCAAAAAAGATTTCCAAGTGGTTGCGATTGACCAACGCGGATACAACAAAAGCGGACAGCCCCAAGGCGTAGAAAATTATGCGATGCCTCATCTGGTTGGCGACGTTGCGGCTGTGCTTAAGCACCTAGGTGCTGACAAGGCCACCATTGTTGGTCACGATTGGGGCGGCGTTGTTGCCTGGCAATTTGCATTTGCTCTACCACAGATGACCGAGCGCCTAATCATATTGAATCTACCGCATCCAGTGGGTATGGCTAGAGAGCTTGCGAGCAACGCCGAACAGCAAAAAAACAGCAGTTATGCACAAAAATTTCGCGAAGGTTCGCCCAAAGACCCGGACATCATGTTTGGTGGACCCATGAATACTCAAACCCTATCAGGATGGGTTCAAGATCCTCAGGCACGCAAACATTACATCCAAGCATTTGAAAATTCAGATTTCGACGGAATGTTGAATTTCTACAAAGCCAATTACCCAGCACCAGTTGACGCTAACAGCCCTCCACCACCGCCTCCACCCAAGTTAACCATGCCGGTACTAGTGTTCCACGGTCTTCAAGATACCGCCTTACATTCCGATGGGCTAAACAATACCTGGGATTGGATCGACGCTGATCTAACCATAGTCACCACTCCCAAGGCTGCTCACTTTGTACAGCAAGATGCCGCCGAACTGGTCACTTCAACCATGCAATGGTGGTTAAAGGCGCGAGTCAAACAATAATTTACAAACATAACAATCTAAGGAGACAACCATGAAATTAGGCATCCTCGGTGGAGGCATTGGCGCTAAAGTCAATATCAATATAGACGGCATCAAACACGCAGAAGCCCTAGGCTATGACTCCGTGTGGACGGCTGAGGCATGGGGTGGCGACGCCGTCACACCTGCGGCTTGGATATTGGCGCAAACCACCAAAATCAAAGTTGGGACTGCAATTATGCAAATGCCAGCCCGCTCTCCTGCCATGACCGCAATGACGGCAATGAGCCTGGCAGAATTGTCTGACGGTCGTTTTATCTGTGGATTGGGTGCCTCTGGACCCCAAGTAATTGAGGGCTGGCACGGTGTCCCGTATGGCAAACCAATTACTCGCCTAAAAGAATATGTGCAAATCATGAAACAAATATTCGCACGTGAAGCACCACTCACCTATTCTGGTGACGTATATCAATTGCCGTATAAAGGCGAAGGCGCATCCGGGTTAGGCAAGCCACTGAAGAGTATCCTGCACTGTGATAAAGAAATTCCAGTTTTTGCAGCCAACATTACGCCTAAGGGAGTTGAAGCCGCGGCAGAAGTGTGTGATGGCTTTTTCCCGATATGGATGGACCCTGAAAAATACTCCGTATTTCAACCAGCAATAGAGTCTGGCTTCGACAAAGCCGGTGATAAGAACCTCACACAATTTGAGGTATCACCCTTTGTTACCGTCATTATGGGAGACGATGTTGAAAAGTGCATGGTGCCCATTCGTGCAAATATGGCCCTTTATATTGGCGGCATGGGCTCACGCGATAAGAATTTCTACAACAACTACGCCAAAGCACTAGGATTCGAAGAAGAAGCAGTCAAGATTCAAGATTTGTTCCTCTCGGGTAAAAGAGACGAAGCTGCCGCCACCGTACCTGCAGAACTTATCGACGCTTGCCACTTAGTTGGGCCCGCAGAGCGCATTAAGGAACGCTTGGGGCGATGGAAACAAGCAGGTGGTCAAGGTCACGTCGCGTCTATGCTGTTAGGGTGCCAAGATCCTAAAGCACTGCAACTGGTCGCAGAAGAAATGCTCTAACGCCAAACCCAAAGGGCTCCATTTAGTGAACCAGTTCACGGAGACCTTTGTCGGTTCACTTAATATCCGTTCCCTAGGATGTAATCAACCAAAGGGAAGTGTGATATGAGCAACCTACGAGAGCAGTTTGAACAGGAAGATTTGAAAGAGCTGTTAGAAGAACAATTCAATCCAGAATTGTTTTACCAAGCATTAAACAATGCACTGCAGCAATTGGATGAGTACGACGCAGAGGCTGCATAGCGGACGACAAAACCTCTACCACTCGGTAGGGGTTTTTTTTAGAATTTGAGAACTTTGCGTGCGGCTGGGCGTTCACGGTAACGTAAATCCCATGCTGCAATAAGTGGATGCAGCATAAGTAACTCGGTCTTACCGAATCGAGCAAACTGACAGCCAGATTGAAGCGTGCAGTCGGCAATCGAAACCCTTTCACCGAGTAACATCGAACGTCCGTCTTCGAGCAAAGCCTCGACATAGTCCAAGGCTTTCGGCAACGAAGCTTCAATTTCAGCAGCTACTTTAGCATTTGGTGCAAAACCCAGCGGTGAGTTTGTTGCATGCACGTAACGACTCATCGGCAAAGCTATTTTCGTTTCAACAATTCGTTCTAGGTCACGTGCTTGGGCACGAGATTGCAAATCGTCGCCTAGCAGTGACGCTGATGGAAATTTGTCCTCTAGATACTGGATGATCGACAACGATTCGCGCAAGAATGAGCCGTCGGCAAGCTCAAGGACCGGCAAGGTTCCAAAGGGATTGCGTGCCAAGTGCGCAGCAGAGTGTTGCTCGCCCTTCAAGGTGTTAACCATGACGGTTTCAACACCCATATCCACCCCAAGCTCAAAACGCTCTGCGATGTAGAGCATCACCTTGGTTGGGTTGGGAGCGACTGGGACCATATATAGCTTCATCAGATTTGTACTCAGGTTATATGGCTAGTCATCCACTCAGGAAATGCTTCTACTTGTTGGCTATTCATGCCCAAGGCATCTGCTAACACGGACCCTGCCATGCCATAGCCAATACTCGCCAACGCCACGAGATAAATAATCATTTGTGCTTGCTCGCGGCTCTCGGCACCCAACGCTTTTTGGGTGGTATCAAGGAGCTTGCCGAATAAGTTTGCCACTGCAGTAACGTCATGAGGAGAGCTATCCCCTGCAATCGACCTCCAAGCCAGCAATTTAGCATGCCCGCCCTCAGCCAGCGCAGTAAACACCCTTTGAGCCAGTTCAGCCGGAGGCATATTTGCGTCGAATGCCACAACCAAATCTGCTACCAGATCCATCGTCATTTTGTCAGCCAGCGCATCGCGCATGCCTCCGCTAGAGCCGAAATGGTGAATCAGCGTAGCGTGAGAAATACCGGCTTCTTCAGCAACACCAGTGATATTAAGCCCTTCCAGCCCATACTCGCGCAATCGACGCGTCGCCACATCAAGTATCAGCGTTCTCGATTCGTCTGCCGTTCTACGGCGCCGTGTTGCCAAAAGAAATATCCTTCCAAAAATGTGCCACGTATTAAAGAGTGCCCAGCGTGTCAAATCTAGCAGTTCTAGCAGTTTCTTATTGACATCAATGTCAGCAAGACTACTATCTACATCAATGTCAACAAGGAATGCCTGCATGATCCGTTCTCACCAACCCATGCAACCACTGGTAGCCTGGCGTGCTCTACGACGTCTCATCGCTGACCCGCAACAGACCCAGGAGGTTTTTACGGTCATTCGCGCATTGTCTGGACCGGCGCTACAAAACGCCTACGAGCGATTTAGAGGCACCGAAGTAGGTAGCAAGATCATTCGCGAAGACATTGACCTATTACCCACCTTAATGGATCGCAACGCCCTTTCCCAACTACCTGCAAATAGCTTCGGCCGCCACTACTTAGCCTTTGTACAGCAAGAAAACATCACCGCAAATGGACTGGTCGAGGCCAGTATTGAAGATGGGGCGATTAAATCTATGCATACAGGTCTTGCTCGATTCGAAACGCGCCAACGAGATACCCACGATCTCTGGCATACCCTCACCCAGTACGGTACCGATGAACTCGGCGAAATTTGCTTGCTGGCATTCACCTATGCTCAAACTAAGAATCGCGGAATTGCTGTGATATGCCTGGCCGGATGCGCCAAATTACGACCCTACTACGGCAAAGGGGTATTTAGCGCCGCATGGAGGGCTTACAAAGATGGTAAACGCACTGCATGGCTACCGGCTCAAGACTGGGAAGCCTTACTGGCCAAGCCCATAGCCGAGGTGCGAACCACTCTGGGCATTGTGGAACCGCAAGACTATCGAGACTTGCGAGCACAATTAGCTGTCGCTTAGTTATCTGGGCCAGTCGACAAGCACGAAGTCGGATCTGCTGGCTAACTCATCCACCTAGCCTCGAACAGCCTTGATGTAGCCATTCTGGTTTATCATGACAACGCAGGTAGTATGCAGAAAACTTTTTAACCCCCTCCTACGACAAAGAGACAACAAAGATTCAAGTCAACCATAAACGTGGAGTTCGACAATGTACTCATTTTTTCACCGCGCTTCGTGCGCGATCTTTTTAATTGCGATAAGTGTGGCTACTTCCCATGTTGCTTTGGCTGACACCGAGCAGCGCCAACTCAGCGAGTTCAACTCTGTGGCTTACAGCCTGCCCTTTACCGTCGAGTTTCTCGCCGCCGATGAGCACTATGTATTGCTCACCGGCGACAAAAACGCCATCGATAAAATTGTCACGAAGGTCAGCGCAAACAAGCTAAAACTCTCCAACAGAAAATCATGGTTCAATGGGTGGAACGAAGACGTACTGGTCACCGTTGGCTACGTCAACTTGGACTCTATAAGTATGACAGGGAGTGGTGACGGATTTGCCAAAGATCTAGCCTCCAACGAACTTCGCTTGCGCATTACAGGCTCATCCGATCTGAAAATAGAAGGCGTAAATACTGATATCCTGCAGGTAACTTTAACAGGCTCTGGAGACTTAACCCTAAACGATGTGGAAGCCGACTCGATTGAATCTAGGATCACCGGCTCGGGGAGTGTAGACCTATCGGGCCGTGTCATTGCCCAAGATATCGCAATCTCAGGCAGTGGTGATCACCACGCTCCCGAATTACGTTCCCAAGAAACAACTGTGAAAATTCGCGGTTCAGGTGACGCGGAAGTGTGGGCTGCAGCCCGCTTAAACATCTCTATTACAGGATCAGGCGACATAGAATATTATGGTAACCCTAGCGTTACAGATCGGATCACAGGTTCCGGCGATTTGGTACGCTTAGGAGGTCAGCCATAACAGGCTAACTGCATAACATCTTAGACGCACAGAAATAAGGAAAATCATGACAATATCCGCATCCAGTACTGACGAACTGCTGGTAGAACAAGTCGGCTTTGTTGTCACCATGACACTCAATCGCCCTGAACGCCTTAACGCCATTAGCCGCGAGATGTTGCAAGAGCTGTCCGCCAAAATGGTCGAAGCTGACAAAGACCCAGATGTTCGTTGCATTATCCTCACTGGCGCCGGTCGTGGGTTCTGTAGCGGTCTCGATCTCATTGATACCAGCGATCGAATGAATGACTCAGAGAAAAAAGGCACCACCAAGGGTTCTAACCGACCGCGGCAACTGTTTGACCTTCGTGACGCGCCGATCAATGTCATGTGGCACACCGACACGCCCATCATTTGTGCCATCAACGGCGCCGCAGCCGGATATGGTATGGACTTAACCTTGTTATGCGACATGCGCATCATGGCCGACAATGCAAAGCTCGCTGCGATTACCGCCAAACGTAATGTGGTTCCTGAAAGCGGTGGCACTTGGCTTTTACCTCGCCTGGTTGGGTGGGCAAAGGCGGCTGAGCTATATTATCGAGGACGTATCATCGGTGCCCAGGAATCACTAGAAATTGGTATCGTCAATGAAGTAGTGGCTAAAGAAGACCTCATGGCTACAGCAATGCAATGGGCGCAAGAGGTCGCCGAGAACGCCCCCATGGCAGTGCAAACCACCAAACGCATGATGCGCATGGGTTTGGAAGAGTCTTATGATACGGCAGTAGATCATCTGATGGTGCACTTGGGTGCCTTGTTCCAGAGCGAAGATTTCGATGAAGGCCTGAAAGCATTTATGGAAAAGAGAAAGCCCAATTTTACGGGTCGGTAGATCTATGCAGCTTAGGTCAGTTAACACAATATCCTTCTGTGTAATGCTCTTCTGTGCAATGGACGCAGGCTGATCTATGCAAAAACTAACCCACAGCAAAGTCGGGTGGCGTTGGTGGGCAGCCGGCACATTATTTATGTGCGGGTTTTTGGGCCTGGTTGCAGGCGTACCATTATCTGAGCGAGCCGATGTACTGACCTCTGGGTGGCTAACCAAAGCCTACTATGCACTGGGATTCTTTGTCGTCGGCGGATTGGATCTAGGCACACCAATAGGTGGCGCGTGGTGGGCACAGACCCTATTGTGGATTGCCTTGTTCGGTGCTCCATTGCTCACCGCATCAGCCGTCATTGAAGCAGTCGTTCAGGTTTTAGCGCCTGGACGCTGGCAACGCCGTCGCATCAGAGGCCACACCATTGTCTTTGGTTCGGGCCGAATCGCTATGAGTTACCTGACGGTACTCATTAGAGTGTCGCCAAAAACAAAAATAGTTGTGGTTGACGCAGAATTTGATCCGGTTAGAGAACAGGAGCTTAAGCAAAAATTCAACGCGACAGTTGTCGTCGGCGACCTGACACACGAGTATCTACTACAACAACTGAGACTGAACAAAGCCCGTCGAGTTTTATTACTAGGTAGCAACGATTTCCAAGGCTTTGAGGCGGCCAGTAGAATTCTTGATATCGCACCAAGGTTACGCGGGAAAATTATCCTTCGATGCTTGAATCTTCGTTTCATGCGATCTCTACACGGCACACGTCTGACGGAACAGTGTGAGGTATTCAACACCTATCATATGGCTGCCTCCGGTTTTGTGCATGACAGCTTAACTAGCCATTTTCGCCATACCCAGGCGAAGGATGTAGTTGTTGTGGCCGGATTTGGTCGCTTCGGGCAATCCGTGTTGGAGGAATTACAAGCCCACGCGGCCACAGATATCGCTGAGGTTGCAGTTGTCGATAAGGACGCCGCTCGCCGAGTCTTGGTTGTTGACGAGCAAAAACGTATTGAAGATAAGTATCAACGCACAGTTTTTGAAGGCGACATATCTCACCCTGAAGTATGGCAAAAACTAACCGCTGCCATTAACTTAAGTAAGGATCAGCCCACTATTGTTCTCGGCACAGGACACGAACAAGAAAACCTTCGTACAGCACTTTGGATAAAACAAAAATATCCCAACGCCTTGGTTTTTGCGCGGACCACAGAGTTTTCCAAATTTGCAACAGAAGTTGGCAGGGAACACGGGGTTAAGAGCTTCAGCATTACCCAGTTGTTCGAAGAAAACGTCCCCGAGCACTGGGTCAGCCCCTAGGGAATCTCCGATTAATTATCGTTTTCTCAGAGCTTCTCGCGCTTGCCAGCACTAGGCGCGCGCCGCAGGTGATATCGAGTATGTCGGCAAGGTGCGCAACGCCGTGGTG
>JAADHW010000245.1:24533-27314 GCA_013151695.1 Gammaproteobacteria bacterium
GACCTGCGGGGCTTCTGGCTGCGTTGGACTTTTTGGCAATGGGGGTGACCATTACCGGCGAAGCCCGCCTTGACACAAGCCCCGCAGCTCACGCTGAGTTTACGATAATTATTCAGAGGTTCCCTAGCTTTGGCCACCCCAACTATTCCAGAAGGTAACCTGCTCTGCAGACAACCTCTCCGCCCGGCGCATGACAGCCCCCAAGGTATACCCTACGGGTAGCATAACTGTTTGAATTACATTGTTAGTAGGCATCAACAGGATATCTGCAATTTCGCGTTGCCGGCCACTGAGCAAAGTTGTCCACGTAGTACCTATGTCTCTCGCTCTGAGGGCTAACATCAACGACCAGGCGGCTGGCAAGATAGATCCAAAATAGGCTACTTGAGCAGCCAGGTTTTCTGTTGGCGGTTCACCTTCCACACAGACAAATATCATGGCAGGAATTTCGTGCAGTCGTTCAATAAGAGCTTTGTGGGTAGGCTTCAGCGGCACCTTGCGCTCATCCAACAAGGTCATGAGAACATCCTGGTATATTTTGGCAACTTGGGCTTTGCGGTTCGGCTCATCAACCACTACAAAACGCCAGTTTTCACCTGCTAGCCCGGTAGGTGCTTGCACAGCAACGTCTATACAGTCCAACAAAACACTTCGATCAATCACTTTATCAAAGTCGATTCTGCGACGTACTGAACGTGCTGTGCTTAATATTTCATCAACAATTTGTATGTGCATCTGTGCGCTCATAATGACTCGATTGCGCTTTTTACTAGAAGATCAGACTACAATGTTCGTTTCACGAAGTAACCAAACATAGTCATGACCGTACTATCTGTTCTAGACCTTTCTCCAATCATCGAAGGCGGAGATGCAAGACTGGCTTTAACCAATACACTAGATCTGGCACGTCACGTTGAATCTTTAGGGTACTACCGTTATTGGGTGGCAGAGCATCACAATATGCGGGGCATCGCCAGTGCGGCAACCTCAGTTGTCATTGGCCATATCGCTGGTGGGACATCTACCATTCGCGTCGGCGCTGGCGGCATCATGTTACCCAATCACGCTCCTCTTATGGTGGCTGAGCAATTCGGCACATTAGAGGCGCTATTCCCCGGTCGCATCGACCTAGGTCTTGGACGTGCGCCAGGAACAGACGGTGTCACTGCCCAAGCTTTACGCCGCACGCTGCATGCAGACCCCAACAAATTTCCACAAGATGTACTAGAACTGCAATCGTACCTAGATGAAGTGCAACCCAATCAACAAGTTTGTGCGGTTC
Organism: Gammaproteobacteria bacterium; assembly: GCA_013151695.1. GTDB lineage: Bacteria > Pseudomonadota > Gammaproteobacteria > Pseudomonadales > Azotimanducaceae > UBA4421. The sequence continues at coordinate 25,816 of JAADHW010000245.1, forward strand.
CAGGCTATGGCTCCCAAACCCCACTGTACATTCTTGGCTCGAGTCTATTCTATTCGGTGCACAACTGGCCGCCATTCTAGGTTTGCCTTTTGCCTTTGCTTCACACTTCGCACCCCAAGCAATGAATCAAGCCATCGAAATTTACCGAGCTGAGTTTGCGCCGTCCAAACAACTAGACAAACCTTATGTCATATTGGGATACAACATTTGTGCCGCCGACAGTGAAGAAGAAGCTCGCTACCTACGCACGTCTAGCCTGCAAGCTTTCCTCAATCTCCGTTTTGGCAACCCGGGCCAGCTGCCTCCACCTATAAAAGACTTCGAAAACACGCTGAATGCTCAACAAAAACAAGTATTGGACCAGGTGAGCTCATGCTCAGCAGTGGGCACGCCACAACAAATTCGAGCTGACGTAGAAAAGTTTGTACTAAAAACAGGCGCAGACGAGTTGATCATTGTCGCGCAAATATTCGACCACCAAGCGCGCCTCAAATCATATTCGTTAGCTTATGAAGCGTGCCAGGATTTGTAGACTAGGGAACGTACCAAATTGGCGAAGACCAAGCTCTTTTTTGAATGGTGGCGTGCATGTCTTGCCGAGGTGTAACACCGGCTCTAATGGCATCATAAGTTGACCATCGACAACTGGGATTCTCCAACACCCGCACATAGTAAAAAGCACGCTGTCCCGGGTCAAAAGTAGGATCTTGCCACATGCTAACCAACTCACCGTTGCCTACATCTACAGTGGTAGAACAGTCGTTCAGATCAACTCTCGCACCATTGTCAGGACATCGCTGGGTGCTCGCATCTACTTTTGCACCGTCGGAACAGGCAACGTCAACAACCACCTCATGAGCTTCACCGTCTTCGACCCAACCTTTCACAATTTGCATTCTCTGCAAAGCTTGAGTGTCCGGGTCACGGGCAGCCCATAGATAAAACGATGGTACTTTGCCTTGCTCACTCATCAGGTCTGCACCCATGGGCACCCCCCCTGCATAAGCTTGCTCTATAGCATCATCAGCCAATGCAAGATTGGCAGGCAAGTCATAACCGGCAAAAAACCGCACCTTGATATGCGAACCACTGGTAGAAAAGGTTTCTTTTCGACGCATAGCGGCATAGATGTCTTGCCGTGTGTTTGATTCCGCCCAAACTCCAGCAAGACCAGACGCACCCCAATATTGGCTGGAGCCACTAGCATACTCAGGGTTCTGTGGGTCTGAATTAGGCAACGGAACCGATCCGCGCAAATAAGGTTCGATGTCCAGCAAGCCCGTTTTGCTCCAATAGTTATCGTCCTCAAATGACCCTGCCGCATTGTGGGTATCAGATGAGCCGATCACACCAAACTTGTATGGATTAAAACCTTCCTCAGCTTCCATCAGCAATCCGTTTAAATATGCCTGGCGCACATAGCTGCCGTCTGGCTGCGAGGGTAGGTTGCTGGCCACTCTCACCGGCATGATGTCGTAGTCGGCCCATTCATCATTGGG
>JAADHW010000360.1 GCA_013151695.1 Gammaproteobacteria bacterium
TCCATATATCTGATCACGTGGCATTTGAAGCACCCGATCCGGGCTTCTGGGTGCCGTGCAAGTATGTGGTATTGATGGTCGATGTGCGGGGGCAAGGTCAGTCGGAAGGTGACACCTGTCCGTTCAGCCGGCAAGAACAACAGGACTATTGTGAATTGATTTCCTGGGCGGCAGAACAGCCGTGGAGTAACGGCAATGTTGGCCTTAATGGGGTGTCCTATCTGGCGGTGACTCAGTGGGGGGTTGCCCAGCATCGCCCCGCCGCATTGAAGGCAATGATTCCCTGGGAAGGGTTTTATGAGCCTTACCACCGCAGTTACTTTGCTGGTATTCCAGAAGTGAAATTCCTTCCCTTTGTTGTTAAAACCCAAGTGCTACCCCATCATCGTGAAGGTTCGGGGTTTGACCTTGGTGAGGGGAGTGCTGAGGAACACCCTTTGTTTGATGACTATTGGCGCGAGCGCACACCGCGTTTAGAAGATATTGAAGTGCCGGCGCTCATCTGCGCAAGTTATTCTGACCACGGCCTGCACAGTAGAGATAGCTTTAATGCATATAGTGTTATTGGTTCGCCTCAGAAATGGCTTTACAACCACCGCGAGCCGAAATGGCAAGCCTATTATAGCGATCACGCGCAGGCTTTTCAGCGGCGCTTTTTTGATCATTTTTTGAAAGGCATGGACAACGGTTTTGAAAAGGAGCCCAGTGCGTGTGTGCGCATCTACGAAGACCGCACAACATACACAGATTTGTCCTTACAGACTTGGCCTCCCGAAAATGTTGATTATCAAAAGTTGTTTCTCGATGCCTCCACCCTGTGTATGACGAAGCAGGTTCCTGGTGTTTTGGGTTTGGCAGAGTACGACGCGAATTCAGGTGATGCATTTTTTGAGCACACTTTTGAACAAGACACAGTCCTGCTTGGCAGCATGTGGTTGCGCTTATGGGTTGAGGCTGTTGGGTCTGACGATATGGATCTTTTTGTGGGGGTTCGCAAGTTTGACCCACTAGGTGGGCAAGTCTATTTTTATGGTTTTGGAGGCATGAACAGTAACGATGTTGTTGCTCGTGGTTGGTTACGCGTGTCCCATCGTGAACTGGATGAGCAGCACTCTACATCTGCGCGCCCAGTACACTTGCATGAAAGAGAAATTAGGTTGTCGGCAAAAGAAGTTGTGCCGGTAGATATCGAAATTTTACCTTCAGGAACTCGTTTTCGGGCTAACGAGAAACTTGGTTTGACGATCCAAGGTAGGGCGATTGAGCCAGACGCCGATATGGTGGGGTTCGGTATGTTACGTAATGAAGGTACCCACCGTATCCATACCGGCGGGGACTGTCTTTCGTACTTGCAGGTGCCGTTGTTAACACACGTTAAATAGCACGCTAAATGAGTTGATGAAGCGTCAGTTTTTACCCTGCCGTATACCCACCATCTGCGTAAACAATATGTCCGGTGTGGAAATTTGATGCCGCTGAGCATAGAAAAAGCAACGGACCTGCCAGGTCTTCGGGCTCTCCTAGACGACCCAGGGGAACACGCGCAAGAAAACCTTCACGGACTTTATTAGCCTCGTCGTTGTCTTCAAACATCCATGCTGTCAGAGGTGAACGAAACACCGTGGGCGCTAGGGCGTTGACCGTTATAGCGTGTTTCCCCCATTCACAACCTAGCGTACGGGTCATGCCATCTACCGCTGATTTTGAGGTACAGTATGCGGAGTACCCCGCTGGATGGCCGAGTTTTCCCCGCGCAGAAGAGGTGAAAACAACCTTGCCTCCTGTACCCTGTTTGATCATTTGGCGCCCCGCAGCTTGCGCAATTAGCCAGGTGCCCTCTACATTGGCAAGCATGACGTCTTGAAAGCGGCTGAGATTCATATCCACAATGGGTGCGACATCGTTCATGCCGGATGCCACCACCAGAATGTCTATACCACCGTATGTTTCCACTGCACTGGAAATGATTGCCTCACAATTGGCTTCGGTGTCAGGACGGTGGGCGATGGCTTTAACAGAAACGCCTTGATCCTTGAGTTCTCCTTCCAGAGCGGACAAATTTGCAGCATTGCCAGCCGTGATGGTTAGATTTGCATTGGCTAGCCCAAGTGCTGCGCACGCAACTTGGCCAAAAGAGCCCGTGGCGCCAATGATAACGGCCGACTTATCCGCAACACTAAATATTGCTGATGGATTAATTTGAGGGAGGCTCATGAGGTTGAGTCGGGGTAGGGCATGGTGACCAGCATGGTCGCCACATGGTTGCTGTCATTGCGAATAGCTCTTGCCTCTCCTCCGGGAATATAACAACTGTCCAGAGTCCCCAGTACTTGTGTTTCACCATGCTCAATCTCAACGGTAACCTCACCTTGTAAGACTACGTAAATTTTCTCTAGCGGACTGGCATCCATGTCCGCGCCACCTCCGGGCAAAATTTGGGAAATACCAACCCAGGAAAATTTTGCAGCGCTTTGATCAAAGCCCTGCAGTCGCAACGATCGTATGTCATGGTGCTTGGGGGCCTGATACGCGGGTGCTTGTGAAAATCTTGTTAATTCCATGCCTTTATCCTTCTTTTTGTAAGCTTTCAGTCAGAACTGCCGGTTTCAATTTGGAAGCTGCCGGAGGGGTCAATTATTGCTACCAGACGAACAATGCAACCGTCACCCTTCTTCCAGCGCCAAGGGAAGGCTGCGAAAGTGACCCGTTTGCCGGTGACTTTGTCGATATCTCCTCCGACGTTTTCGAAGCCGCAAATACCGGCTGACAGAATCGCTTTGTGGCAGGGCTCCCATTCGGGGAAATCTTCTATGACGCGCCGACCGGTCTCGGCAAAATATTCTCGGTTAATTCCCGGTAACAATCCGTCGGGTGCGCCGGGACCATGAGGACCAATTGCTGTGCCTAATGGATGGTCTAACGCTTGAGTATCTGAACCGGCCATCTTAACTTTCTTGTTCACAAACCACTCACCAGCTTCTTTGTAGAAGCCTGGTGAGTACCCATAATAATGTTGATTGTCTCCGTAATAACGATGCCAGCCCGTATTAACAATGACAATGTCATTCTCGCGAATCTTTGGCCGTGCGTTTTCTAAATCCTCAGCAGTAATGACTTCCCACTTTCCTTTTGGGATGGACACCACCACACCGCTGCCAAAAAAATAGGGTAAGGGCACTTCATCCATGAACGGTGTGCCCGGCACAACATGGGCTGGCGCATCAATATGTGTGCCTGAATGCATAACCGTGGTAATTTTTTGTGTTAACACCCCAGATTTGGACATACCATGTAGTCGTTCAATCTTGACGTCTTCAAAATAAGGCCAGCACGGTTGACCTAGTCCCCACGGATGGCTTAGATCGTAAAACTCAAGCCCCATCTTATTGGAAAAATTGGACTCTTCAAATTTACAAAGGTCCTCATCACGCCAATCACCCTGTTCCCATCCGGCCATAGTTATTACCTCTTTCACAATGTTGTTTAAAATCTAATGGGGGGCACCGACCTACTGTCAGTGAGTTGTAATGTTAAGACTGGCAAAACCACGCAACACGTTGTTAATGTGGCGCTTGCTGCTGTTTAGCTCGAATCGTTTAACGCGCTTTGCCAGCGCTTTGAGTAACGCGGAAATTTCAGCTCGCGCTAGGTTATTGCCCAAACACTGGTGTATACCGTGCCCAAATCCTAGCTGATCCATAGCGCGTCGGCGCACATCGAAACAGTCAGGATCTTGCCACTTTCTGGGGTCTCTATTTGCAGCGCCGTAAGAAACAAGCACTCTGGCGTTCTGTGGAATTACAATATCGTCTATCGCAAAGGCTTTTGTTGCTACTCGAGAGAACACCTGAATGGGTGATTCAATCCGAATCACCTCATTAATAGCGTTAGGGATCAGCGATGGATTTTCACGAATCAAATCCCACTGATCGGGATGAGTGGCAAACAACATAATTGCTGCGCCAGTGGCGAAGATGGTTGTGTCCAAGCTAGGGCCCATATAGTCGTTCATCATTGCGGCACATTGCTCGGCAGGTATTTCGCCGCGATCTGCAGCTTCCCAAATTTTTGCTGCCCAGCCCCCTGGCTTCAACTTACCGGGTACACACTCTGTTAACGCGAAGTGGAGCATTTCGCTAACCACGGGCATGGCTTTTTGTGTTCGTTCGTTTTCTGGACCAAAACAGTCGAAGTTTGCTGGCGCCCATTCGAGCATGCGTTCGCGCCCTGACTCGGGTAAGCCGACCAGTTCCGAAACGATTGTAATTGGTAAATATTCTGCCAGTTCGGTGGCTGCATCAAAGTGTTTCTGTTCCACCAAACGGTCCACCAAACCTTCTGCCTCAGCGTTGATGGTTCCTCGTAGTGCGGCCAATTCTTTTGGCTGTAGCGGAGCCATCAGAATTTTCCGCAGTTTGGCGTGTTCAGGATCATCACTACACAGCACCCCACCTTGCAGGGCTTCGTTCATGTGATCATTCATGGTAACGCCTTGTGCAGAGGTGAACGTTTGCCAATCGGCTAACGCGTTCTGGACGTCGTCGAACCGAGTCATGATGTACATGCCAATCCGGTTGAGCCAAACTGCAGAACCCATTTCGCGCAACTCAGCGTAGTGGGGGTATGGATCGAGTAACACATCGTCGCAAAACATGTCCAAATCCGACTCTGGTCCTGCCGGTGTGGGGTTTGGATAGAAGTTGTCTGTGGCCACTAAATGATCTCCAATCTTAAATGCTTTAAAATCGTTTGTGATATTAAATCATATTTGGGACTCACATTAAACGCAAGCACGAAGGCCTCTTAAGCGGTGCGGGTACTGTTAGAAGCCTGTCTGGGTGGGTAGCGGGCACCTCAATCTTGATTTAAGATCACCGTTGACTGTACTACGGATGCGGTTTTGTGGTGTCCGTCAACTCAGGGGGAATTATTCAAAGTGGCTAGTGGTGCAACAAAGAAAAAAAGTAGAGTAAAGCAAGAGCTTGCCCTTGCGGAGGCGCCCACAATGGGGCGTATGGAAAAAAAGCGGCGTAGGACTCGCGCGCGTTTGCTTGAAGCGGCATATGCCATTATGTCCCAATCTGGGGTAGATGCTGCAAAAATTCAGGATGTCACTGAATATGCAGATGTTGGGTTTGGTACGTTCTATAACTATTTTAAGTCAAAAGATGACTTGGCAAGCCAGGTGCTTGATTGTGTGATTGATGATTTTGGCCGCAGAAATGTTGAAGCCACCCGTGAAATCAGAGCATCTAACCCGGCCCTTGTCATGCCCATTTCTATCCGGCTTGTGATGCGTGAGGCGATGCGCTCACCCATGTGGCAATGGTGGGCTTTACGCCCCGATCTCTTGGTCGATAGAATGACAAAAGGATTTGGACCTTTTGGCTTGCGTGATCTTGAAGACGGCATTACGCGGAAAATTCTGAAGATCAGCAGGGAAGATGTTGAAGCTTCCTGGACCTTATTAATGTGGGTAAA
>JAADHW010000328.1 GCA_013151695.1 Gammaproteobacteria bacterium
CTACGCCTCTTTGGTCGGTATAGTAGGTGCGGTAAATTTCATCATCGCTGCGCAAAAACACACTGACAACATGATTTTCACCTTCATCATTGGTTGCGTTAAAGTCAAAATTAAAATCGCTATCAAGGGACGAATACCACGGCAAACGCCATCCCATAAGCTCACGGTAGGCTATCAATTTTTGCAATGGCGCTCTGGATACCAATACCAAAGATGTGTCTCGAGCATGTAGATGCGTCGGATGACTGATGGCATCTGTTACCCAGGAACAACCATCACATCCAACTTCCCAGTCTGGACCGAACATAAAATGGTACACAATTAGCTGGGTCCGACCATCAAACAGGTCTAGCAAACTCACGGCACCTTGTTCACCTTCAAACTGATATCGTTTTTGCACCGCCATCATGGGCAAGCGGCGGCGCTGGGCATTCACTGCATCGTGTGCTCGAGTGAGCTCCTTTTCTTTGCTGCGTAACTGGTCGATCTGGGCCTGCCATTCGGCCTCAGCCACTATATTTGGCAGCACGTTCGACTGACCCACCTTTTGCTTAGAGTTCATCTAAATTTCCTTCTTGCAGCAGATTGTAGAAACAATACTGCATTACTTCTTCCAGGTGTAGCAGGCGCATTTCATTCTTCTGCTTTGAAAATTCACTTTTAAAGTTCTATGTTATTAACTATGCCATCAACCCTGGTAAACGTGACTTCCGGGTAACTGTTTAGCCTTGTCCACCCGGTTGAGTGCAACTCACCTCGTAAATGCTTATCAAAAAAGGAAATCACTGATATTCCGACAATTTTTTGCATGCGTTCCCCATCAATAGACCCGAGCACTCCGAGCCTTCTATATAAGGGTGACATGATCGTGAAATCGAAAAAATTGAAATGTGTCGCCCCCGATATTCTGACGGAATATGCAGCAGCTTCAGATTTCTCAAAATTTGAGCGATACAGCAAGTTATCAAATCGATTCAGATACAAAAAGGGCGTTTGACTGGGCGACAAACCAATATGTTTTGGGTGGAAACCGTCGAGATTAACCCCAGCTTTACATCGACCGTCAATGGAACAAGTCTCTAAAGCAGCACTCCCTCCAAGCGACATGCCCAGGATTCCAATTCGAGTGAGGTCTAAACGACCCGCAAATGCATTGCGTTGATCTTGCTGAATATTCTCCAGCTCATCGAGCACAAATAATTGGTCCTCGACCTGAATGCTTAACGCATTTGTTACGCGCTCCAACATATCTCCTGGGGCAAGGCTCGTAGCTTTTGAAAATAGCGCCACTTGTTCTCGCCAGTTGGTGCTTGAACGTAGTTTGTTCTGAATGTCTTGAACCTTAGGCGAGCCTGGTTGCGACATCGCAACAGATGTTGCTTGATCAAAAACAACCACGCGCCCTTGTGGAAATATACTAGCCGAGCCTATAAAAGCATGGTCAATCGCCACCACCACATAGCCGTTGCTAGCAAGACTTTCAGCCAGGGTTGTATTGGCTGATGCCCATCCAATGCCGAGCCCATGAGAGAAAAGTACCACCGGATACTGCGTTTCGCCTTGAGCCGCAGGCGCTTGCCAATAGCTGTGGGTGGGAACGCGACGAAGGTGCGTGAAAGTAAACCATGGCAAGGGTGTGTTAAACGTCACCGCCTTGCTTCTTGCTATGGCATGACGCCAATATGGCACTGGAGTATCAGCGTTGGGCTGCACTGCGGGATACCAGATACGAACCATGAGTTCACGGCGATCATCTGCGCTCACCGTATAATTTTCCACGCGGCTATGATCAATTAGATGCAATTCAGTTGTACCCACCTCATGGGGACCATCAGGGACGGGCAGCTCAAAAATCGGCAACGCATAGGATAGTAGAGCACTGAGAATCAGTAGAACAATCCCAACACCTGTACTTAAGCCTACGAACAGTTTACTGCGAAGTAATGATAATTTGTCAGCAAGGAGATCAATCCTTTGGGTCATCGCCGTTATAGTGCAAACCATCAGGGCGAAGTAGGCAGGGATCATTTGCCAACGATACCCTTCTACAACTAGATGCAGATAAGTCACCAGCAGGGTAAGCACCAACAGAACACCAAACCATGGTGCTCTATGGCGAAAATAAAGACTGACTATTGTTGCGAAGAGCAACAACAACGTAGTGCTATCAAACAAAAGCATGTGCAGGGGTTCTCCTCAAACCTCCCTTGCGACATGGAGAGACTTTTTTTGCGTTATTGTATGTTCGCCCTTGTTCTATGCAAGGGTCAAGAGTGCTAATTTAGTAGCACTCGACCAAAAACGCAAATGCACCCGCAAATGTATAGCTCGAATTAATATCCAAAATACTTGCTACAGTATGCCCTCAGCCCACTCACGGAGATAACCATGACCGACAGCTACATCACCATTAAACGCGAAGGCCCCATTGCCATTGTCTACTTTGATCGAAAAAAGAATTTAAACGCTTTTGATGGCCAACTCATATTGGAATTGACTGATGTTGCTCGCTCATTTCATGATGATCTCGACACTCGCGCGGTAGTGTTGAGTGGCGCAAAAGAGTATTTTTCTGCCGGGGCAGACCTACAAGACCTGGCTTCACGCAACGACTCCGAGCTTTCAGACATGCAACGACGACAGATATTCTACCGCGGCGTCAGATTATGCGAGGCGTGGGAGACTATGCCACAAATTACCATCGCCGCGATGGAGCGACTGGCTGTAGGCGCTGGCGTGGCGTTGCCACTAGCTTGTGATTGGCGGGTAATGGGAAAAAGTGCTTACCTTTACGTTCCCGAAGCCAAAATTGGTCTAAATTTACAGTGGGGTGCGTTGCCGCGGCTTATAAATCTTGTTGGGCCCGCACGCGCTAAGCGGATTTGCATATTGTGCGAACGAATGGATGCAACCACTGCATTAAATTGGGGATTGATAGAGGAAATCGCTGCAGACGGTGAAACTGTTGATGTCGCCCTTAAACTTGCCCGTGTTGCGGCCGAAATTCCGCCTGTGGCAGTAAGCATGATCAAAGAAGCCGTTAACGCCACAGCTACCGCTTTGAATCACACGGCCAGTTACGCCGACGCCGATCAAAGCCAACTAAGCGCGGCAAGCCGAGACGCGCGTGAAGCCAGCCAACAATTTAATAGCAAGTAGAGGTTAAGGAACCTAACCAGAAAACCAAGAAGGATAGAGTACAACGTCGATACGTCGGTTCTTCCATCGACCGTCCGATGTTTCGTTGTTGGCGATCGGCTTGGTTTCGCCAAAGCCCACCGACGACAGTTGTGTGGGCGATATGGCTGAATTTTCAAGCAGGTAAGATGCTACCGCTTCAGCGCGACGAACCGACAGTTCCAAGTTGCTTGTGTCCACACCATATGAATCAGTGTGTCCTTCTATGGTAACGGGTGTTTGCGGAAATTCTGCCATCGCGGTCATGAGCCTCGCCAGTAAAGGTTCGTGACGCTTTTCTACTTCAGCACTACCACTGGAAAAACCGAGGCCGACAAGTCGAATGATCAGCCTGTTTTCTGCGCGTAACACTTCAGCTTCAGTCTTGGAAAACAAACCATCTACCCGAGCAAGAGATTGCTCACGTTGACGCTGCTGATCCAAACGTCGATCAAGTCGAGCCTTGGCAAATTCTCGGTTTTCAAGCTCAGCCTGCACACTAACAAGCTCGTCCTGTAGCAAATATGTTCGCTGCTGTAATGCTGCCGCTTCTTGTTCCAATGCTACTCTGCGCTTCTCGCGGTCTTCGATGATGGCATCAACCAATGCAATCGGTTGCGTTGGACCCTCATCAAAATACAGCGGGATATCAAATCGTTCACCGAACACGGCTAGGGTGTCTTGCCATTCAATTAGGACGTTTTCTAGATTCGTATCGTTATCGTCAATCGCATTGGCAAGCTTAGCAATGTATTGGGCATGTCGAGCCTTATGTAATGCCCGATTGGCCAAATTTCTAGGCTGGTCTGTATCGTAGCGGTTTTGTTCAAGCACGCTGCGCGCCTGTTTGAGAAGTTCTCTGGCAGCGTTATACGAGCGAGGTGCCCAATCGTGCGCATCAAGTTTTCGCGCCTGGGCGATTTCAGTTTCAATCTCGGTAAACAGCACAGTTTCAATGGCCGCGAGTTCAGAGTCACGATATAACAACTCCGCTTTGTCAGCATATCTGCTAACGCGTTGTTCGCGGCCTTTTTCCGCTCGCGAAGTGGCTTCATAAAGCTGCTTCTCCGCGTCCAACCATAACTTTTGTGAACGTTTAGCTGCATCTGACTCCAACGCATCTTTTCTGGCTTGAAATGCTGCAGAAACAAAGTTTTCGACCGTGGGCGCCATGCTTGCTGCCTGTTCAAACAAGCGAGTCGACTCAAACAAGAGTTTACGCACGCGATCAACATCAGCACCATCGGCAAAGGCTTTATCTGCACGCTCATACAACTCACCAGCTTGCCGATAGGTTTCTGGAGTTAGCACACTACCGGCTGCCGCATTGGCCTTTTCTAAAGCATTTTGCACATCGTTGAAAACTTGAGATCTCAAGGCATCACGCAGACTATTTTCCGACGCAACACTATGCACTGGCGCTAAAAAGAAGATCGCCAACCAAACCAGCCTGAGGACATTGTTCATTCAGATTTACCGTCTGCCAAGTAAGACAACGCGTAGTTTAACCCAGGGGCTTAAGAATTGGACCTGAAATTCGCTTAGCCGCTACTTAGCAGATTTACAGCATTCCAGTGTTTCACTCTGACAAGGTAGATGTGGCGGGCCTACCCCCGCTAACTGTTGTTGACTAGAAACTTATCCACTTTTAGACCAAAGGAAATGCGGAAAGCCTAACTAACTAGTAGCCGATGAACGGGCAGTACCTGAAGACTTAATATTCGTCCTTGTACCAGCGATAAAGGTAAGTGGCACAATTCTCTCGACGAAGAGGATACGGACAGGAACTAGCTAGACCCGAGGTTAGAACGCATTATCTTTAACGAATTAATTAGTATTTCGACATGTTCTCTTGATATGCCAGCCAGCATTTCATAAACAACCTTCTGCTCGTGTTTAGTGAATAAAGCTATTTTTTTCGAGGCGCTGGGTTCAACACTCAAAACGAAGTGTCTGCCATCTGTTTCGTTCTTGTTTCGAAAAATCAAGCCACGTTGTACTAAGTCCTGCACGAGACGTGTAACTTGCGACTTGTCTCGTCCCAACTCGCTAACAAGTTGGGACTGCAATATGTCCCCATTCCTGAACACAATCCGTAGAATAAGTAGTTGTAACGGTGAAAGGTTCTCATCAGAGTCTTTAACGATTTCTTTCATTCGCAACTTGACCAAAAAAAGCAAATCGAAAAGCTGATGATGAATTTCAGCCTTTGCTTGTTTCGTGACCATATAGCAACCTTTGTAGAATTGAAATATTAATATAGTAGACAAAGTC
>JAADHW010000277.1 GCA_013151695.1 Gammaproteobacteria bacterium
AGCGGTAGAATACCCCATAATCTGCTTTTACAAACGTTAAATATTGAGGCTATTACATGGGGGCGAATTCGGAAAGTGGCAGCGCGGTGGGAATGTTACATACCATGGCGGATATGCAACATCACCACAATGAGCAAGTTCATGCACAGTGGGCTAAGCAAGGGTATGAATACTACCGAGCTATATGGGTTGAATGTGCAGAAATGCTCGACCACTTTGGCTGGAAGTGGTGGAAAAAACAGGACCCAGACATCAACCAGGTGAAGCTTGAGCTTGTGGATATCTGGCATTTCGCGTTGAGTGAGCTGTTAAGAACCGACACGCTAAAAGATTCACTTGCCACCGAATTGAGCGAGGTTGATACATCGGGTGAACAAGACCCAAGGGCGTTCCGGGCGTCAATAGAAGCGCTGGCTGAATCATCCTTGCGTACTCAATCTTTTGAAGTAGAGCCTTTTTTGGAAGCCATGCGGACGCTGCCTATGAGTTACGAAGAGCTGTTTGTGATGTACATTGGTAAAAACGTGCTGAATCAATTTCGACAGAATAACGGTTACAAAAGTGGTGAGTATCGAAAGGTGTGGCAAGGTAGGGAAGACAATGAACATCTAGTTGAATTGTTAGACACTCTACTGATGACCGAGCAAGTAGACCCCCGACAACTGCCAGATAAACTCTACGCAGAGCTAGAGGCCCGGTACGCAGCATAATTCAGGGCGTGAAAAAATTTCTTCTCATCACCGATTCATGGCTACCGCTGACTAACGGGGTAGTGACTACCTGGACCAAGATGATCGAACATCTTCGTTTGGCGCAGTATGAGGTTGAAATTGTGCATGCTGGCCAATTCAAGACGACACCCTTACCCACCTACAACGAAATCAAAGTGGCGAAGAATCCATGGATTATGCAGGCGATAATTGCCGAGTTTCAACCCAATCACATTCATATTGCAACCGAAGGACCTCTTGGGGTGTATGCGCGCTGGTTACTCAAGCGCCGAAATATTCCATTTACCACATCTCTACATACAAAATTCCCAGAGTACGTGCAACAGCGAGTGGGCATTCCTTTGTCTATTGGTTATGCCTTCATGAGGTGGTTTCATCAACCGGCTGTGCGCACCTTGTGTACCACACGCAGTCATAAACAAGAACTTGAACATTGGGGGTTAGCTGACTTAGTAGTGTGGAGTCGTGGCGTAGACATTGATCGTTTTCAACCTAAACCATTGGTTTCTAGCGATCGACCTAGGCTTCTGTTTGTTGGTCGAGTTGCGATTGAAAAAAACATTGAGGCTTTCTTGGAGCTAGATATCGACGCCACCAAAGTGGTGGTAGGAGACGGTCCCCAGCGCCTTGGCTTGCAAGATAAATTTTCGCAGACAGAGTGGTTAGGTTACAAAACCGGTGCAGAATTGGTGGCGCAATATGCCGCTGCAGATGTTTTTGTATTTCCTTCTCGCACGGATACCTTTGGCTTGGTGATGTTGGAAGCAAATGCTTGTGGCACGCCGGTGGCCGCTTATCCTGTGACAGGCCCCGTGGATGTGGTTGTGGAAGGCGTAAATGGCTGTCTTGATGAAAATCTAAATGAGGCAGTGTGCAGAGCACTGAACGTTTCACGCAGCCAATGTCGTGCGCATGCCGAGAAATACACATGGTCCAAAGTTACCCAACAGCTCATCGATAGTTTAGTGGAGCTACCAAAGTGAATGTTGTGTTGCAAACGCCGTGGAGTGATGCCTGGCGTGTTGAGTTTGTGGGCACATTAATGGTGTTATGCGTGGACCAAGAGATCTTGCTAATACATAAGAAAACTGGCCATGGTGCAGGGAAAGTAAATATGCCAGGGGGTAAATGGCGTGCGGGAGAATCGCTGCTGGAGTGTGCCGCGCGTGAAACTTATGAGGAAGTTGGTATTCGAGTGTCACGTGCTAGCTGCGTTGCAGAATTGCGTTTTGTTGAGCTTGACGGAGATCAGTGGTTGGGGTTCGTTTTTATGGCACACGACCTGCGGGGTACAGCCACCGAAAGTAGGGAGGCGTTGCCATATTGGTGTTCAATGGCCGAAATACCCTATTCCAATATGTGGTCTAGTGATGCCGCATGGTTACCAAAAGTTCTACAGCAATCACCCGCCAGTATGTTGATTGGTGATTTCTTGTTGGATAACCAACAACTTGTAAAACACCAAATAGGCTATGGAGAGTCTATCGTTAACAATTTTTTCTAGAACAGGGGTAGGGTATGCGTATAGGAATTTCAATTTGTTCAAGTTATGCGGTAAAGGATGTTCGTGAAGGGGCGCGGCGTATGCTTGAGCGCACGCGAGCGTCACGTGCTGTAGACCTCGACTATTTGTTTATCGGTGATCATCACGTGACACCCATACCTTATTATCAAAATACGGCGATGTTTGGGCGTATGTTGGCCGAATGGGGAAATGCCCCAGCGGGGGCGTTGTATCTTTTGCCACTGTGGCATCCGGTTTTGCTGGCTGAGCAAATTGGCACTTTGGCAGCATTAATGCCGGGGCGGTTCATCCTTCAATGTGCGTTAGGCGGGTCCCGACAAGCCAGTGCTGCTCTCGGTGTAGATCATTCAAAGCGTGTTCCCATGTTTGAAGACTGTTTGTCCATAATGAAATCATTGTGGGCTGGGGAAGTGGTCTCTCATGAGCGTTTCTGGAACATACAGCAAGCAAAAATTTCACCTGTACCGAGTGAAGTGGTTGAAGTATGGATTGGTGCCAGCGCGTTACCGGCAATCAACCGGGCAGCTAAATTGGCTGATGTTTGGCTCGCAACTGCCGCGATCAATTTGCAACAAGCGACAGAACAATTGCAGCAATATAAACAAGCCTGCAGCCAGCACTCCGTTACCCCATCTGCTGTGGCTATACGACGAGACATATTTATTGGAGCAACCTCCCAACAGGCATTGGCTGTGAAAGAGGAATATCTTGGCAAAAATTATCGTGGCTTTTCAGCAGATGCGTTGATGGTGGGCTCGGTTAATCAAATTGTGGATCAGATGGCTGGTTTCAAAGACGCTGGATATACCGACATTATTGTTCGAAACATGTCGAGTGATCAAAGCGAAGCCATAGCGAGCATAGAACGTCTAGCAGATGTAAAAACTCAGTTGAGGGACTGAGTAAGGTATGATTGATAGCTATCCAGGGGTTGGGGAACCATGAAAAAATTGTTAGTCGCTAATCGTGGCGAAATTGCGATTCGCGTTATTCGTGCAGCACAGGATTTAAGTATAGGTGCAGTTGCTATCTATGCAGAAGATGATAAGGCATCACTCCACGTGCGCAAGGCAGACTGGGCTGTGCCACTTGAAGGGAAAGGTGCTCGGGCTTATTTAGACATTGATCAAATTGTTAAGTGTGCGGTTGAAAATAACTGCGATGCGATACATCCGGGTTATGGCTTTCTAAGCGAGAATGTGAACTTTGCGGCTGCAGTAGAAGGTGCGGGTCTTATATTCGTTGGCCCAAGTGTTGCGGCGCTGCAAGCGTTTGGCGACAAGAGTGCTGCTCGCAAGCTGGCAGAAAAAAACGGCTTGCCTGTGCTGGTTGGTTTGTCAAAAAATGTATCTCTTGAAGAAGCGCATAGTTTCTTTGCGCAACACAATGGCCAGCCAGTTATCCTCAAAGCGATCGCTGGTGGTGGCGGACGTGGCATGCGGGTGGTAGCGGCGTTGTCTGATCTGGACGATGCTTATGAGCGCTGTGCATCTGAAGCCATGGGTGCCTTTGGTAGAGGGGAGCTTTACATTGAGCGGTTTGTTAACAACGCTAAGCATATAGAAGTTCAAATTGTGGGTGACGGCTGTGGGCAAGTCAGCCATATATGGGAGCGTGAGTGTAGTGTGCAACGCCGTCACCAAAAACTGATTGAAATCGCGCCGAGTCCTGGGCTTGATGAACAGGTTCGTAAACAAGTTTGTGAACTGGCGGTAAAATTGGGTGAAAGTGTTAATTACAAAGGTCTGGGTACGATAGAGTTTTTGTTGGACACGGATACTCAGGCTTATTATTTCATGGAAGCCAATGCCCGATTGCAGGTGGAGCATACGGTAACCGAAGAAATCACCGGTATCGACTTGGTTAGGGCGCAAATTGAAATTGCCAATGGCGCTACACTTCAAGAGTTGGGGTTGTCGCAGCATGAAATCCCTAGTCCCCAAGGTTATGCAATGCAGTTGCGGGTCAATATGGAGTCTATGGATGCGCAAGGCAATGTGAAGCCTGCGGGTGGCCGTTTAACCGTGTTCGAGGTGCCCACCGGTCCGGGTGTACGGGTTGATACCTATGGGTTTGTAGGGTATGCCACTAATCCTAACTACGACTCATTGTTGGCCAAAGTCATTGTTAGTTCACGTACGCATAATTTTATCGATGTAACTCGGCGTGCGCAGCGCGCACTAAAAGATTTTTCTGTGCAAGGGGTGGCCACAAATATCGACCTCCTGCAGCAGTTGTTGGGGCATACAAGTTTTATTTCCAACCAGATAACTACTCGATTTGTGGATACGCACGTTGCTGAATTGGTGGTGCAGCCCAATGTTACTGGTAGCCAAATAAACGCCGATCTGGCCGGTAGTAGAGTAAATGCACGAGATCCACTGGCTGTACTGGAACATGGCAAGTCTGGTGTCGCAGGAGGGCTAACCGCTGTCCAAAGTTTAGGTCTGGTAGAAGAGAATCTGGCTGATGAAAATTTGTTGCCGGGCAGCGTTGCGGTGCGTGCACCGATGCAGGGTACAGTAGTGAGTTTTGAAGTGCAGCCTGGTGATGAAGTGTACGTCGGAAAACTTGTTGTTGTCATGGAAGCCATGAAAATGGAGCATGAGATAACTGCTGATATCAGCGGAATTGTTGAGCAACTCCGGGTCGAAGTTGGTGATACGGTATTTGCAGGCCATGCGTTGATTGTGCTTGTGGAAGAAGCTGTAGAAGTTCGTGATGAAGGGGTGACAGAAGAGCTGGATCTAGATTTTATCCGCCCAGATTTACAAGAAGTATTTGACCGAAAAGCTGCAGGCTATGATGAAAACAGACCTAAGGCTGTCGCCAAGCGGCGTAACACAGGTCATCGCACGGCGAGAGAAAATGTAGCCGATTTATGCGATGAAGGTACCTTTGTTGAGTACGGCGGGGTTGTGATTGCAGGGCAGCGGCGGCGGCGCTCTGTCGAAGATTTGATAGAGAACACCACCGGTGATGGCATGGTATGTGGTCTAGGCCAGGTCAACGGTGCACTATTTCCAGAAAGTAAAGCTCGCACCATGATCATGTCATACGACTACATGGTGCTTGCGGGTACTCAAGGCATGAAGAACCACGCTAAAAAAGATCGTCTTTTTGAAGTTGCTGAACAATATCGACTACCTACCGTTCTCTTCGCTGAAGGTGGCGGCGGACGACC
>JAADHW010000230.1 GCA_013151695.1 Gammaproteobacteria bacterium
TAGCTGAATGGGATTCATTTCTCCGAGACCTTTGTATCTCTGAAGATCTACGCCGCGCTTGGCTTCTGCTAACAACCAATCAAATGCTTCATCAAAATACGAGATGTCCTTGGTTTTCTCCCCGCGCTGGATGAACGCATCTGCTTCTAACAAGCCATCCAACTGATCTGTCATGTTGCTGACCAGGCCATAGTCATATCCGGTGAAGAATCCATATGAGAACCTATATTGCCCCGTGACCCCCTTAAGCATGATGTGCACATCAATAACGTAGGCTTGATGTTCACTGTCTGAACTCACTTCCACGCGAACGAGGCGACCATCACCCTCCTCTAGAACCGCAGCATATTGTTGCGCCCAACTGTTCATAGCCACTTCACTAAGCAACAGGTCTTGTGTCACGCTGGGCATTCTCAGTAGAGCTTGAGTGAGCGCCAGTGGATACTTACGCTCAAGTTGCTTCAGTCTGTCATAAACAGCTTGAAGCTCCCTAATTAGCTTTTCGAGGGGCTCTCCTTGTAACGCCGGAGCCTGGTCATTGACAAATAACTTTGCATTATGTAGTGCATGTTCCAAAAAATAGTTGTTCAGCCCATCATCATCTTTAACATAACGTTCTGCCTTTCCCTTCTTCACCTTATACAATGGCGGCTGAGCAATGAACACGTGCCCGCGCTCCAACAACAGTGGCATCTGACGAAAGAAGAAGGTTAGTAGAAGCGTACGAATGTGTGAGCCATCAACGTCTGCATCGGTCATTATAATGACGCTGTGATAACGCAGTTTGTCTATATCGAACCCTTCCCGACCGATACCGCAGCCTAGGGCAGTCACCAATGTGCCCACCTGTTGCGAAGACAGCATTTTGTCGAATCGCGCTTTCTCAACATTGAGAATTTTGCCACGCAAGGGCAACACCGCCTGAGTTCTTCTATCGCGCCCCTGTTTCGCAGACCCACCAGCAGAATCCCCTTCCACGATGAATATTTCGGACAAAGCCGGGTCTTTCTCCTGGCAATCCGCAAGTTTACCGGGCAAACCGGCAATATCTAAGGCACCCTTACGACGGGTCATTTCGCGAGCCTTGCGTGCAGCCTCTCTGGCTCGCGCCGCATCAACCATCTTGCCTACAAGGGCCTTAGCATCTTGCGGGTGCTCATCTAAGTACTCAGAAAAATACTTATTCAACTCCTGTTCTACCGCTGACTTAACTTCGCTAGAGACCAGTTTGTCTTTGGTTTGAGACGAAAACTTAGGGTCGGGTACTTTTACAGAAACCACCGCAATCAGCCCTTCCCTGGCATCATCGCCAGTAGTGGCTACCTGGGCTTTCTTAAACATCCCTTCGCGCTCGATATAGTTATTGAGCGTACGTGTTAACGCACCCCGAAACCCCGCCAAATGCGCGCCACCATCTCCTTGCGGTATGTTGTTGGTATAGGGGTAAACCTGTTCTTGGAAACCGTCGTTCCATTGCATAGCCACTTCAACGCCAATGCCATCTTCACGCTGGCTGGAAAAGTGAAATATCTCATTCAGTGGTGTTTTGTTCTGATTTAGATAACCCACAAAGGCTTTGAGCCCACCTTCATACACAAAGGTCTCTTCCTTGCCTGACTTTTCGTCCAGTAGGTGAATTTTGACCCCTGAATTCAAGAAAGCGAGCTCTCTTAACCTTTTCGCCAATATTTCATAGGAAAATTGAATGTTATTAAAGGTTTCGCTGGACGGCTTAAAGTAGCATTCCGTGCCTTTTTCGTTGGTTTCGCCCACTTCCGCCATGGGCGCGACGGGAACGCCTTTTTTATAGTGCTGCTCATACACTCGATCATCTCTGCGTACCGTCAGTTTGAATACTTCTGATAGTGCATTGACCACCGATACGCCCACGCCATGCAGGCCACCAGACACTTTGTAGCTGTTGTCGTCGAATTTACCACCGGAGTGCAAGGTGGTCATGATCACCTCTGCTGCACTGATCTTCTCTTCTGGGTGGATATCTACAGGAATGCCGCGGCCGTTGTCGCGGACGGTAACCGCCTCTTCTGGATGCATGATGACATGTACCTCGTCACAATGCCCCGCTAACGCCTCGTCGATGGCATTATCGACTAATTCTTGCACCATATGGTGTAAGCCCGTGCCATCCTCAGTATCACCAATATACATACCGGGCCTTTTACGCACGGCATCCAATCCTTTCAGAACAGTAATACTGGCTGAATCATATGTTTGTTCGGACATGCAGCTTAGATTTCCTTAGTTTGTATCTTAGATGGGCTTATGGGCTTTAGCCTGCCTATTTATTCCCCACCATCCCGTGTTTCACGTGAAACAACTCCACTTTTGTACCGACAGGAAACCACTCCGGGTGAGATTCCATGGTGTCCGTCGAGGTCGCAATCACCTGGCACTCTAAGCGTTGGAGTGCATCGACAAAGTATCGCCAGTGTTCACCGTCCAGCTCAGCGCCAAAATCATCAATTAGAAACAAACAGCGCTCCTGTGACAATTGATGCTGGAGAGACGCTTGAGCTAACAGGGCGGCACTGGCTACTAGTTTAGCCTGGCCCCTGGACAACATGTCCGCCGCCTCTAACCCGTCCGTACTGAATTGCAAATCTCCACGGTGCGGACCGCGATGAGTCATGCCAAATTTTACATCGCGAGGGTAGCTTTCCTCTAATCTTTTCTCAGCTAATTCCTCTGACTCAATGCCTCCCCAAGAGTAATGGGTCGATATATTCAACTCTGGGGCTAAAGTGTCCAAGGTACTTTCAAATAGCGGCACAAGTTGAGCTGTATATTGGCTTCTAAGTAAGCTTAGTTCTGTTCCATAGCGAAGTATTTGCGTAAACCAAGGGTCTTGCTCCAGCGGCGGTACTGTTTTGCCTACAAGGCCTTTGAGCCAAGCATTTCTTTGTATTAGGACACGCCTGTAGGCTTTAGACACTTGCAGATAAAGGGGTTCCACGTGGAACAACCCCCAATCAAGAAACTCTCGCCGAACCGTGGGACCCCGATAGACGAGGTCTGACGCACCAGGCAAGAGGATTTGAATGGGCAGATGTCTGGCCAATGTTGACGCTCTAGAGGTGCTTTGGCCATCCACAATTGTTCTGGTCTGGCCAGAGCGATGCTTGCTCATGGCGAGCTTATGCTGAACATGCGAATCGGTTAGCACGTCTGCTCTCAGCACCAATTCTTTCTCGCCATGAGTGATGATTCGGCCTATTTTTGGGGTTCGAAACGATCGTCCACGCGCTAACAGATAACCCGCTTCAAGAATGGCTGTCTTGCCCGCGCCATTGGCGCCATAGAGATAGTTAAACCCCGGACTTAAGGTCAGCGAAACATCTTCTAGATTGCGAAAATGTTGGATTTGCAGTTGTTGCAGGCGCAAAACTGCCTCTTAGGATAGTCTACAAACGCATGGGCATGACAACGTATACCGCAGCATCATTTCCATTACCCTCTATCAATGCCGAGCTATTGGCATCAGAAACACTCAACGTGATGCCATCGGTCTTTAAAACATTAAGCACATCCAATAGATAACTCACATTGAAGCCTATTTCCAGGTTATCGCCATTAAACTCTATCGCAACAACCTCTTCCGCCTCTTCTTGCTCCGGATTGTTTGCTTGAATGGTGAGCTGTTCTGGTTCAATCAACAATCTTACGCCCCGATACTTCTCGTTCGACAGTATCGATGCCCTCTGAAAGGCATTCTTCAATGTTTCTCTATCACCGCTCAGGTGTCGCGATGCATCAGATGGAATCACCTTCTCGTAGTCTGGAAACTGACCATCAACAAGCTTAGTCGTCAATGTGTAATCGCCAGATTGCACACGCAAGTGATTTCCGCCCAACTGCAAGTCTAAGGTTTCACTACCGCCATCCAACAAACGGCCCAGTTCAAGCACCCCTTTGCGAGGCACAATAGCTTGTACTCTTTTATCCACACCAGGATTGGCTTCCATACACGTACTCATCGCCAGGCGGTGGCCATCTGTAGCCACAGCTCGCGTGTGCCCACCATCAACTTCGAGCAGCATACCATTTAAAAAATAGCGTACGTCTTGCTGCGCCATGGCAAACGAAACATCATCTATTAGCCTGCCCATGGATTTTTGTGACAGTTGTAAACTCACATCTGCCTCACCACCTGGGACCTTAGGAAAATCTGCCGCGGGAAGTGTAGCCAAGGTAAATTTACTACGACCAGAGCGAACTACCGCGCGATCTCCTTCAACGGCAACTGAAACTTCTGCTCCCTCGCCTAGAGACCGCCAAATATCTGCAAGCTTGCGGGCGGGAAGTGTCGCCTCGCCAGCTTGCTCTACTTGAGCGTCACATTGCACCACCAATTCGACCTCTAAATCCGTACCGGTAATCTCTAGTCGATTTTCACTCGCCTTGACTAACAAGTTTGCTAACACGGGCAGGGTTTGACGACGCTCCACCACCCCGGTTACCAACAGCAATGGCTTCAGAAGCTGTTCTCTTTGAATAGTAAATTTCATGACGGCCGGCTAACCCGTGAGCAATCTGGATAAGTTCTTGTGATCCTCCGCCATATCCGCGGTGGTTTCGCGCAATTCGGCAATCTTACGGCAAGCGTGAAGTACTGTCGTGTGGTCTCTTCCACCAAAATAGTCACCAATTTCAGGCAATGAGTGATTGGTCAGTTCCTTCGCAAGCGCCATCGCAACCTGTCTCGGGCGAGCAATGGTTCGGTTGCGACGTTTCGACAGTAAATCCGCTATCTTAATATTGTAATACTCAGCGACAGTTCGCTGAATATTATCAATAGAGATCTGCCGGTCCTGAATCGCAAAAAGATCTCGTAACGCTCGTTTCACCTGATCAATACTAATGTGTCGCCCGGTAAAACGTGCATTAGCTATGACCCTGCGCAAAGCACCCTCTAGCTCGCGGACGTTAGAGCGGATACGTTCAGCAATAAAAAACGCCACCGCATGATCTAAATCAACCTGCTCAGCTTCTGCCTTTTTCATCAGTATAGCGACTCGCGTTTCCAATTCAGGCGGTTCTACTTCTACCGTCAAGCCCCAAACAAAACGAGACTTCAAGCGTTCCTCTAAACCCTCTATCTCCCGCGGATACTTGTCACAGGTTAGAACCATCTGATGGCCACCCTCCAATAATGCATTGAAGACGTGGAAAAACTCTTCTTGGGAACGCAGCTTTTTCGCAAAAAACTGAATATCGTCAATAAGTAACGCATCAATTGAACGATAATAATGTACAAAATCTTGCATCGTCCCTTGCTGCAAGGCTTTCACCATGTCCTGCACAAACCGTTGTGAATGCAAATACACCACTCTCGCTTGAGGGTTGTGCTTCAATATTTCATTCCCCACGGTTTGCATGAGGTGCGTTTTGCCTAGACCAACACCCCCATACAACAGTAATGGGTTGTATGATTTGCCAGCATTGCTCGCAACCTGAAGTGCGGCAGCCTTAGCCAGCTCATTAGATTTGCCTTCAACAAAGGTATCGAAACTGAAGTCGCTATTCAGATTATGACTGGTCTTGGTTGAGTGGCTGCTCGGCAAGGTGCCATCAGCGCGCAAAGGCAAGGCATTTGCATGCCCACCAACAGTGAGAGAAATATCTAGGGTCTCATCCAAGCCAGAAGCTTGGCTGATTAAATCTTGAATTCGCTGCAGATAACTCAGCCGAACTTGCTCTTCAACATAAATGTTCGGCGCAAAAAGCGACACCGCACCATCATCCACGCTCGCTTGCAAGGGCCTGATATATGTCTCAAATTGCTCCGAAGAGATTTCGTCTGCTAGTCTGCTCAAGCATTGTTGCCAAATGCTATGTCCCACCTATTGCCCCCGCAAGTCGTCGCCAAACACCTTCGCCCCTCTAAAAAAGGAGCATTTTACTTAAACGACCAAATTTAAGCTTCCTTTTTCGGTCACTTGTTTTGGTCTTCTACTCGTTCCTGGACCTATCTCTTTTTGGGTATCTACCATTTTGGCATCTACCTTTCGGTCGAATATCCCTGCCATCGATTTGGCTTCTCAGTTAGATTTCAACCTCAATGTGTATCTCGAATTTGTACTCACATTCGTGGATACACTTTTTTTAAACCCAACCCGCCCAACTATCAAACCAATCGCTTTGCAAATTCACCTCTACCCTAACCGCTAACGTTTAACTGTTGTTTCCGCCCTACACCACCGGATCAAGGTGTGATTGTGGTGTCTCCGCTCCGAACCACAGCTGGCTCTGGCTTGTTTTCTACAGACTGCGTTTTTGGTTACTTGGTCTTTGCATTGATTACTTTTTGACTTAGAGCCCGTTGCCTTATTCTAGTCCAGTTTTAGTCCTAACCCATTTTTCTTTTAAGTAAAATTGCCAGTGTTTTGACAATGAATAAAAATATTTTACTTTCCGCTAGTCGTCACCGCTAGCCGCCATCGTACCTTCGCTATTTTACGTTCCCCCAGTGAATAACCTAGATATTCACCACAACTCCTGAGTCTATCTGTAAGCTTTTACCCAACTGCTAGCCAACAGTTCGCAGGATATCAACACACGATTATTAAGCTATATAAAGCTGCCCATCAAGCTATCTATCAAGGAGGCTAACAAGCTATCTAACGCGTCAGAGAGAAATAAAATGCTCTAAGGAACAAGCAGACATTTAAGCTCAAGCCAAAATAAATAGCTATGCATAGATCTACAATTGCTGAGATTTTTAAGCTTCGTTAGAAATTTCAAAAACTTAGCTGAACAAATTTATCGCATCGTTCAGTATTTGAAACCCCTGCCTGTGTGCAACAATTAGGAGAACCTGTGGATAACTTTCACTTACCCATTTACCCACAACTTATCACGAGCTTTTCCCACAACAGTTTACCGGTAGTCCACAGCTTGTCCGGGGAGTTATCGTTTTTATAATCAAAAGCTTAACTCGGTTACTAACAGCATCAAGCCCCTATAACAAATAACAACAATAAACCTTAATATATATATATCTTACTATTTGACAGCCTGGCAGGCTGTTCATAGAATCGCGCACCCTTTTCGAAAGTCCGGTCTAGAGCGAAAAAATGAAGCGAACGTACCAGCCCAGTAATTTAAAGAGAAGCCGAACCCATGGCTTTCGTGCGCGCATGGCTACTAAAGCTGGCCGCAAGATTCTCAACGCACGAAGAGCAAAGGGACGTAAACGTCTCACCGTATAAAACGCTGGCTCTCATCTGACGCTGTATAGCTCATAGGTGGCGCATGTCTCAAGGATTGCCTAGATCTGTGAGGTTAACCAATGCCAATGACTACACAGAGGTTTTCCGCTGCGCGAAGATAACTCTTTCCAACAGACCATTACGTACACGAGCGATTCAGAATAGAATGCCCAGCGCGCGATTAGGTGTGGTTGTGCCCAAGAGGAATACCGCTAAAGCGGTGCACCGCAACCGCATCAAACGGATTGTGCGAGAATACTTCAGGTGTCGCTTGGCTAAGCTGCCTTGCGTCGACATTGTGATACAGGTATTTGACGGTACAGATGAGAAAAAACTGCGTCAGTCTTTGGATCTTCACTTGCAACGCATCAAGGAACAATTGGGTGAGTAAAATCGTCGCTCTGGCTATTTTGAAGCTTATTGGGCTTTACCAACTTCTTTTCAGCGCCTGGGTAGGCAGACAGTGTCGTTTCTACCCGACCTGCTCGCACTATGCAGCCGCAGCAGTGCAGCAACATGGTCCTTGGAAAGGTATGTGGCTGGCACTGTTGAGGCTCGGCCGATGTCATCCTTTTAATCCCGGTGGGGTGGACATGGTTCCAGTCGGAAACGACCATAGCTGCCACTCAACCGGCGCACCCTCTCTCGTTAAACAAGACAGCTAGGAAGACAAATGTTACCCCCAGAAATACAGCGCGTAATTTTGTTGATCGGCCTGGCAGCAACCGCCTACCTGATAATCTTGGCCTGGAATGACGACATGGAGGCAGCAAAGAAACCAGTCGAATACAGTAGCGCACCACTCAGCTCAAGCAACACAACCCACCCGGCCGACACCATTGCACTTACTGATACCGTCACAACAGATATACCTGTGACCAGTAGTACCGTGCCTGCGCCTGACGAAAATAGTGACGTACCCGATGCCAGCTTTTTGATAACACCGCTGCAATCCCAAGACACACAGACAATTATGGCTGGCGATGAGCGGTTAATTACCATCACCACTGCTGCGTTGAAAGTTTGGATTGATCTTGTTGGAGGTGACATTGTCAGAGTGCAGTTACCAAAATTCCCCGTGCAGCTGGAACAGCCAGATGTGCCTTATGTGCTATTGGATAATAGCGCGGCACGCACGTACGTTGCGCAGAGTGGCCTGATTGGACCAAACGGCCCGGATGGCGGCAGCACACGCCCTGTATATCGCACCGATCGTGAAGATGTGGTGGTGGGTCCCAGCGGACCAAAAACCGTGGTCCTAACCACGCAACACGAAGGCGTGACGGTCTCCAAGTCGTTTACGTTTCAGCCCGAAGATTATCTGATCGAAGTTGCCTATGAAGTCAACAACACCACCCGGGAAGTGTTTAAGGCGGGTATGTTTGCGCAGTTAAAGCGTGACTCGAAGACACCAGCAGACGACGATGCGTTCTTCCTCGGCCCTCGGCCCTACCTGGGTGCGGCCATTACCAAACCTGACGAGCGTTATTTTAAAGTAGAGTTTGAAGACGTAGACGAAGAGCCGCTGAGAGAGACGATTACTGGTGGGTGGGTGGCTTTTCTGCAGCACTATTTCTTATCTGCTTGGGTTCCTCCCCAAGAACAAGATAACCAGTTTTATGCGCGCAAAAACTCAGCGGGTACGTACCTTTTCGGTTATACGGGCCCGTTACAAGAAGTAGCACCAGGCCGTATGGGTCATTGGCAAACACAGTTTTATGCTGGGCCCAAAGACCAAAATCGTTTGGAAGAGATTGCCCCGAACCTAAATCTTACGATTGACTACGGATTTTTATGGTGGTTGGCAATTCCCTTGTTCCACTTGTTAGATTGGTTACACGGTCTGGTGAACAACTGGGGGCTTGCCATCATACTACTGACCGTCATCGTCAAGACCCTACTGTATCCGCTGGCTGCTGCTGGATATAAGTCGATGGCAAACATGCGCCGGGTAGCGCCAGCGATGAAGAAATTACAAGAACGCTACAGTAACGACAAAGAAAAGCTGTCTCGAGAAATGATGGCACTGTACAAAAAAGAAGGAGCCAATCCCTTGGGTGGGTGTCTGCCCATGCTCTTACCTATGCCTATTTTCCTGGCGCTGTATTGGGTCTTGTTTGAGTCGGTAGAGTTACGCCAGGCGCCCTTTTTCTTGTGGATAGAAGATTTGGCGGTTATGGACCCATTCTTCGTATTACCCTTGGCCATGGGGGCGAGCATGTACTGGATGCAGTCGCTTAATCCCCAGATGGGTGACCCGATGCAAGTGAAGATGATGAAGATGATGCCCATCATGTTCACGGTACTTTTTCTATTCTTCCCCGCTGGGCTGGTATTGTATTGGCTGGTTAATAACGTTTTGTCTATTGGTCAGCAACAGTATGTGTATAAACAAGCTGAGAAAGCCTACGCCAATAAAGGCAAGTGAGACTAAACCAGGGGCTCCCGGCAACCTGAGGTGCAGATGGTGTCTGCTAGTCTACATTCAGACCTGATAGCGGCGGTGGCAACACCCCCTGGGCAAGGCGGCATAGGTATTGTTAGGCTTTCCGGTCATGGCGCTAAAAGCCTTGCTGAGAAGGTAGCCCAAGCGAAGCTTGAGCCGCGAAAAGCGGTCTTCACAAAATTTTTTCACGCCGGTCAAGTATTGGACGAGGGCTTGGTAATTTTGTTCCCACGACCTAATTCATTTACCGGTGAAGAGGTGGTTGAGTTTCAAGGTCATGGCAGCCCGGTGGTGTTACAGCTGTTGCTCAATACCTTGTGTGAGCAAGGTGCGCGCTTAGCCCGCCCAGGGGAGTTCAGCGAAAGGGCCTATCTTAACGGCAAGATGGACCTCGCCCAGGCTGAGGCCATCGCAGATTTGATTGCTAGTGCCTCTGCCACCGCAGCACGCGGGGCGATGCGTTCGTTACAGGGAGAATTTTCCGCCCGGGTCAATGCGCTTGCTGCTGGGTTAGAGAAGTTGCGTATCTTTGTCGAAGCGGCCATTGATTTTCCTGATGAGGACGTCGATATTTTAGCTGATCATCAAGTCTTGACGAATATTCAACAGTTGCGCCAACAACTGGCTGACCTATTGGCTCAAACTCAACAAGGACAATTGCTCGCCGAGGGTGCCAGTGTCACCTTGTTGGGTGCACCTAACACTGGAAAGTCTAGCCTACTCAACGTTTTGGCTGGGGAAGAAGCTGCCATTGTCACCGATATCCCAGGAACCACACGAGACTTGCTTAAGGTTGATTTAATCATTGGCGGCATACCGATCCGACTGGTCGACACCGCGGGACTGCGAGAAACCAGCGAGCGAGTGGAACAGTTGGGTATTGAAAGGGCGCAAAAACAAGCCCAGCTGGCAGAAGTTATCTTGGTGGTAGTGGATGCAAGCCAAGGCCAAGATATTGATGAAGAAGTTTCCCGTTTGTGTGGCCTGAGTGAACTGCGGGTGGGTGATAAACGAATTTTTGTGGTGATGAACAAACAAGATTTAGTTTCACGCATAGATACAAATACGACCTACGCAATTTGTCATGTGTCGGCTAAAACCGGTGACGGTATGGAAATCTTGCGTCAACATATTCAGCAACGTGTCGGCTTTGTCGCGCAAGAGGCGCCGTTCACTGCGCGAGCTCGTCATGTCGACGCACTACAGGTTGCATCCGCTGCGCTGCAACAAGCGCAGGACTGTTTGCAAAATAAACATGAGACAGAAATTGTCGCAGAGGAATTACGCCTGGCACACAATGCCCTGGGTGAGATAGTTGGTACGGTGAGTGCTGATGACTTGCTCGGCAAGATATTTAGCGAGTTTTGTATCGGCAAATAGCTCTCTTCCATTCAAAAATCAACCCTCTATACTGGGCGCCCATTTTTTCACACCGCCCAGGTCCATGGACTATCCAGATCAGTTTGATGTCATTGTTGTTGGTGGAGGGCACGCTGGAACAGAAGCGGCCGCGGCCGCGGCACGCATGGGGGTTCGGACCTTGTTGCTCACACAGAGCATTGAAACCATTGGCCAAATGTCTTGTAACCCTGCCATTGGTGGCATTGGTAAAAGTCATTTGGTGGCTGAGATTGATGCCTTAGACGGGATAATGGCGAAGGCGGCGGATGCGGCAGGGATTCATTTTAAAATTTTGAATGCACGCAAAGGTCCGGCGGTGCGCGCTACCAGAGCTCAGGCCGATCGTGTTTTGTATAAAAATGCGGTTCGTAAAATGCTAGAGCAACAGCCTAATCTCAGTTTGTTTCAACAGTCGGTGGTGGATTTTGTTATTCAAAACAACACCATTACTGGGGTGGTGACACAAATGGGATTGGTGTTTTCGTGCCGATGTGTGGTGCTCACTACCGGCACATTTCTCGGTGGTAAAATTCACATCGGTACCGAAAATCACGCCGGTGGACGAGCCGGGGATGCACCTTCCATTGCGTTAGCACACCGATTACGTGCCCTGCCTTTTCGGGTAGGAAGATTAAAAACCGGTACGCCGCCTCGTATTGACGGGCGCAGTGTTGATTTCTCTAATCTAGAGGTGCAGCCCGGTGATGATCCGCGCCCGGTGATGTCCGATCTTTGTACGTCCATGGATCATCCTCGACAAGTTAATTGCTTCATCACCCGAACAAACCCACAAACACATAAAATTATTCAAGATAACCTATCGCGATCAGCACTGTGCAGTGGTGCTATCGAAGGCGTCGGGCCGCGTTATTGCCCCAGTATTGAAGACAAAGTTGTGCGTTTCGCAGATAAAAATGAGCATCAAATTTTCATTGAACCGGAAGGTCTTAATACCACTGAACTGTATCCAAATGGCATTTCCACCAGCTTACCCTTTGATGCCCAATTAGCGTTTGTAAGATCTATAGAGGGCTTTGCGAAGGCCCACATTACTAGACCAGGGTACGCCATAGAATATGACTACTTCGATCCGCGAGACTTAACTCATTCGTTACAAACAAAGGTATTGGATGGTCTCTTTTTTGCTGGTCAAATTAACGGCACAACGGGCTACGAAGAGGCCGGAGCTCAAGGCCTGCTCGCGGGTATCAATGCGGCGCGGAAAAGTCAGCACCAAGCAACCTGGGAGCCTCGTCGGGATGAAGCCTACATCGGCGTTATGGTGGATGACCTGGTCAACTTAGGCACCAGTGAGCCCTATCGAATGTTCACCAGCCGTGCGGAATATCGGCTACGGTTACGTCAAGACAACGCCGATCAGCGCTTGCACGAGCTGGGGTTACACCTTGGGGTTATCGGTGAGCAGCGAGCACAGCACTTTGCTGCAAAAATGCACCAGCTAGAGTCTTTACGCAGCCAGCTAGCGAGCGCCAAGGTACAACCTAATTCTGCACTCGCTGCTGCGCTGTTATCTCTAATTGGGGTTGGTGTCTCTAAAGATACCGACCTGTTGGAGCTGTTACGTCGGCCGGACGTGAATGCCGCTTCTATCGCAACCATCTTGGCAGGCCATATCGGCACGCAGCAGGCTTCTACTGCGACGATGCGTGGGGCTGATTTGTTGGGCCAAATAGAAATCGAAACTAAATATGCCGGATATATCAAACGCCAAGATAATGAGATCGCCAAAATCAGGCGACACGAAGGCATGTCTCTGCCGCAGGGTTTGCGTTACAACGACATCGACGGGTTGTCCAACGAATTGCGTTTCAAATTGAGTGACGCTCGCCCTGCAACATTGGCACGTGCCGCGCGAATTCCGGGAATGACGCCAGCGGCGTTATCGATTTTGTTGGTCTATGCAAAAAAGTTTGCGCATGGTGATAGTGCCGCGACCGGCTAGGGAACGTCTGGTTACAACTTATGGACATCGAAATATTCAACCAGCAAGCCGCGGCTATGGGAGTATCGCTGGCTCAACCACAACTGCAACAATTGCATCTATTTGCGCAACTGCTACGAAAGTGGAATAAGACATTCAATCTCGTCTCTCGTCGCGACATACGCAGATTAGAACAACGCCACCTACTCGACAGCCTGACCGCCTTACCTTTTTTGAAGCCAGGCAAAGTTTTGGATATTGGGAGTGGTGCTGGACTGCCCGGTATTCCTCTCGCGGTGGCAGCCCCAGATAGCAACTTCACCTTGTGTGATCGTCGCACTCGACCAACGCGCTTTTTATACCAGGTGGTACAAGCACTGGCGCTTGACAATGTCAGCGTTGTTACGAGTGATGTAAAGCAGCTGTTGCAAGCGCAAGATAGGTTTCACACGGTTGTCGCGCGGGGGGTAGCGACAGCCCCAGTCGTTTGGGATATGGTGCAATCGCTGCTCGACCCAGCGGGCCGTGTGGTTGTATTCGAGCGCACCCAGCAACAGCGCGAAACGCAGCCAGATAAGGGTACGCAGGGCCTTGGCGAGGCAGAGCTTGCTGACAAAAGGATGTTTGAGAACAACAATATACGCATGACAAGGCATAGTGTGGACATACCGGGGTTGGCCATTGCGCATTCACTTTTAGTGCTGGAGCGGGCGTGACTCGGGTTATTGCTGTCGCAAACCAGAAAGGTGGTGTAGGTAAAACCACAACCAGTGTTAATTTGAGCGCTTCACTGGCCATGTCTGGAGGGCGAGTATTATTGATAGACCTTGACCCGCAAGGCAACGCCACCATGGGATGCGGGGTCAATAAAAACGAAATTGATACATCCGTATACGAATGGCTAATCGAAGACACGCCCTTGGCTGACGTTGCGCAGCGCTGTAATGGAAGTTTTGAAATACTCCCTTCTAACTTAGATTTGACCGCTGCGGAAGTTGCGCTTCTGCAGGCGGACAACCGGCAATACTACATTCGCGATCGGATTGCGGCGCAAACACAAGCTTACGAATATGTGATCATCGATTGTCCTCCAAGCTTGAGTATCCTCACAGTGAACGCACTTATCGCTGCCGATGGGGTATTGATACCTATGCAATGTGAGTACTATGCGCTCGAAGGCTTAACCGCATTGTTAGATACGGTTGAAGGGGTCAAGAGCAACGCTAACCCGAATCTTGTTCTCGAAGGTATATTGCGAACCATGTACGATCCGCGCAATAGTCTGACACGGGACGTTTCGCGGCAACTCATACAGTATTTTGGCGATCAAGTTTTTCGCACGGTAATTCCGCGCAATGTACGCCTCGCTGAGGCACCCAGTCACGGCTTACCCGCGATCCTGTATGATCGAACCTCCCGTGGTGCGGTTGCGTATATGGCGCTGGCGGGCGAGTTACGGCAAAAACACCAGCGCAATGTTCTGCCCTAAGGCGGATGCACTGCCCCAGGCAAACATTGCGATCACCCATTTGGCTCGATGATGAGTATTCTTGATGAGTAAAAAGAGACTAGGCAGAGGACTTGATGCCTTGTTGTCGGCAAAGCCGTCGTCGTCGCTGCATGCTGCGCGCGAAGGGTCCACTTCCTCTGCAGAAACTGCTACAGAAAATGCGTCCGACCTAGACTACAGCGGCGTTGCCATGCTCAGTATCACCGCTATTTCCCCTAGCCCGTTTCAACCACGGCGCGTATTTGATGAAGAGACATTGCAAGAGCTGGCAAGCTCTATCAAACACCAAGGACTGTTACAGCCCATTGTGGTGAGACAAAAGGTCCAAGGTGGTTATGAGCTAATTGCTGGGGAGCGGCGCTGGCGTGCGGCTAAAATGGCCGGGCTGACAAAACTGCAGGCGGTGATTAAAAGCGTTACTGATGCCGAAGCTTCTGCCCTAGCGCTGATTGAGAACATGCAGCGTGAAGACCTTAATGCTTTGGAAGAAGCTCTTGGCCTTGCTCGGCTGAGAGATGAGTTTGAGCTAACCCAGCAACAAATTGCAAATGCCGTGGGCAAGTCTAGGGCTGCGATTGCGAACTTGTTGCGGTTGTTAAATTTGGGTTCTACCGCGCGCAACTTGTTGGAATGTGGTGATTTGGAAATGGGCCATGCCCGGGCATTGCTGGCGATTACTGGGTTTGGTCAAGATCAACTGGCACAACAAGTGGTGGAAGACGGACTATCCGTGCGTCAAACCGAAGCCTTAGTCAGGCGTGCGGTGGCCGGTGTTAAAACTAAAGTTACCCCGCGTGCGGTGATGAAAGATGCTGATACGCAAAGGCTAGAAATGATCTTGACTGACCAAATTGGTGCGCCGGTCAGTATAAAGCATGGTAGTCAAGGCAAAGGTGAGTTGACGATCAAATACTCCTCTTTGGACGAGCTAGACGGGGTACTCAAACACTTAGGCATCGAATCGAGCTAAAAAGTTGAGATTTATTAGAAAAACTTGGTTTTTCTATGCCCGAACCGTTGATTCCCATTGAACGATTATGATGGTCTCCATATAATGTGCGCCGCCTTAATTTGGGCTTTAGCGTAATTGGGTGACTAGATGAGCCTGCCGGGTCGCATTGTTTCTGTGCAGGTGATACTAGGTTTTTTCTGTTCGTTGGCTTTGTTATGGGCCGTTGGATGGAACGCCTCCAAATCAGCCTTACTCGCTACAGGCTGTGTCGCTTTGCCCAGTGCGTATTACGCATGGATGCAGGCGCATACGTATAACGCGACTCGAATATTAGCGCACGGTGTGCTGCGTATGATGTTGACCGCAACGCTAATGGCGTTATGCGTGTTGGTGGTAGGCATAGAGCCTGTCGGCTTTTTTGTCACTTTTGCTGTGGTCCATCTGGCATACATTTTGGCCGGCTTATTCTCTCAAGGTAGTTGAGTATGGAAAGAAAAAAAATTAGGAGCTTGAATGGCCGGTAGCACCGCGGAATATATTCAACACCACCTGACCAATCTTACTTATGGCCAACATCCAGACGGAACCTGGGGGTTTGCGCATTCGGCGCAAGAAGCCTCTGCCATGGGTTTCATGTCGATCAATGTTGATTCTATGGGATGGTCAATCGCTACGGGTCTGATTTTCATCTTGGTTTTCCGTAGAGCAGCGGTAATTGCTACTTCGGGCGTTCCGGGTGGGCTACAAAATGCCGTAGAGATGATAGTCGAGTTTATTGACGAGACCACCCAAAGCATTTTTGAGTACAAAAACGATTTAATTGCGCCACTGGCACTGACCATTTTTGTCTGGGTGTTTCTGATGAACCTCATGGATCTAGTGCCAGTAGATTGGATTCCAGAGTTGGCAAAGTTGGTAGGTATCTCGCACATGAAAGTGGTCGCATCGACAGACCCAAACGTTACCATGGCGATGGCGCTCAGCGTGTTTGTTTTGATTTTGTATTACAGTATCAAGTGCAAAGGGTTTATGGGCTTTCTAAAAGAGTTGTCCTTTCACCCTTTTCCTTCGGTATTTGCTATCCCGGTCAACTTTATACTGGAGTTCGTAACCTTAATTGCCAAACCCCTGTCACTGGGTTTGCGCTTGTTTGGCAACATGTATGCCGGGGAAATGATTTTTATATTGATCGCACTGATGTTCGGTGCCGGTGCGATCTTCTTTGTTTTTGGCGGTGTGTTGCAATGGGCTTGGGCTGTGTTCCACGTTTTGATCATCACGCTACAAGCGTTCATTTTTGCGGTGTTGACCATCGTGTATCTCGCGCAAGCGCACGAAACGGATGAACACTAATAACACACTGTGTCGCTAAATCGCGGTAGCGCAAAAAGCGCAATTTAATAACTCGTAATTGGGAGTAAACATGGAACTGACAGGTCTTTTAGTTATCGCCGGCGGCCTAATGATGGGGCTTGGTGCAGTTGGTGCAGCCATTGGCGTGGGTGTACTGGGTGGTAAATACCTTGAAGGTATAGCACGACAACCTGAGCTTATGCCAATGCTGAGAACGCAGCTCTTCATTGTACTGGGTCTTGTCGACGCAGTGCCGATGATCGCTGTTGGTATTGGCTTGTACGTCATTTTCGCGCTTGCAGCGTAAGCCGTTATTGGAGGTGCTTTCGGTGTGAAATCGAAAGTGAATGCGTAACAAATAGCGTCAATAGTAGAGAATTACGATGAATTTAGGCCTAACTATATTCGGACAGTCGATCACGTTCTTTATCTTCGTGTGGTTTTGCATGAAGTTCATCTGGCCGCCTTTGCTCGCCATGATGCAACAGCGCCAGGAAACCATAGCCGCCGGTTTGGCCGCAGCCGAAGAAGCTGAACTGAAATTGGCGGATGCAGCCAGTGGTGCTGAAGCTGAAATGGCCCAGGCAAAACAAGAAGCAGCCACTATTCTCGATCAAGCTCGAAGTAGAGCCAATCAAATGATCGAAGAAGCCAAAGGCGAGGCGCGTGTCGAAGGTGAACGAATCGTAGAAGGGGCGCGTGCTGAAATTGACCAAGAAATAAACCGTGCCAAAGAAACCCTTCGTGCCCAGGTATCTACCTTGGTGATTACCGGAGCGGAACGCGTACTAGAAAGCAGTGTAGATGTGTCGAGACACAACGACATGCTCGACAAATTGGCAGCAGAGCTTTAGATCATGGCAGAACTCGCCACAATTGCTCGTCCCTACGCCAACGCGCTTTTCGATTTAGCGAAGCAACAAAGACAACTCGATAAATGGTCAAACATGATGGGTGTTCTTGCTGCTGTCTCTGCGCACCCAACAGTGCGTGCGTTGTTAGTCAGTCCAGATCTTGCTGGGTCCGTTAAAGCATCACGCTTGTCACAACTGTGCGGAGATGACATAGATGATCAAGCTGAGAAGTTTTTACAGGCGTTAGCCGACAACGACCGTTTGCTTTTGATTGCAGAAATTACCACGCAGTTTGAAGCGTTGCGTGCAGAGGAAGAAAAGAGCCTCGACGTTGAAGTGATCTGTGCATTCGAAATGAGCGAGTCTCAAAGTGAAGGGCTTGCACGAGCACTGGGTAAAAAATTTAACAAAGAGATTTCCATTCAATCTCGTGTGGATTCGAACTTGATTGGCGGAGCCATCATACGCGCTGGAGACATCGTTATAGACGGCTCAGTGCGCGGTAAGCTTAACAAGCTAGCTGAAACACTCAGCGCCAGTTAACTCGAATCTTTGTAACGAAAGTCCTAAAAAGGAAGGCATTATGCAGCAACTGAATCCCTCGGAAATCAGTGAAATCATCCAAAGCCGAATTCAAGGTTTGGATGTCAAAGCCCAAGCGCAGAACGAAGGCACAATTGTCGGTGTATCTGACGGTATCGTGCGTATTCACGGTTTAGCGGATGCGCAATATGGTGAGATGATCGAATTTGATGGCAGCCTCTATGGCATGGCGTTAAATCTAGAGCGTGATTCTGTGGGTGTGGTTATCCTAGGAGAATATGAAGGGCTGACCGAAGGCATGACGGCACGTTGTACCGGTCGTATATTGGAAGTTCCTGTTGGCCCTGAGCTGCTGGGCCGAGTGGTTGATCCGTTAGGTAATCCCATCGACGGTAAAGGGCCACTCAATGCCAAGGAAAGTGCACCAATCGAGAAGGTTGCCCCAGGGGTAATCGCACGCCAGAGTGTTGATCAACCGGTTCAAATTGGTCTTAAGTGCGTAGATGCCATGGTGCCGATTGGTCGTGGTCAGCGCGAACTGATTATTGCAGATCGCCAAATCGGTAAAACAGCCATCGCGATAGATGCCATCATCAATCAAAAGCGCAGTGGCATTAAGTGTGTTTATGTGGCCATCGGCCAGAAGATGTCTACCATCGCAAATATCGTTACCACCCTGGAAGAACACGGCGCCATGGAATACACCACTGTGGTGGCGGCGAGTGCAGCAGACCCAGCTCCTATGCAATTTATTGCACCCTATGCAGGTTGTAGTATGGGTGAGTACTTTCGCGACAACGGCGAAGATGCGTTGATCATTTATGATGATCTGACCAAACAAGCCTGGGCGTATCGTCAAATCTCATTACTACTGAAAAGACCACCGGGTCGTGAGGCTTATCCCGGCGATGTTTTTTACCTACACTCAAGATTGCTAGAGCGCGCCGCTCGGGTGAATGCTGACTACGTCGAAAAGCACACCAACGGAGCTGTTAAGGGCAAAACCGGCTCACTCACAGCGTTGCCAGTGATTGAGACTCAAGCAGGTGATATTTCAGCCTTTGTACCGACTAATGTAATTTCTATTACAGACGGGCAGATCTTTTTGGAAACCCAGAACTTTAACTCGGGTCTGCGTCCTGCAATGAACCCAGGAACTTCAGTTTCCCGGGTGGGTAGTTCTGCCCAAGTACCGTTCATGAAGAAAATTTCAGGCGGCATTAAGCTTGCGCTTGCGCAGTATCGAGAACTCGCCGCGTTTTCTCAGTTTGCCTCAGATTTGGATGATGCCACCAGACGACAACTTGAGCATGGTGCGCGGGTGACCGAATTGATGAAACAAAAGCAATATTCACCGATGTCAGTTGCAGAAATGGGCACGGTGTTGTTCGCGGCTAACGAGCGTTATCTCGAAGATGTTGAAGTTAATAAGGTGCTCGATTTTGAGGCGGCGTTACTCGCCTATATGCGCGCAGAACATGCCGAGTTTATGGATGATATTGATGAGAACGGCACCTACAACGATGAAGTTGTGGCGACACTAAAAAGCGCTATCGAAAAATTTAAAGCGACCCAGACCTACTAAAGGTACCCTCATGGCAGTCGGTAAAGAAATACAAACTAAGATCAAGAGCGTGCAAAACACGCAAAAGATCACCAGCGCTATGCAGATGGTAGCAGCTAGCAAAATGCGTCGTACCCAAGATCGGATGCGTCAGGGCAAACCATACGCGCAAAGAATACGAGGCGTTATTGGTCATCTGGCCAATGCAAACCCTGAGTATAAGCATATGTATATGCAGGAACGCGAAGTGTCACGTATAGGCTATCTCATTGTCTCAACAGATCGTGGGCTTTGTGGCGGGCTAAACGTCAATTTGTTTCGTACAGTTGTGAAAGATATGGCCGAGTGGGACGCTAAAGGCGTGTCTATTGACTTAGGTCTGATCGGAAATAAAGCAGGTCCCTTCTTTCGATCCATCGGCGCTAACATTAAGGCAGTGATGGGTGATGTAGGCGAAAAGCCTGCTTTAGAAGATCTAATTGGTGGCATAAAAGTGATGCTGGATGCCTATGAAGCAGGAGAGATTGATCGGCTCTATTTGGCCTCTAATGAGTTTGTGAACACCATGACTCAAGCACCGAAAATCCATCAAATTCTGCCTCTCAACGCAGAAGATAATGCTGACTACAAGCACCGTTGGGACTATATATATGAACCCGATGCTCGCCAATTGATCGAAGGTTTGGTGACGCGATTTCTCGAATCTCAGGTATACCAAGCAGTGGTTGAAAATGGCGCGTGTGAGCAAGCAGCCAA
The DNA here is from genome assembly GCA_013151695.1 of Gammaproteobacteria bacterium. GTDB lineage: Bacteria > Pseudomonadota > Gammaproteobacteria > Pseudomonadales > Azotimanducaceae > UBA4421. The sequence goes on from JAADHW010000230.1 coordinate 20,551, forward strand.
GATGGTTGCGATGAAAAGTGCAACCGAAAATGCGGGTACGATGATCGAGGAACTTCAGTTGATTTACAACAACGCACGACAAGCGGCTATTACCCAAGAGATAGCGGAAATTGTCAGCGGTGCAGCGGCGGTTTAGCAGAACCGATTTAATAGTTTAAGACGAATAGTCAGAGATAAAAGAGGCAGAACATGAGCAGCGGTCGAATTGTACAAATCATAGGCGCAGTGGTCGACGTTGAGTTCGAGCGAGACAACGTTCCTAAAGTATACGACGCATTGATGGTAGGTGGGCGCGATCTCACCCTGGAAGTGCAACAGCAACTAGGTGATGGAGTGGTTCGCACCATTGCCATGGGTGTGTCTGACGGGTTGTCACGCGGTTTGGAAGTATCCAACACGGGCCATCCAATCACTGTACCTGTAGGTGAAGAAACCCTAGGACGTATTGTTGATGTGTTGGGCCGCCCGATAGACGAGAAGGGTCCAGTTAATGCAGCTGTAGAAATGCCCATACATCGTAAAGCGCCTTCGTATGAAGACCAGGTGGGGGGCAACGATATTCTAGAAACCGGCATTAAGGTTGTCGACTTGATTTGCCCCTTTGCCCGGGGTGGAAAGGTAGGCTTGTTTGGTGGTGCGGGCGTAGGTAAAACGGTGACCATGCTCGAGCTGATTCGTAACATAGCCATGGAACACTCAGGATTGTCAGTATTCGCTGGTGTGGGCGAGCGCACAAGAGAGGGCAACGACTTCTACTATGAAATGGAAGAAGCTGGGGTTCTTGACAAAATTTCCCTGGTGTTCGGACAAATGAATGAACCTCCTGGTAACCGTCTGCGCGTAGCGCTCACGGGTTTAACCATGGCCGAGAAATTTCGTGATGACGGCCGCGATGTGTTGTTGTTCATCGACAACATTTACCGTTACACGCTAGCGGGCACAGAAGTATCTGCGCTGTTAGGGCGTATGCCTTCTGCGGTAGGCTATCAGCCAAACTTGGCGGAAGAAATGGGTCAGCTACAAGAACGTATTACTACCACGAAGTCGGGCTCTATCACCTCAGTGCAAGCAGTATACGTACCTGCGGACGACCTGACCGATCCGTCTCCGGCAACAACTTTCGCCCACCTAGACTCCACCATTACCTTGTCACGAGCGATCACAGACCTAGGGATCTACCCGGCAGTGGATCCGTTAGACTCATCCAGCCGTCAACTTGATCCGCTGATAGTCGGGGAAGACCACTACAACACGGCTCAAGATGTTCAGCAGATGTTGCAGCGTTACCAAGAATTGCGAGACATCATCGCTATTTTGGGTATGGATGAACTATCAGAAGATGACAAAGCTCTTGTTTACCGGGCGCGTAAGGTGCAAAAATTCTTCTCTCAACCGTTCTTCGTTGCTCAGCAATTCACCGGTAACGACGGTAAATATGTATCTAAAGAAGATACTGTTCGGAGTTTCCGGGCGATTGTAGACGGCGAGTATGACCATCTTCCAGAAGATGCGTTCTATATGGTTGGCAGTATTGAAGATGCCATTGAAAAAGCAAAAACCATTGAGGCTTAGAGGGCACTTGGTAACTAGCCAGCCGGAGATATAAGTATGGCCACAACCATGTTCTGTGAAATAGTAAGTGCCGAGAAAGAACTTTTCTCTGGCAATATCAAATGCCTAAACGCTGTAGGCAGCATCGGTGGTCTTGGTATTTACCCTGGTCACACGCCTTTGTTGACGGGCATTCAGCCTGGTCCCATCAGCATCACCATGGAAGATGGTGAGCAAGAAATATTTTTTGCCTCTGGTGGGTTCATCGAAATTCAGGGTGGGGTGATCACCATTTTGGCCGATACCGCCATTCGTGCTGAAGACATCGACGAAGCACAAGCGCAAGAAGCGCAAGCTGCTGCTGAGAAAGCCCGCTCTGAAACCGCTGCGGATATCGACTTCTCCGTTGTGGCCGCTCAACTTGCTGAAGCACGCGCGCAACAACGCACCATTGAGGAGTTGCGAAAAATTCGACGCTAGGCTAGGCAAGTAAACGGACTAATATCGGTTGTTCTCGTTAGCTGCGTCGATTCGAATCTTAAAACGACAACTTTGTTTACAATATAGGCTTACAAAACAAGTTTACAAATGAGTGATGAAATTCGCCCATTTTCACCCAGGTCTTTTTATACTGGGTGGTTCAGTTTGGCAGGAATTTCCCCCACCGATGATTCTTGATGTCATTATTCTAGCGGCCGGTAAAGGTACGCGTATGCGTTCGTCAAAGGCGAAGGTGTTACATGAACTCGCCGGGCGCAGCCTCATCTCACATGTAATTTGTACCGCTCAACAACTACAGCCACGAGAGGTAGCCGTGGTTGTGGGTCATCAAGCGAATGAGGTGCAAGCGTCTGTACCCGGTGAACACTCTTGGATATTGCAGCGGCAACAGTTGGGTACCGGTCATGCGGTTGCGCAAGCCATGGCCGGTCTCGCTGGTGATGGGGTAGTGTTGGTCCTGTATGGGGATGTGCCCTTGATCAACATTCAAACGCTGGTGGATTGTTGCAGTGCTGCCGACGCTGGGCAGGTGGGTTTGGTGACAGCAGAATTTGAAGCCCCTGGCCAACTTGGGCGAATTGTTAGAGATGATCGAGGCCGTATTCAGAAAATTGTTGAATACAAAGATGCAAACGATGAGCAACGTGCCATTTGTGAAATAAATTCAGGGATCCTGGCAGCCCCGGCCAGCAAGCTCATGAATTGGTTAGCTGCAATCAAACCGAATAATGCCCAAGGTGAATACTATCTCACTGACATCATCGCGATGGCCGTTGCAGACGGCGTTGAAGTTGCAGGCATCACGGCGCTAAATCCGGTCGATGTCACCGGGGTGAATGATCGGGCACAGTTGGCGGGCCTTGAAAGAGAATTCCAACGTCGGCAAGCCAATCGATTGATGCTGGATGGTGTGACCATTGCCGATCCAGATCGAATCGACATACGCGGCGAGGTGAGTATTGGAGAAGATTCTTTTCTAGACATCAATGTCGTTTTAGAAGGCCAAGTAGAGTTAGGCCGAGGCGTTAGAGTGGGTCCAGGGGCGGTCATCATCAATTCCCACATTGGTGATCGAACCCAAGTTCATGCACATACGGTTATTGAAGGAGCCCAGGTCGCCGAAGACTGTTCGTTAGGTCCATTTGCTCGCATTCGAGCGGGAAGCGAACTCGCAGAAGGAGTCAAGATCGGCAATTTCGTCGAAACCAAGAAAGCCAAGCTGGGCCCCGGCACCAAGGCTGGGCATCTTGCCTATTTAGGCGACGCACAATTGGGCGCTGATTGTAATATTGGCGCAGGGACCATCACCTGTAACTACGATGGTGTAAACAAACACATCACGACCATTGGTAACAATGTCTTTGTTGGTTCGAACTCAACCTTGATCGCGCCGGTTACGCTCGAAGACAATGCATTTACTGCGGCAGGCTCTACTATTACCAGCAAGGTGTCCGACGGCGATTTGGCGGTGGGTCGCGCCAAACAAAGAAATATTGCGGGGTGGGTACGTCCTGACCTGCGGAAGAAAAAATAGTGTGTGGCATAGTTGGAGCGGTAGCAGACCGCAGTGTGCCTTCTATCCTCATCGAAGGTTTAAAGCGCCTGGAATATCGAGGCTATGATTCCGCCGGATTGGCGATACTAGATAGTGAAGGCGGTCTCAAACGGTGTCGTAAGGTAGGTAAAGTTCAGGAACTGGTTAAGGCACTAGACGCGCAGCCCCTGCGAGGCAAGATTGGCATTGCCCATACTCGATGGGCGACCCATTGTACCTGCGGATGAAAATGCGCATCCTCATGCTTCGGGTGATCGAGTCTGTATTGTGCATAACGGCATCATCGAAAATCATGAGATATTGCGTCAGGAACTTGAAGCCAAGGGGTATATATTTGAGTCAATGACCGATTCGGAAACTGTGGCTCACTTAGTTGAAGATTATCTTCGCCAAGGAGAAAATCTGTTAGATGCAGTTCGTTCCACCATCAGGAAATTGGAAGGTGCTTATGCCATAGGCGTGTTGTGTAAAGATGATCCTGAGCGAATCATCGCAGCACGAGCAGGTAGCCCGCTGGTGATTGGTATAGGCATCGGGGAAAACTTTATAGCCTCAGATGTGTTGGCGCTGAAACCGGTGACAGATCGGTTTATTTTTTTGGAGGAAGGCGACCTCGTCGAGTTGCGTGCAGACAGTATCTCTATATGGGATATGGAAGACGAGTCTGTGATTAGGGCAGATGTGCGCGTGGAACTTGGACATGACGATACCGATAAGGGGAACTATCGGCACCATATGCTGAAGGAAATTTTTGAGCAGCCCAAAGTGATCAAAGATACCCTTGAAGGGCGTATAGGCAAAAGCCAAGTGCTGGAACAAGCTTTTGGTGTGGGTGCAAAAGCAATCTTCGATCAAGTTGAGGCGGTCACCATGGTTGCTTGTGGCACAAGTTATTATGCCGCTTCCGTTGCACGCTACTGGATAGAAGAACTGGTGGGTATACCGTGTCAGGTTGAAGTTGCCAGTGAATTTCGTTATCGCAAACTGGCTGTGTCCCCCCACACTCTGTTCGTGACCATATCTCAATCCGGTGAAACTGCCGATAGCCTGGCAGCGTTACGTATTGCTAAACAGGTAGGGTACTTCGCTACGCTTACCGTTTGCAATGTACCCACCAGTACTATTGTGCGCGAGAGTGATCTGGCATTGATGATTCAAGCCGGAACAGAAGTGGGCGTCGCATCGACCAAGGCATTCACAGCGCAACTCACAGACCTTATGTTGTTGACCTTGTTACTAGCGCGACGACACGGCTTGGATCAAGAACAAGAAGCCGTGTTGGTAGAGGGACTACATGATTTAGCCCGCTTGGTTGAGCAAGCATTGGATCTAGACGATCGAATTCAACATATTGCTGAGCAATTTATTGAGAAGAACCACGTTCTGTTTCTAGGTCGCGGCACCATGTTTCCAGTGGCCATGGAAGGCGCGCTTAAGCTTAAGGAGATTTCGTATATTCATGCCGAAGGCTATCCAGCGGGTGAGCTGAAACATGGTCCTCTTGCCTTAGTTGATGATGATATGCCAGTTATTGCTGTTGCGCCTAACAATGAACTGTTGGAGAAACTAAAATCAAACCTGCACGAAGTGAAAGCCCGAGGTGGTGAATTGTTTGTGTTTGCCGCACAAGGTAGTGGCTTCAAAGATGAGCCCGGGGTGACAGTGGTGACATTACCTACGGTTGATTCTTTGTTAGCACCTATTGTTTATGTCGTTCCGCTGCAATTACTTGCTTATCATGTTGCTGTGCTAAAAGGTACCGATGTTGATCAACCGCGCAATTTAGCAAAGTCGGTGACGGTGGAGTAAGTACGCCATGGTTTCTATCAAGCAACTCAAATACGCGCTCGTAGTAGAAAAGACACTGCATTTCAAAAGAGCAGCTGAACTGAGCAACATCAGCCAATCGGCGCTGAGCACAGCACTCAGTGAGCTAGAAAAGCAGCTCGGACTGCAAATTTTTGAAAGGGACAACAGGAAGGTTTTGGTTACTCCAGTCGGAACACAAGTGTTGAAAATGGCACGTAACATTATGTTGCAGGTCGAGGATCTTCAGCATCTGGCTGACAGTCAGAGAGCCCCGCTAAGCTTTCCGATAACCGTCGGCGTGATTCCTACTATCTGCCCCTTTCTGCTGCCCAGAGTAATGCCAATTCTGAACAAGCGATATCCACAGTCCCAGCTAACCATTGTCGAAGATCAATCCCAAGAGCTGGTCGATATGGTCAACCGAGGCGAGATGGACATGGCAATACTGGCACTACCGTACCCCTGTGATGGCCTGCTCACCATGGAATTTTGGCAGGAGGACTTTTACTGGGTAGCGTTAAAAGGCACAGAAAATTCACACCGAGACGAGATTGCCAGCAACGAGCTCGACCACTGCGAACTGATGCTATTAAAAGAGGGACATTGCCTGAAAGAACATATCTTGGAAGCATGCACACTACCGGATCAAGCAATCAACAAAGCGCTGGGCGCCACGGGCCTGAATACGCTGATTCAGATGGTGCTAGGTAAGCTAGGCACAACGCTGATACCGCAGATGGCCCTCGACCAACTGACTTCGCAGCACAAAGAACTGGTAGCAGTACACCTGAATGAAGCCGGTCCACACCGCCGGATTGCATGCGCAATACGCCCCAACTACACGCGGATGTCCACTATTGAGGCACTGATGGAGATTTGCCAGGAAGCACTATCCACCGGGACATAAGTTCAGTAAAAGAGAACGTCAGGTTCCAGTTAATCCAATTTACTAACCTTATTGTCGATGGGTATGCTCGCAACTCACATTCTTATGAATTCTTAGGAGGCGGTTGCAATGCAAAAAACAACAGTATCTGCACTCATCGCAATTGCGCTGAGCGTGTCTGCACTGGTGTCGATAGAGGCTTCTGCGGCTGACGCAAAGGCCAAGTCGAACCAGTTCTGGTGGCCACAAACTCTTGATCTGGTGCAACTTCGTGCTCACGACAGCAGGTCCAATCCTTACGGGGACAACTTTGACTATGCGGAGGCTTTCAATAGCGTCGATTTGGCGATGTTGAAAGAGGACATCGAAAAAACTTTGACCGCGTCCCAGGACTGGTGGCCGGCGGACTGGGGCCATTACGGTGGTCTGATGATCAGAATGGCCTGGCACAGTGCGGGCACCTACCGTGTGCATGATGGTCGCGGCGGTGCCGATGGCGGCCAGCAACGTTTCGAACCACTAAACAGCTGGCCAGACAATGTAAGCCTCGATAAAGCGCGGCGCCTGCTCTGGTCGGTCAAGCAGAAGTACGGCCGCAATGTGTCTTGGGCAGACCTAATGATATTGGCTGGTAACGTTTCGCTTGAATCCATGGGTTTTGAAACCTTGGGCTTCGCCGGTGGGCGCGTGGATGATTGGGAAGCAGACTTGGTTTATTGGGGCCCCGAAACGGAAATGTTGGCTAATGACAAGCGCTACAATAAAGAGGGCGAATTGGAAAAGCCTATCGCGGCGTTACAGATGGGATTGATCTATGTAAATCCGGAAGGCCCCAGTGGCAATCCCGACCCCCTTGCCGCCGCTAGGGACATGCGTACATCGTTTGGTCGCATGGCCATGAACGATGAAGAGATTGTTGCATTGGTGGCCGGCGGCCACACGCTGGGTAAGGCCCATGGTGCCAAGCCCGCAGACTGTATCGGTCCAGAACCTGCCGTGGCAGCGGTCGAGCAGCAAGGACTCGGCTGGAAGAACAAGTGTGGCAGCGGCAAGGGTGCGGATGCCACGACTAGTGGCTTGGAAGGCGCCTGGACATCCACTCCGACTGCCTGGTCAATGCTCTTTTTGGATAACTTGTTTAGATTTGAGTGGAAACAAGTCAAGAGCCCTGCCGGTGCGACCCAGTGGATCCCGACCGACGAGACTGCGAGTGTCTTGGTACCAGATGCACATGATCCGAACAAACGACATGCACCAATTATGTTCACAACAGATTTGGCACTCAAGATGGATCCGGGGTTTCGCAAGATTTCCGCAGGTTTCCTGAAGAACCCCAAGAAATTCGATACGGCTTTCGCCAGGGCCTGGTTTAAGCTGACGCATCGGGACCTGGGTCCGCGGAGCCGCTATCTGGGTAGTGAAGTTCCTGACGATGTGTTCGTTTGGCAGGATCCGGTGCCGGACGTTGAGCATGCGCTAATCAGCAGTAGAGACGCTGAAAAATTGCAATCGAAGATCCTGAAGTCGGGCCTGACCGGGCCCGAACTGGTTCGAACCGCATGGGCATCGGCTTCCACATACCGCGGCTCCGACATGCGTGGTGGCGCCAACGGTGCGCGCATTCGTCTGGCCCCCCAGGTCAATTGGGATGCCAACAATCCCCAGGAACTGAGACGGGTGTTAGAGACACTGACAGAAATTCAGCAGAACTTTAACGACGCCGCGTCCGGCGGCAAACAGGTTTCTCTAGCGGATGTGATCGTGCTCGGCGGGGCTGCGGCCATTGAACAGGCGGCAAAGGCAGCGGGTCACAAAGTTGATGTACCCTTCCGACCCGGACGCACTGACGCATCCCAAGAGATGACCGACGTGGATTCTTTTGCTGTGTTGGAACCGCATGCAGATGCTTTCCGCAACTACTACACCAACAACGCTTATGCGTCACCGGCAAAGATGCTGGTTGAGAAGGCAAACTTGTTGACTCTGACGGTGCCTGAAATGACAGCGCTGATTGGAGGGATGCGCGCCTTAGACGCTAATGTCGGCGAGTCCCAGCATGGCGTGTTAACAGATAAGCCGGGCACGTTGTCCAATGACTATTTCGTGAATCTTCTCGACATGTCCACGCAATGGTCAAAGGCTGAGGCCGCAGGAGTTTATGAGGGAAGAGACCGTGCCACCAATGACCTTAAATGGACGGCAACCACGGTTGATCTCATCTTTGGATCAAACTCCGAGTTGCGTGCCTTGGCACAAGCGTATGCATCTGCAGGTGGCGAGGAGCTGTTTGTAAGTAACTTTGTTAGCGCGTGGAACAAAGTGATGATGCTCGACCGTTTTGATGTAAATTGATCGTTAGTCCTTAATCTTTCAAGGTGGCGGCGCGTAATGCGCCGCCTTTACCTATTTTCCGCAGTAAGCTCGCTAGCACGAACCCCCTGCTGGCAATGCGATGGCAATTGCTGCATCGGCTACCAGCGTGAAAAACTTTGCCTTAGGACCTATTTGGGGTTGTTGTGCGGCGCCATCGATAAGGGCCGTTAGCACGCGAGCGCGATCCTTATAAACCTGTTTGGGTAAATTTGGTATTACACATTCAATAGCTTCTTCCAGTTCTCGATGAAACGCTTGGTAAATAGACCTTTGTAACCCTCTGTATGCAGGTTTGTGCATAGCCAAAAAATTTAGAGTTGAAAAAACCGCGCCACTTTCGCCCCGCCACTTTTCAACCAGAGAGTGTACTAATGTCCTTAGTGCCTGTTTTGGGTCACCACAATTTTGGTACGCCTCGCGCAAGATATTGAGATCAGATAACCCTTCAGCCTCGATAATGGCCGTGACTAGAGTTTCTTTGGTAGCGAAATAATATTGTAGGTTGCCAAGGGTCATGCCGCCGCTGGTGGCTAGTTCGCGCATGACTAGGTCATCGTAACCCTCGCGAACTAGAATGCCGCGAGCCTGGCTGAGGATGCGTGCACGGGTTTGAGTTCCCTTGCTTGTTCTAGAGGTTGTTCTAGATTTGTTTTCCATATCTTCCGTCTACTATGAGGTCGTTAACACGTATAGGTCATTGACTTGTATAGGTTCTCGACCTAATATCGCTTCACTTTAGCACGGATAGAAAAATATGCCGCCCCCTTTTAAGGATGATGCCCAGCGCGATGTCTTCTTAGCACAAACGCGTTTGGCCATGTTCATTACTCAGCGTTCCAACCATGCGCCGATGGGTGTGCCGGTTTGGTTTGAATGGACCGGATCACAGGTACGCATGTTTGCGGGTAAGGACTCGGGAAAAATCCGCCGCATCGAAACTGACCCGCGGGTTTCAGTTGTTGTCACCAATCGAGTTGGCGAACCTGAAGCTTGGGTTGCCTTTGATGGAAAGGTGCGCATCAGTAGTGAAGGCGGCATTGAGCTGGCGAGTAAGTTGGCCGAGAAATACTGGGATCTTAGTGATCCACCCGCACGGGAAAAGCTGAACGGGTGGCAACAAGTGCCGGAAGCCTTTTGTATGCTTACGCTTAGTCCTGACCGGATCCGAACGGGGCAATAGGCATGAGTCATTCCATACAACCTGCTAATCCTGAGTGTGCTGACTTCGCTGCGGAGTTGATCTATCAAACAGATCCTGCCGTGTGGGACTATTTGTTTACCCAACGCACAGTGTTCAATGGTTTTGTCGATGCAGCATGGCGCAGCCCTTCAACCACCTATGCGTACACTGAGGCTAGCCTATTGGTGATGGAAGATACGCCGGTGGGACTAGAGCTTGGTTATCCAGGGTCGGCTGAGTTGGGTTTGCGTAAGCGGATGTTAAAGGTGACCACACCGGCACTGCCTGAAAGCGCATTGCCCGGCATAGTAGCGCAAGCTCAGGACATTGATTACCTAACCCCCTACATTCCTGATGATGGGTACTACTTGCACTTTCTATCTGTTGACACTCGTCATCAAGGTTCAGGTTATGGTAAGCAGCTGTTGATGCATGCGGTTGAAAGGGCATTGCAGATGAGTTGCACCTCGATTCACTTAGACGTGTATGTCGATAATCCTGCGGTGGGGTTATATCTTGCAAACG